>NZ_LLZH01000353.1:0-35143 GCF_001509495.1 Actinoplanes awajinensis subsp. mycoplanecinus | reverse complement strand
CCGCGGCCCCAACATCGACCGCACCACCTACCAAGCCACCACCGAGATCAACGTCCTGATCTTGACAGAAGCCACCCAGCCCTAACTGAACGGCGTTGGGGCTAGATCCTCAGTGGCGGCCCCTGCCGAGCCGCAGGATGAGCAGGTTGGGGTCGTTCTGGGTGGTGTAGGCGGCGCTCGGCACGTACGCCGTGCCGCCGCGGAGCAGGACGGACGTGGGGTTGGACAGGCCGTCGGCGGCGGTCAGCACCGTGCTGACCGGCCTGCCGCCGCCGGCGAGGACCACCTTGTTCTCAGTGACGAGGCCGGCGAGGACCTGGTCGCCGTGGCCGGTGAAGGCGAAGTCGTCGATACCGGCCAGCCCGGAGGCGACCGTCGTGAAGACCCCGGCCGTGCGGCCGCTCACCGGCGTACGCAACAGGGTTCCCTGATCCAAGTTGGACACGTAGAGGTGGCCGTCGCGGACCTTGGCGCCGTTGACACCGAAGAAGCCGGTCGGCGCGAGCGCCGCGTCGGTGCTGAAGACCTCCACGCGGCCCGTGGCCGTGACGGCGTAGACGGCGCCCTTCGCCGAGTCGGTCACGTAGAGCGTGCCGGTCCGGCCGTCCCGGGCGAGGCCGTTGGGCAGGCCGTCGGCGGGCAGGTCGGCGAGCTTGCGGGGCGGGTTGCCCTCGGTGAACGTCCAGACGCCGGTCTCCTTCGCGGACCCGGTCGCGTAGAGCACGTAGAAGGTGCGGCCGTCGCGCACCAGGCCGGTGGTCAGCGGGAAACCGAGCAGCGGCGTCACGGCCGCCGGGTCGGTCGGGGCGGGCAGCGTGGCCAGCACCCGTACCTTTCCGTGGTTGTCGATCCGCGCGACCTGCCGCGCGCCGGCGAACGTGACGTCGACGCCGCCGTCGCGATCCGCGACGATGTTCTCCGGCATCTGCCCGGCCGCGAGGTCGAAGTGGACCACGGTGGTGGCGCCGGAAACCGGCAGGGCCGGGGCGGCGCTCGCCGCCATCGGCGCGAACGCTCCGGAGGCCAGGACGGCCGCGACCAGCAGTGCGCGGGTGATTCTCGGGTGCTTCATGCCGAGAAGCATGGGGCGGGGAAGAGCCGCTAACCACACCTGCTCGGGGGTACCCCTGGCAGGCACAGGCTCCGGGTCAGCCGGGCTGGTCGATCCGGTCGAGCCAGCGGTCGAGCAGGGCCGTCTCCGCCGGTTCGAGCCGATCAGTTCCGGTCAGGGCGAGCTGGGAACGGAGCTGTCGGGCGGCGGCGCGGACCGGATCCGGGCCGCTCGGCGCGGCGGGATCGGCCAGGACGGCGGCGAAGACGGCATCGCGGGCCGTGTGTGACAGCGCCGGATCGCCGAACAGCGCGGGCTGGGCGATCCGGCTGAGAGCCACGCCGATGTTGACCGGCAGGATCAGCTGGGCCGCCGACTGCGGCGTGGTGGCGAGGGCTCCGCGAGCGGCACAGCGCAGCAGGGTGCTCTCCAGCAGGTCCAGGATGCGCCGGTAGGCCGTCGCGGCCGACTGCGGGCGCGGGGCGAACATCAACCGGTAGAGAGCGGGATTCTCGGCGGCGAAGGCCATGTGGTCGTCCCAGCCGGCATACAGGTCGGCGACCGGGTCGCCGGTGGCCTCGAGCCCGGCCTTGCGCTGGGCGTACCGGTCGAAGCCGGCATCGGCGACCGCGTCGAGCAGGCCGCGCTTGTCGCCGAACAACCGGTACAGCACCGGCTGGCTGACCCCGGCCTCCTCGCTCACCGCCCGGGTGGCGATGTCGCCGTCCACGGACGCGGCGAGCTGCCGCTCGGCGGCCTCGACGAGCGCCGTCCGGACGCTCGTGTCGTCGGCCGGACCGGCGGTGCCACGTCGGCGGCGGGACCGTCCGGGGTCTTCCTCGTCGCTCATGAATCAATGCTACGTCACATCGCTAGCAACGATCCGAGCGCCGTGCTACGTTCGTCATATCGGCGATACGCAAACCCGCTATCGCCACTATTGATCTTGGAGGGCACTCATGGCAGAGCACCGAGTCGCCGTCGTCACCGGCGCTTCCCGTGGCATCGGCCGCGCCATCGCCACCTCCCTCGCCGCGGCCGGCCAGGCCGTCGTCGTGGGCTATGCCGGCAACGAGGTCGCGGCGAAGCAGGTCGTCGACGAGATCACCGCCGCCGGCGGGCAGGCCGTCGCGGCCCAGGCCGACGTCGCCGACGAGGACGCCGTGGCGGCCCTGTTCGACACCGCCACGCGGACGTTCGGCGGCGTCGACGTCGTCGTCAACTCCGCCGGCCGGATGGCGCTGTCCCCGATCGCCGAGCTGGACCTGGACGACCTCGACGCCATGCACCGCACCAACATCCGGGGCACCTTCGTCGTGGCGCGCGAGGCGGCCCGCCGGCTGCGCCCGGGCGGCGCGGTCGTGCTGCTGTCCACCTCGGTCGTCGGCCTGCAGTTCCCCGGCTACGGCGGGTACGCCGCCAGTAAGGGCGCCGTCGAGGCGATGACCCTGGTCCTGGCGCGGGAGCTGCGCGGCCGGGACATCACCGTCAACGCCGTCGCGCCCGGGCCGACCGCCACCGACCTGTTCCTCGAGGGCAAGGACGAGGCGACCATCGAGCACCTGGCCAAACAACCCCCGCTGGAGCGGCTCGGCACCCCGGCCGACATCGCCGCGGTCGTCGCGTTCCTGGCCGGGCCGGGCGGACGCTGGGTCAACGGCCAGGTCGTCCGCGCCAACGGCGGGATCATCTGATGGCCGTCGTGCTCGTCACCGGCGCCTCCAGCGGCTTCGGCAAGCTGACCGCGGAGGCTCTGGCCCGAGCCGGGCACACCGTCGTCGCCGGTATGCGCGCCACCGCAGGCCGCAACGCTCCGGCAGTCGCGGCGTTCGACCAGCTCGCGGCCGCGGAGATCCTGGCGGTCTCGGCGGTCGACCTGGACGTCCAGTCGCAGCCCTCCGCCGACGCGGCCGTCGCCGCGATCGTCGAGCGCCACACCCGCCTCGACGTGGTCGTGCACAACGCCGGCCACATGGTCCTCGGGCCGGCCGAGGCGTTCACCCCCGAGCAGCTCACCGACGTCTACGACGTCAACGTGGTCGGCACCCAGCGGGTCAACCGGGCCGCCCTGCCGGTGCTGCGCGAGCAGGGCTCCGGGCTGCTCGTCTGGGTCGGCAGTTCCTCCACCCGCGGGGGCCACCCGCCCTTCCTCGCACCGTATTTCGCGGCCAAGGCGGCGATGGACGCCCTGGCCGAGAGCTACGCGGCCGAGCTGATCCGGTTCGGGATCGGCACCACCATCGTGGTCCCCGGCGCCTTCACCTCGGGCACCAACCACTTCCTGCACGCCGGCCACCCGGCCGATCGGGAGCGGGAGACCGCCTACGAACCCCTCTACGGCGTGCTCCGCGCCGAGATCGACCAGCGGCTGGCCGCCCTGATCCCGCCGGACGCCGACGTGCAGTCGGTGGCCGACGAGATCGTCCGGGTCATCGGCCTGCCCGCCTCTTCGCGGCCGTTCCGCACCCACGTGGACCCGAGCCAGGACGGCAGCGAGGTGGTCTCGGCCGTCGCGGACCGTATCCGCGGCGAGTTCTACCACCGCCTCGGCATCGAGGATCTGTTGACGTCATCGTCCGTACCAAAGGAGAAATGACCATGCCATTCGCCAACCTGAAGGTTCCCGCGGACACCTTGACCCCGGAGTCGAAGAAGAAGCTCATCGACGCCGTCACCGACGCCTACGCCGAGGTGTACGGCGAACGCGCCCGCGCGACCACCTTGGTCCTGGTCGACGAGGTCGCCGAAGGCGGCTGGGGCCTGGGCGGCAACGTCCTGACCGCGGAGATGCTCGGCCGCAGCTGACCCCGCATCGCTGGCATCTCACGGACGACGATCCCCGAGGGCGCCGTCGTGCAGGACATCCGGCAGCCCCGCTCGGACCGTCAACCGAAGATCCCCAACTTCCAGTTGGTCCAGTAAACCGAGAAACCCCTAGGCGCGGTTGGGGTCGCCCGACCGGCTGATGGAAGGAGCCGTTGCGCGGATCCAATATGGTTTTCTCACGACCAGAATGGTCCGCGCGGCGGAGCCAGACATCCGCCCCCATGGATGGTGGAGTGCCCCGAATGAACGGCTGGCAGCTGTCCGGCTACACGCCTGTTCGCCCGCTCGGCGCCGGTGCGTCGGGCAGCGTCGTCCTCGCCACCCACGACGCGACCGGCACCCCGGTCGCGATCAAGTACCTGATCCGCGATCTCGGCGACGACGCCTCGTTCCGGGCCGCTTTCCGGCGCGAGGCGCAGCTGCTCGCGGAGATCGACGATCCGTACGTGTCCCGGCTCTACGAGTACGTCGAGTCGGCCGACGGCGCGGCGATCGTGATGGAGCTGGTCAACGGGGTGTCGCTGCGGCACATGCTGCGCGAGCACGGCCCGACCGGCCCTGAGGCGGCGCTCTGCGTACTGAAAGGTTCTCTCTCCGGGCTGGCCGCGGCGCACGCCCACGGTGTCGTGCACCGCGACTACAAGCCGGAGAACGTGCTGGTGAACGAGGACGGGCTGAGCAAGCTCGCCGACTTCGGCATCGCCGCGCCGGTCGGTCAGGGCGCTGACACCGTCGTCTCCGGCACACCCCGCTACATGGCCCCCGAGCAGTGGACGGGCGCGCCGGCGACACCCGCCTGCGACATCTACGCCGCCACCGCGACGTTCTTCGAGTGCCTGACCGGCAAGCCGCCGTACGACGGGCCGAACGTGTTCGCCCTGCACGACCAGCACGCCAACGCGCCCATCCCGACCGACCCGGCGCCGGCCCCGGTGCACGACCTGCTCCGGCACGGCATGGCCAAGCAGCCCGCCGACCGTCCGCAGCACGCGCTCGCCTTCCTCGACGACCTGGAGCGGGTGGCCGGCACGGCGTACGGTCCGGACTGGGAGGACCGCGGAGTGCGTGAGCTGGCACGCCGGGCCGCCCTGCTCGCCCTGCTGTGGCCGTTCCCCGACGGCAGCGGGGGCGCGACCAGCCTCGCCACGACCTCGCTCGCCGACGACACGCCGGGCCGTTCCCTCGGTTCTTCCGGCGTACGCAAGAAGACCGTGCTGGCCGGCGGCGCCCTCGTCGCGGTCCTGTTGATCGGTCTGGCGGGATACCAGTACGCCGCCGCAGCTGACGAGACCCCGGCCCTCGCGGGTGGCCAGGCCGCCCCGGTCGCCGCGGACCCGGTGGTGGCCGCGGCGCCCAGCGTGATCCCCTCGCCGACCACCGCGACCTCGGACAGCACGGTGCCACCGACAGTCACCACCAGCCCGGCCTCGTCCACCTCGCCCACCGTCGAAGCCACCACCGCGCCCACGCCCACCAAGCCCACGCCCACCAAGCCCTCACCGAGCCCGTCGACCAGCACCTCGCCGACTCCCCCACCGGACACCACCGCCCCCACCGTGGGGACGGTCAGCGCGCGCGGGACGTCCCTGGAGGCGGAGAACTGCCAGTACGGCACCCGCACGAGCACCATCGCGGTGACCGTCACCGACGATGAGAGCGGCCCGGGCGAGTTGAAGGTCAGCTTCGCCTACACCCTGGGCGGCAGCACCTCGACCGTGGCGATGGACTCGGTGGGCAAGGGCATCTTCCGGGGAACGCTCGGCCCGCTGCCGATGCCGAGGTCGGCCACCCGCGTCCCGGTCTCCGCGGTCGCCGTCGACGCGGCCGGCAACTCGGCCCGGTCGGCGTCGCCGACCTATGTCACCCTCACCAACATCTGCACCCCCGGTTAGGAGCACGCCATGCCCACTGCACAGCAGCAGGTGCCGGCGCGGGGACGGCAGGCGTGACCCGCCCGGACGGACCCTTCGACGACCGGACGCCACCTGTCGATCCCTGGGCGACCGTCGACCGCCCGGTCCCCACGGTGTACCTGGGCGACCCGGACGCGACCGCCAGCTTCAGCGGCTCCAACCGCACCACCCGGTTGCCCGCACCGGACCCGGGCCCTCAGGTCAGCCCGTCCGCTTCGACCGTCCATCTCCCGGCCGATGACAATCCGACGGTACGAGCAGCCGGCGAATTGCGGTTCGGACCGGGCGTGCCGGTGGCCCCACAGCCCACCCCGGCCTGGCCGGCCGCCGCCCCCGCCAAACGGCCCCGCCCGGTGTGGCGCCGGCTGGTGTCGGTGCTCTCCAGCCTGCTGACCCTGGCACTGGTCGTGGTGGCCGGGTTCTACCTCTGGCAGCGGCTGCGGCCCCTGGAGGTGGAGAGCGTCACGGTGGCCGTACCCCGTCCCGCCGGCACCCGCTGCAACGTCACCGTCGACGTGGTCGCCACCGTGCACACCAACGGCCGGAGCGGCGTGCTCCGCTACCAGTGGTTCCGCACGGACGCGGAGCCCGGCACCATGCTCACCGAGCAGATCGGCACCGGCCAGCGCACCGCCGCGCTCACGCTCCACTGGACCTTCGACGGCACCGGCAGAACCACCGAGACCGCCACGCTGAACCTCATCGAGCCGTCACCGATCCAGGCCGGCACGAAGGTCGCCTACAACTGCCGCCGCGGCTGACCGCGCGCGGCGCACGAAGCCGACCGATCGGGATCAGTCCAGCTTCGGCGCCTCGTAGAGGTCGCGGGCCGACAGGTCCGTGACGGTGCCGCCGTCCTTGAGCCGCAGGGTGATGGTTGTCGGGCGGGTCTCCTCCGCCGCCTCGGGATACCAGGCGAGGAAGTAACGGTCGCGGACCGTGGCCCGGACCGTCGTCCCGTCCGGCCGGGTGACGTCGACACCGGTCACGTCGGCGCCGAGGTGGCCCGCCATCAGCCGGGCGTACCCCTCGCTGGTCTTGAGCTGGCCCCAGGCCTGCAGCTCGACACCCTTGCCGCCGAGCTGGGCGTCGGGGACCGGTGACTCGAAGGAGCTGCCCCAGTGCACCGAACCGGCCTTGTCGCGGAAGCAGGTGGCCGTCCACCGGCCCGTGGCCACGGTGACGTACTGATAGGCGCCGCGGGTCTCGCCGAGCACCTCGCGGGCCTGGTCCAGCTCGGCCTGGGTGTAACCCCAGTCCGGTGCCAGTTTCTGGGTCATGCAGTCGCGGCTGAGGGTCTCGGCCGCGCCGGCCGGCAGCGCGGCCGGGGTCGCGGTCCAGGAGGCGTACGCCGCCTCGTCACCCACACCCGGAACGATCAAGGCAGCGGCGGACACAGCAGCCGCAGCGACGCCGGCCACCGCCCACCGCCGCCAGTGGAGTGCGGGGCGGAGCGCGCTGGCCGGCGGCGCCTCGGCGGTCCGGGGACTGCTGACGATGCGCTCCAGCAGGGCCTGGGCGGAAACGTGATGCACCCGGCCCGCGGCGACGGGCTGGGCCGCGGCCCGCAACTGCTGGTCGAGCTTTCGGCTGTCGGTGCTGTTCATCGGATGGCTCCCGGATTCGTGGTGATGGAGGGGGAGGCGGCAGCGATGCCCCCGGAGTAGTGCTTGCGCAGGCGACGGCGGGCGCGCAGAAGTCGCAGGCTGAACGCGGTGCTGGAGATGCCGAGCACCGTGGCGGCCTGCGGACCGGTCAGCCCGTCCAGGACGGTCAGAGCGATGACCTGCTGATCGTCGTGGTTCAGTTGCTCCCACGCGCGGTTCAGGTCGATGCGGCTGGCGACGTCCGCCGGTTCGGCGATGCTGTCGGCCGCACCGGGTTCGCGAAGGATGCGCAGGGCGACCGCCTGCTGCCGGTGGTCGCTGCGGCGGCGGTTGCGCAGCGTGTGATGTGCGACCGTGAACAGCCAGGCGCGGGCCTGGTCCAGGTCGCGCGGGACGTCGTCGAGGCGACGCCAGGCGGTCAGGAAGACCTCCGCGACGATGTCCTCGGCGGCCAGCTGATGGGTGCGGCGCTCGACGAAGCCGAGCAGATCGTCGTAGGCCGCCTCGAACAGGGTTCGGAAGGTGGCCTCGTCATCGAGCGGGACTTCCCCTCGTTGATCGGCCACCACGAGCGCATTGGATCGGTTCACACCCCCTCATGTCCAGCGGGGCGACGATCACTACAGCCCTCCTGAATCCGATCCCGGACGTACGAGAAACCGAGGCAGCCCGGTCGCGGTCGCGAGGCGGTGACCGCATATCGATGGAACGGCGTGGAACGCCTTCGTGATGGGCCGGTACGCACCGGACCCCCGTCGGACGGCAGATGTCGATGATCTGCGCAGTGAAGGGATTCATGGCATGGGCCAACACCAGGAAGACTCCGCGGAGACCGGCCCGCAGCCGGACGGCCGTGGTCTCAGCCGGCGTCAGGTGCTCCGCGGCGCGGCCGCCATCGGTCCCGGGATCGTCCTGTCCTCGGGTCTGCTGGACGGTCTCGTGGCCACCGCCGCCGATGCCGCGGCACTTCCGGTGGCGGCACCCGTCCCGCCACCGATCACGTCCTGGGACAGGACGGTTCAGCGGATGAGCTACGACAAGACCGCCGGCTATCAGTCGCTGATCGAAGGCGACGGAGAACCGCACCTGCTCCAGACCCCGATGCGGCGCACCCCGGGCCACGTGACGTTGCCGATCACGGCGTTCGTCCAGTTCACCGACCTGCACATCGTGGACGACCAGTCGCCCGCGCGGGTCGAGTTCCTGGACCGCTACGCGAACTCCGGCGCACCGCACTTCGGCACCTACCCGTTCGACTCGGCGTACCGGCCGCACGAATTCCTGTCGACGCATCTCACGCACGCCATGGTCAAGGCCATCCGGGGAATGACCAGCGGGCCGCGGACCAGGACTCCGCTCGGCTTCACCATCGTCACCGGGGACATGACGGACAACTGCCAGTACAACGAGACCCGCTGGTACATCGACCTGCTCGACGGCGGGCAGATGATCCGCCCCGACTCCGGTGCCATCGGCGTGGACGAGAGTGTCGGCTCCAACCTCGCCGGCGGGAATCCGAGCGGCTTCCACGACCCGGAGTTCTGGGCTCCCGCCACCACCGTGCCGGACAAGTACAAACAGCTCGGTTTTCCCGGCATCCCCGGCGTGCTCGCGGCGGCGCGTGCGCCGTACACGTCGATCGGCCTGGGCATGCCCTGGTATGCCGCATACGGCAACCACGACGGAGAGGTCCAGGGCAACGTGCCGCTGGACCCCGACTTCTTCTCGACGGAGAACCTTCAGCAGATCTGGACCGGCGACCCCCGGGACGTCGCGGTCGGCGGGGAGAAGATCGTCGACACCGCGGCCACGCTGCCGGCCCTCTACGACGACTTCGGGTTCACCGACAAGCTGGCCATCGCCCGGAACCTGATCAGGGTGAATGTCACCCCGGACGACGACCGCCGGTTGCTCGGCCAGCGCGCGTTCGTCCAGGAGCACTTCACCACCACCGGCACACCGGCCGGGCACGGGTTCACCGCCGGGCGGGGTGAGGCCCACTACAGCATCCCGTCGGCCGACTCCGACCTGGTCCAGTTCATCACGCTGAACACCGTGAACGTCAACGGCGGCGCGAGCGGGTCGATCACCGAGGCGCAGATGGACTGGCTCGAGACCCAGCTGCGGGCCAACAGCTCGACCTATCTCGTTCCCACCGTCCCGCCGCCGTCGATCACCATGCCGAAGGGCGGTACCCGCCCCGGTGACGACCTGATCATTCCCGGTCGGGGCCTCACCGACGGCGCGAGCTCGACGATCGTGAGCCAGCCCGGCGTACAAAATAAGCTCTTTGTGATTTTCTGCCATCACACCCTGGACACGATGGACAACGCGGACCAGCCGCCGAGGGGACGACCGGACCTGGTCGGCACGGTCCAGTGGACCGGCGACGCGCTGCGCCGGCTCCTGCTCGCCTACCCGAACGTGATCGCGCTGGTGACCGGGCACACCCACCGCAACGACATCAAGCCCTATCCCCGGCTGGGGCAGGCGCTCAACGGCGGGTTCTGGGAGATCGGCACCGCGTCGCACATCGACTGGCCGATCCAGAGCCGCATCATCGAGATCGCCGCGAGCCCGGAGGCCCAGCAGGCGGGCGAGTTCGGCGGCGCGGCCGGACCGGCCACGATCTCGATCTTCACCACCATGGTCGACCTGGACGCGCCGCTGGCACACGGCGCGGACCTCAACGATCCGATCCAGCTCGCCGCCCTGGGACGGGAACTGGCCACCAACGACCCGCACGAGGTCGGCGCCGAGGGCGACAACCGCGCCATCACCCGCCGGATGGGACGGCTCGAGGACCGCAACACCCAGCTCCTGCTACCGGCGCCCTTCCCGCTCAACGCACCCATTCCGGTCGGCTCCCCGATCGCGGCCGCCCGCAACCTGGACGGACGGCTGGAGCTTTTCGGGGTCGACGCCGCGGGCAACCTCTGGAACACCCATCAGCGCACCGTCAGCGGGGACCTGGTGGCCTGGACGAAGATCGGCCAGGGCTCCGGATGGCAGTCGGTCACCACGGCCGGCAACCGGGACGGGCGCATCGAGCTCTTCGCCGTCGACAGCTCGGGCGCCGTCACCCGCCGCTCGCAGACCGCGCCCAACAGCAGCACCTACACCTCGCCCCAACCGCTGGACGGCGTCGTCGCCACGGCGGCCGCGGCCACCGACCAATCCGGAAACCTGCATTTGTACGCCAACCTCAGCACCGGGCTCATCCAGCACCGCTGGCAGGACGCGCCCGACGGAGGCAGCTGGGGCAATCCCTGGACTCCGCTCGGTGGCGCGGTGACCCGGATGGCGGTCCGGACCGGCAGCGACGGGTGTGCCGTCCTGGTCGGGATCACCGAGGACGGCCAGCTCGTCCAGCGCAAGATGAACCACCCGAACGCCCGGACCGAGGAGGAATGGGGCCCGGTGCTCCCGTTGGACGGTCTGTTCGAGGCCGTCGAGCTGGCCCTGAACATGGACGGGCGGCTCGCCCTCTTCGGCGTCGACGGCGACGGGCGGCTCCACCAGCGTTTCGAGACCACACCGCACAGCGGGAGCTGGGCACCGTGGAAGCTGCTGCCGACGAGGTTCCAGGGGCGGACCCTGCGGATCCGGCACGTCGCCGCGGAGAAGAACGGGGCGCACGGGCGGATGGAACTGCACGCGGTCGATGACAGCGGGATGCTCTACCGCTGCAAGCAGAGCGTCCCCAGCAGCAGCGACTGGGGTGGGGACTGGGGATTGCTGAACTTCCACCTGCGCCCCGCCCGCACCCTCACGGGATTGTGACCGCATGTCCACCGCCGTGGAGCCGGAATCGGCTCGGTGGGCTTCGAAGACGGGCCGATGTCCTGGCCGTCAGGAGGCGAGGGCGTAGGTGGCGTAGTGGTTGTCGCGGCGGCGGCCGTAGATGGTGAAGGTGTCGCGGATGGTGCGGGTGATGCTGGCGGTGCTGACGGTCGAGCCGGCAGTCCGGGCTTCGAGACGGACCGGGGCGGCGTGCAGGTCGGTGATGCCGGCTTCCTTCGCGGCGACGAACAACTCGAGGTCGAAGGCGAAGCGGCGCTCGCGCAGCCGGGGCAGGACCTCGGTGAGCACGTCCCGGCGGATGATCTTGCAGCCGGTCTGGGTGTCGCGGACGCCGAGGCCGAACATGGTGGTGACCAGGGTCGAGTAGCTGATCGAGATGAGCTTGCGCAGGCGGGTGGCGGCGCTGACCGAGTGGGTGTGGCGCTTGTCGGCGTAGACGACCGCGTGGCCGCCGGCGCGGGCGATGAGCAGGTAGTCGACCAGGTGCTGGGGGTCGATGTCGCCGTCGGCGTCGATGAACCCGATCCAGGCGCCGGTGGCGGCGGCGAAGCCCTGGTGCAGGGCCGCGCCCTTGCCCTGGTTGATCGGGTTGTCGATGACGGTGACCTCGGCCAGGCCGGTGAGGGTGGCCGCGGAACCGTCGGTGGAGCCGTCGGAGACCGCGATGACCTCGAACGCGACGCCGGCCTGACGCAGGCAGGTGACCAGGCGTTCGACGGTGGGGCGCAGCGCCGGTCCGGGGTTGTAGAACGGCACGACCACGGTCAGCTCGACACCGGTCTGGCGGGCGGCGGGGGCGGTGGCGAGTGCGGTGGCGTTCATGCCCCACCAGATCGGCGGGTCACCTCAAGGCAACCTCTGGCCGCCGTCAAACCCGGTGCAAGAAACCCGCCGGCCCGGAAATGTTCAGCCGCGAACCGGACATCCTTCCGCAGACCACCGTCTGGTTTCCCGGTGTCCGGCTCGACGGTGCTGACCTGGACCGGGACCTCGGAGCCGGAGAACCGTACGCGAGGCGATTTCGCTGCCGCCGACAGCTATTCGGCCAACGCCGGGTAGTCCGTGTAGCCCTCGTGGTCCCCGCCGTACGCCTTGGTGTAGTCCGGGGTGTTGAACGGGCCGCCGGCTCGCAGGCGCTCGACGAGGTCGGGGTTGGCCAGGAAGAGGGCGCCGTAGGAGACGAGATCGGTCGCCCCGGTCTCGATCAGCTTGAGCGCCTCCGGCCCGGTGAAGGCCTCCGGGGTGTACGGGTTGAGGATCAGTGTGCCAGTCCACCGCGCACGCAGCTCGGCGGTGAACTCGGCGTCCGGCCCTTCGCCGATGTGCAGGTAGGCCAGGCCGAGCGGGTTGAGCTCGTCGACCAGCGCCCGGTAGGTCGCCCGGTGGTCGTCCTCGACGATGTCGTTGAACGGGTTGGACGGGGAGATCCGCAGGCCGAGGCGGTCGGCCCCGATCGCCGTGGCCACCGAGCGGGCGACCTCGACGGTGAGCCGGATGCGCCCGGAGACCGTCGCGCCCCACTCGTCGTCGCGCTGGTTGGCGTTCGTCGACAGGAACTGGTGCAACAGGTAGCCGTTGGCCCCGTGCAGCTCGACGCCGTCGAACCCGGCCGCGATCGCGTTGCTCGCGGCCGCGGTGTAATCGGCGATCGTCCGGGCGATGCCCGCCGCGTCCAAGGGCTCGGGGGTCACGAAGTCGCGCGGCCCCTGTGGCGTGTACGCCTGGCCGGCCGCCCGGACCGCCGACGCGCCGACCGGCACGAGGGTGCCGTCCGTCGCGTAAAGGTCGGGGTGGCCGATCCGGCCGGTGTGCATGAGCTGGGCGAAGATCAGGCCGCCGCGCTCGTGGACGGCCGCGGTGACCTGCCGCCAGGCGGCTACCTGCTCGGCGCTGTGCAGGCCGGGCGTGGTCACGTAGCCCTGGCCGACGGCGGACGGCTGAATGCCCTCGGTGACGATGAGGCCGGCACCGGCCCGCTGGCCGTAGTAGGTCGCCATCAGCGCGGTGGGGCTGGCGCCGTCCCCGTACGCCCGACTGCGGGTCATCGGGGCCATGACCACCCGGTTGCGGGCGGTGAAGCGACCGACACGGATCGGCTCGAATGCAGTGCTCATGACTAGCCTCCGTCAATTTACCTGTCGTAGACAGGTAGATACTCGCTCGCCGCGACAGGTACCTGCCAGCACTCGTGAGCGGCATCACTTGTCCAGGGCAGGTAAAGTGGCGGCATGAGCGAGGCACCGCGGGCGGCGGCCGCCGGACCGATCAGCCACACGATCTTCCGGCTGGCCCGGAGCCATTCCCTGCTGGCCGGCCGGTTGCTCCGCGAGGTCGGGCTGAACCCGGGCCAGGAGATGATCCTGTTCCTGCTGTGGGACCGCGGGCCGATGCGGCTGACGGGGATCGCCGACGAGCTCGGCTTCGGCGACTCGGCCGGCACCACCCGCAAGATCCAGCGCCTCGAACGGGCCGGCTACGTGCGCCGGGTGCCCGATCCCGCCGACGGCCGGGCCACGCTGGTCGAGCCGACCGCGGCCGGCAACAGCGTCCGCGCCCGCATCGAGCAGATCTGGGCCGAGCTGGAACACCTCACCGTCGCCGGCCTGACCCCGGCCGAGCAGGCCACCACGCTCGCACAGCTGCACCGCCTCGAAGAGAACGTCGCGAAGGCCTGAACCGACTCGGTCGGAATGTCACGGTGACAAGGCTGTTCAGCTTCCCGCCGGCGCCTTCGAGGTGTTCGTAGCGGGCTGAGGTCCAGGACCAGCCCCGCCATCGACAACCTTATTTACCGTAAGGCTTGACAGCGCCGGGTCAGAACCGAGTAAGTTACAAGCGAGTTAAGCACAACAGCGATCGACGCCAATGGCAGCGCACGCCCTTCTCGCCTATTACATCACTGCTGAGCTGCACAGACTCTGGCGAGTCAGCGATCGATCACCATCCCGTGACGATCCATCCGGGCGCCCCATCGAGACGCACTCAACCGTCGAATCCGAGGCCTCGCTTACGCGCCCTCCCCCACCATCCCCGTTCGAAAGGCATTTCCACGATGTCGAAGCACCGAAGAGTGTTCGCCCTGATAGCCGCCGGCGCGACCGCGGTCCTGGGCGCCGGGATCATCGTCGGCCAGGGCACCGCCTCCGCCGCGACGCCGCCCGCGCCGACCGGCGTCACCCGGGCCGACGTGATCACCTACCTCAAGAGCCTCACCGGCAAGAACACCCTCTCCGGCCAGCAGGGTGGTTCCACCGGCAACCCGGCCCAGTGGGTCGCCAAGGTGCACGACATCACCGGCCAGTACCCCGGCCTGTTCGGCGGTGACTTCGGGTTCAGCCAGAACGACATCAGCAGCCGCCAGACGATGATCAACCAGGTCAAGACCGAGTGGGCCAACGGCACGCTCAGCTCGATCACCATGCACGCGTGCCGGCCCGACGTGGCGACGTGCGACTTCGAGGGCGGCGCGAATCCGGTGAAGGGCAGCAAGCTGTCCGCCGCGGAATGGACGCAGGTCGTCACGAGCGGCACCTCGCTGAACAACGCCTACAAGGCGAAACTGGACCAGTTCGTCCCGTACTTCCAGCAGCTCAAGGACGCCGGTATCCCGGTGATGTTCCGGCCGCTGCACGAGCTGAACGAGGGCTGGGCCTGGTGGGGCGGCAACGCGAACGCCGCCGCCGGCAGCGCCAAGCTGTTCCAGGTCACCCACGACTACCTGGAGTCCAAGAACCTGAACAACCTCATCTACGTGTGGGCGCCGAAGGACGTCGCGGGCGGCGCGTCGAGCGTCCGGAGCTACTACCCGGGTGACGCGTACGTCGACGTCGTCGCGCTGGACGTCTGGGTGGGCAAGTTCCCGTCCACCGACTGGTACAACGCGCTGTCCGCCATCGCCGGCGGCACCAAGCCGATGGCGCTGGCCGAGGTCGGCAGTGTGCCCCAGCCCAGCCAGATGAACAGCCAGCCCAAGTGGGTCTTCTGGAGCGTCTGGATGGACTGGCTGACGATGCCGGACTACAACTCCACCGCCTCGATCCAGGCCGGCTACTACGACGCCCGCACGCTCAACCAGGGCGAGGTCCACATCCCCACCGGCAACCAGCCGACGACGCCGCCCACCGGCACCAGAACCGGTGCGATCACCGGCCTCGGCGGCAAGTGCGTCGACGTCGCCGCCGCCGGCACCGCCAACGGCACCGCCGTCCAGCTCTACGACTGCAACGGCTCCACCGCGCAACAGTGGACGGTCGGCACCGACGGCACGCTCCGGTCGCTGGGCAAGTGCCTCGACGTCACCGGGCAGGGCACCGCCAACGGCAGCCTGATCCAGCTCTGGGACTGCAACGGCTCCGGCGCCCAGCAGTGGGTCGCGCAGAGCAGCGGCCACCTGCGCAACCCGCAGTCCGGCCGCGACCTCGACGTCCCCGGCGGCAGCACCGCCAACGGCACCCGCCTGCAGATCTGGGACACCAACACCAACGCCTGGCAGGTCTGGCACCTCCCGGCCTGACCACGCTCCGATACGCTCGTCCTGGGTCGCCGCGACCCGCGATCCAGGACGAGCGAAAGCGACCCCACCGAGCGTGAAGAGAGCCACGATCGCGGACATCGCCCGCCTGGCCGGCGTGTCGAAGAGCCAGGTTTCGTACGCGGTGAACGGCCGCCCCGGCGTCGCGGAACCGACCCGGCAACGGATCCTCGCCATCGCCGAGGAGGCGGGCTTCCGGGCGAACAGCTCCGCGCGTGCCCTGGCCGGCGGGCCGTCCCGGGTTGTCGGGCTCGCCCTGCGGCGACCGGCGCAGACCCTCGCGGTCGAGCCGTTCTTCATGGAGCTGGTCGGTGGCCTGGAGGCCGAGCTGTCCGCCCACGGGTTCACGCTGCTGCTGCAGATGGTCGCCGACGAGCGCGCGGAAACCGCCCTCTACCAGCAGTGGGCCGGCGACCGCCGGGTCGACGGCGTGCTCATCTGCGACACCCGCGTCGACGACGGGCGACCGGCCCTGGTCACCGGGCTCGCCCTGCCTGCGGTCGTGATCGGGCCACCCGTCCCGGGCGGGTCACCACCCAGCGTCTGGTCCGACGACGCCCGGCCGATGACCGAGGCCGTGGAATACCTCGCCGCCCTCGGCCACCGGCGGATCGCCCGGATCGCCGGGCTGCGCGAGCTCGCGCACACCGCGGTCCGCACCGCGGCGTTCGAGCGGATCTGCGCCGAGCGCGGGCTCACCGAGACCGTGCTGCGGTGGACCGACTACACCGCCGAGAGCGGCGCCGACGCCACCCGCGAGCTGCTCTCCACCGCGCGACGGCCCACCGCCCTGATCTACGACAACGACATCATGGCGGTCGCCGGGCTGGCCGTGGCGCAGGAGCTGGGCCTCGCCGTACCGATGGATCTGTCCGTGATCGCCTGGGACGACTCGCCGATCTGCGCGCTCGTGCACCCCACGCTGACCGCGCTCGCCCACGACATCGGTGCCTACGGCGCCCAGGCCGCCCGCCGGCTGCTGGGCCTGCTGGCCGGCCAGCCGATCACCACCGGCCCGGCCGAGCCCGCGCACCTCGTCCCGCGCGGCAGCACCGCGCCGCCACCGGCCGGTTGACCGCCTGCCGGTGGTTACGATGAGGCGCTGACGGCGCACGCCGGCGGAAACAGGGTGCAGATCCGGGGAGAGGCATGGTCCGGCCGGCCACGATGACCGATATCGCCCAGCGCGCCGGTGTGTCCCGCGTGGCCGTCTCGTACGCGCTCAACGACCGCCCCGGCGTGTCGGACGAGCTGCGGGCCCGGATCAAGCAGATCGCCCTGGATCTCGGTTTCACCGCCAGCATCTCCGCCCGGGCCATCCACGGCGCGGCCGCCCACGCCATCGGCCTGGTGATGCGCCGGCCCACCCCGGAGCTGAGCGCCGAGGTCTTCCGGCGGGAGCTGATCAGTGGCATCCAGGCCACCCTGGCCGCCGAGGGCTACGGCCTGGCCCTGCAGTTCGCGGACACCCCCGACCAGGAAGTGGCCATCTACCAGGGCTGGGACGCGGAGCGCCGGGTCGACGGCGTCCTGCTCTTCGACCACCGGGTCGACGACCCCCGGCTGCCGGTGCTGTCCACCCTGGACCTGCCGGTGGTGGTGATGGCACCGCCGGAAGCCGACTATCCGGCCTTCAGCTACGTGTGGTCCGACGAGGCCCCCGCCGCCACGCAGCTCGTCGACCACCTGCGCGACCGCGGGCACCGCCGCTTCGCCCGGGTCAGCGGCCCGGAGTCGTTGCTGCACACCCAGCGCCGCACCACGGCGATCGCCGTGGCCGCCGAGGCCGCCGGGCTGACCTGGACCACCGTGGCCGCCGACTACACCGGCTCCGCGGGCGCGCGCGCCACCCGCCGGCTGCTCAGCGCCCGGGAGCGCCCGACCGCCGTCGTCTTCGACAACGACCTGATGGCCGTGGCCGCCCTGAGCGTGGCCCGGGAGATGGGCCTGGACGTCCCCGGGCAACTCTCGATCATCGCCGGGGAGGACTCCGTCCTCTGCCGCACCGTCCGGCCGGCGGTGACCGTCCTGCGGCGCGACATCGTCGGCTACGGACGCACCTGCACCGCGACCCTGCTGTCGCACATCGCCGGCGGCGAAGCGTCGAGCCGGCAACTCCCGGACGCGACGCTGGTCCTGCGGGGGTCGACGAGTTGACATCCTCTCCGGCTTCGACCCTCATCATGATCTCGCCGTTCCGGCGAGCCCTCTCCCCGCCGGAGACCCCATTGGTACGACAGACCCGCAGGGGTACGACGCGATCCACTCGCCGTCACACCGACCTACGGTGATCTCGCCCGATCGGCAGGACGAGCCGGAACAGCGCGCCGCCCGGCCAGCCGGTGTCCACCTCCAGGCGGCCGCCGTGACCGCCGGTGATGGTGGCGGCGATGGCCAGCCCGAGGCCGGAACCGCCGAGGTCCCGGGAACGGGACGGGTCGACCCGGTAGAAGCGTTCGAAGACCCGCGCCGCCGCCTCGGGGGTGAGCCCGGGGCCGTGGTCGGCGACCTCCACCACGGCGATCGGAGTGCCCGGTGCCAGCGGCGGCTGGCAGCTGACCCGGCCCGGTGCCTCGGCACCGCCGTCCTGGGTGCCGGCCACGGCGGCGCGCACGCAGACCCGCACCGCGGTGCCCAGCCCGGTATGGCGCAGCGCGTTGGTCAGCAGGTTCACCACGACCTGCTGCAGGCGGTCGGCGTCGCCGTGGGCGTGCACCGGCTCGGTGGCCACCAGGCGCACCTGATGGCCCCGGCCGTGCGGTGCGGTGGAGGCGATCGCGTCGGTGGCCAGTTCCAGCAGGTCCACCTCGGTGAACCGGTAGGCGGGCTCACGATCCAGCCGGGCGAGCAGCAGCAGGCCGCCGATGAGCCGGCTCATCCGCTGCGCGTCACGGGCGATGAGCCGGTCCGCCTCGGCGCGCTCGTGCGGATCCCGGTCCGGGGAGCGCAGGGCGAGCTGGGCGAATCCCAGGATGGTGGTCAACGGTGTCCGCAGTTCGTGGCCGGCATCCGCGACGAAGCGGCGTAGCCGTTCCTCGGACGCCCGGGTGCGCTGCAGGGCGGTCTCCAGCCGGTCGAGCATCGTGTTGAGCACCACGCCGAGCCGGCCGGCCTCGGAGCGCGGATCGGTGTCCGGGAGCCGGCGGCTCAGGTCGTGGGCGGTGATGTCGCTCGCCGTGCGCTGCATCCGGGTCAACGGCCGCAACCCGACCCGGACCACGAGCCGCCCGAGCACCACCACCGCGGTCAGCCCGGCGGCCAGCAGCACCGCGTCGATCCCGAGCAGCTTGCCGGTGGCGCCCTCGACCGCGTTCAACGGCAGGGCGACCACGAAGACGTCGCCCTCGGGGCCGGCCCGGACGCTGACCCGCCAGTTCCCGGTCCCGGTCGCGGCGGGCACCGTGTACGGCGCCCGGCCGGCCGGCGGCAGGTCCGAACCGGCCGCCGGCAGCGCGGGGCCGGGCAGCGATCGGTCGCCGATGGGCGCGCCTGGCCGGCCGCCGGCGTAGACCACCACCCGGAAATCCGACGGCAGAGTGATCCCCGCGTCGACCGGCGGCCCGGGCATCTTGCGGGTCGGCACCGGAAAACCGGTCAGCTGCTCGTCGACCCGGTTCAGGAGCCAGGAATGCAGAACGATCAACCCGGCGGCCTGGGTTCCGAGCATCACGGCGGCGGCCAGTACGGCGATACCCCAGATCAGCCGCCCGCGCAGCGACCGCGGTCCGAGCGTCACGGCGATGCTGCCGGGCCGCGCAGGCAGTAGCCGAACCCGCGCACCGTGTGGATCAGCGGTGGATCGAAGCAGTCGATCTTCTGGCGCAGGTAGCGGATGTACACCTCCACGATCTTCACGGCGCCGTCGAAGTCCGGCCCCCACACCGACTCCATGATCTGGTACTTGCTGATCACCTGGCCCGGATGGCGCATCAGGAACGTCAGCAGCCGGAACTCGGTGGAGGTCAACCAGACGTCCTGCCCGGCACGCTGCACCCGGTGGCCCTGCTCGTCGAGGATGAGATCCGCGAACCGCAGCTGTCCGCCGGCGGTCACCTCCCCGCGACCGGGATACGACCGGCGCAGCAGGGCCCGGATCCGCAGCAGGAGTTCGTCGACGTTGAACGGCTTGGTGACGTAGTCGTCGCCACCGGCCCGGAACGCGGTGACCCGGTCCTCCGGCTCGCCGAGGCCGGTGAGGAACAGCGCGGGCACGGTCCGGCCCTCGTCGCGCAGGGTACGGACCACCGCCACGCCGTCCACGTCCGGCAGCAGCACGTCCACCAGCAGCAGGTGCGGCTCCCGGTGGCGGACGCTGCGCAAGGCGTCCAGGCCACCGGGAACGCTGTCGGCGACGTACCCGGCCAGGCGCAGGGTCGCCCCGAGCAGCAGGCGGATGCCGGGGTCGTCCTCGACGACCAGAATCCGGGTGACGTCGCCGCGGTTCATGACTGTCCGGTGGGGCGCGACGCGCAGTCGTACAGGATGGAACCGTCCTGCTCGCCGCCGTAGTCGCCGGCCGGGACCACGGCGCAGGTGGCGGTCAGCCACGCGGAGCGCTGCTGGGCCGGCCCGGCGTCCGTCCCGGGCATCTCCCGGCCGCCCATGCCACGTCCCATGGCAGTGCCCAACACGTAGCGCAGCTCACCGGCGCCGACCCACTTCTGCAGCTGGGTGAGCGAGGGAGCATCGTCCATCCCGCTGAAACCGCCCATCCCGATGACCGTGGCGTCGCTGTCGAGGATGTACGCGGAGGCGGCCATCGCGCCGCCCTCGATCGCGAGCTTGATCCGCGCGTCGCCGGATCCGTCGACCGCGAAGTCGAGGATCGCCCGCTGTGGGGCGGTCAGGCCCTGGCTGCCGCCGAATCCCCCGGGCATCCGGCCTCCGCCGCCCGGGAAACCGACGCCGCCCGGCAGGTCCGCGGGCCCGGCGCCGCCCGGCATGTCCGGGAGGCCGGCGGCACCGGGCTGATCCGGGAGGCCGGCCGGGGTGTCCGCGTCACCGGCGCCGCTGGGTGGCGTACCGAAGTCCGGTGAACCATCCGGACGCCCGGCCATCCCGCCGGGACCACCGGATCCCCCACGCCCGAAGGGCACCGACGCCGGACCGGCGGTCGGATTGGTACCGCCCATCGCACTCGACGACCAGGTCACCGACGCCGCCGCGAACCCCGGGGCCAGCAGGATCGCGGCCAGCGCGGCAGTCACCGCGGCCGGCAGCATCCGCCGGTGCAACACCGCCGCCGCCAGCAGGAGCACGGCGAGCACGGCCAGCGCCGCGACCGTCCAGCGCAGCCAGCTGTACCAGGACGGGGACCGGGACAGCACCACGACCGCCCAGCTCACCGAGCCGGCAACGGTGACCGCGACGACCGGCAGGACCCAGCGGGCGCCCGCCCGGTGCGCCCGCCACAGCGTCACCGCCAGACCACCGCACAGCGCGCCGGCCGCCGGCGCCAGCTGAGTGGTGTAGTACGGGTGGAAGATCCCCTGCTGGGTGCTGAACACCGCGCCGCAGACCAGCAGCCACCCACCCCAGAGCAGCCAGCCGGAGACCGCGAGCGGTGCTCCCGCCGAGACCACTCCCCGGCGGTGCAGCACCCCGACGACCACCGCCACCAGCAGGGCAACGGCGCAGGCCGGCAGCAGCCAGCTGATCTGCGCGGCCACCTGCTCGTTGAACAGCCGGCCCCAGCCGGCCGCTCCCCCGAACGAGATCCCGCCGGGCATGCCACCCATCCCGCCGCTGCCGGACTCGCCGAACACCCGGCCCAGGCCGTTGTATCCGACGACCAGGTCCCAGGCGCCGCCGTCGGTGCTGCCGCCGATGTACGGCCGGTCCCCCGGCCACACCGCCACCAGCGCGACCCACCACAGTGACGAGGCCACCAGCACCGCGCCGGCGACCAGCAGCCGCCGGATCCGCGCCCACCAGCTCCCGGTCGCGCCGAACAGCCAGGCCAGCGCGAACGCGGGCACCACCATCCAGGCGGCGAGCATCTTGGTCAGGAAGCCCACCCCGACCAGGAACCCGCACAGGCACAGCCATCGCAGTGAGCCGTCCGGCAGGGCGCGGGTCAGGGCGTACGCGGCGGCGACCAGCACCAGGAGGAGCAGGGTGTCCGGGTTGTTGTCCCGGTCGATGGCCACCGTGATCGGGGTCAGGGTGAGCACAGCCGCCGCGATCAGGCCGGCGCCCGGGCCCGCCCAGCGGCGCACCACCAGGTAGAGCAGCCAGACGGTGAGGACACCCTCGATCGCCTGGGGCAGTACCAGGGCCCACCCGTGCAGGCCGAACAGCTTCGTGCTGAGCACCTGCGGCCACAACGCGGCCGGGGGCTTGTCCACGGTGACGACCCCGGCCGGGTCGAATGCTCCGAACAGGAAGTTCGTCCAGGTCGTACCCATGGATTTGACCGCGGCCGAGTAGTAGCTGTTGGCCCAGCCGAGCGAACCGAGCGCCCAGCCGTGCAGGATGGCCGCGACCAGCAGGATGCCGCCGATCGGCGCGTGCCTGCGGAGCAGGGCAGGGTTCACCCCGCGGCTCGCCGGAGCCTGATCGCCGCTTTCCTCGAGAACGCTCACGCGGCGGCCCGCCGGAATACGAACGAGCGCAGCACGACGAACCGCACCACTGTCACCGCCAGCGAGGCGACGATCAGCACCACGGTCTCGGCGCCGATCGAGGCACCCGGCTCCCACGCCCGGAAGGCCAGCACCGCCCCGGAGGTGACCAGGTAGCCGACCAGGAAGAGCAGTCCGGCGCCGAGATGCGCACGCCCCGGCGGGGTCGCGGCGGCACGGAAGGTCAGCCGCCGGCTCGCCTCGGTGTTCAGGACGGTCAGCACCACGAGCGAGACGAACGTCGCCGCGGCCGGTGGCCACCACAGCCGCAACAGCCAGTAGAGCAGTGCCTGCCCGGCGGTCGAGACCGCCCCGATCGCGGCGAAGCAACCCAGCTCCCAGCGCAACCGATCCCGGCCGGCGGCCGGCGCCAGCACGGCCTCTGGATGCTGGGCGGCGGGCTCGGGACGGGCCGGGATCGCGACGCGCGCCGCGCCGGATCGCTTGAGCTGCCGCATGCGCCACAGCCCGCGCAGGTCCTCGCGCGCGGTGCGCAGCACGTCGACCCGGGTGTCGACGTCCTCCACCCAGTCCACCGGTACCTCGTGAATGCGCAGCCCGTTGAATTCGGCCAGCAACAGCAGTTCGGTGTCGAAGAACCAGGCGTCGTCCTGCGTCGTGGTCAGCAGCGGCCGCAGGGCCTCGGTGCGCCCGGCTTTGAAACCGCACTGCGCGTCGCTGAACCGGGCGCCGTGGGTGAGCCGGATCAGAGCGTTGTAGCAGCGCGAGATCAGTTCCCGGCGCGGCCCCCGGACGGTACGGGCCCCGGGTGCGAGCCGGCTGCCGATGGCCAGGTCGGAGTGCCCGCTGGCGAGCGGGGCGAGCAGTGGCAGCAGCCCGTCCAGCCCGGTCGACAGGTCCACGTCCATGTACGCGACGATGGCGGCGTCGCTGGTCCCCCACACCTCGCGCAGCGCCCGCCCGCGCCCCTTGCGGTCCAGGTGCACCACGGCGACGTTCGGCAGCTGGGCCGCGAGCTCGCGCGCGACGGCGAGGGTCCGGTCGGTGCTCGCGTTGTCGGCGATCGTGATCCGCCAGGGGAACGGCAGCTCGTCACGGAGCCGGGCATGCAGCGTCGCGATGCAGCCGGGCAGCGCCCGCTCCTCGTTGAACACCGGAACGACGATCTCCACCGTCGGCGCCTGCGCCTCGTCCACGCCGCGCTCGGCGAACAACACCCCGCGCGCGGCGATGGGGGACGGGTCTACGGACATGTGGCGGCCTCTTTCGGGTCGGCGGACGGGACGACACCGCAGACCCTGGCCAACCCGGCACCAAATTCGCCTAGAGCAACCTGAAAGCTTCGTAAAACGGACGTATCGCGATGATCTTAGAAGTGCGTTTGCCCAGCTTGGAGCGGGTTGCCGCCGTTCCGATTCAGCGGCGAGAGTGACACATACCACTCGTCGGCATCACTCTTCAGTGATCGTGGGGAGGTGCCAGACCTGCCACACGTTGGTGTTGCCTTCATAGATCTGCAGACCGGTTCCGTTGGCGCGTCTGCCGCCGGGCACGTCGAGGTACCGGCCTGACTGAGGGTTGCGCAGGTGCGAGCCGGACTCGATCACCCACGCTTGGCCGCCGGAGCCGTTGCAGTCCCACAGCTGGATCGGCGTACCGTTCGCCGTGCGCTGATCGGTCACGTCGAGGCACTTGCCGAGCGCCCGGATCGTGCCGTCGGCACCGATGGTCCATTGCTGCTGGGGCGATTCATGACAACCCCACATTTGTACGGGTGTGCCGTTGGCGGTGACGCCACCCGGGACATCGACGCAGTTGCCACCCACACCGACGATGGGCCCGGTCCGGGGACCCGGCGGGGCGGTGGTGACCACGGTCGGACGTGTGTCCCTCCTGGACGGGTGGGTGCTGATCGCGGTCACGGACGGGCCGGCACTGGGCGTAGCGCTCGCGACGATCGTGGTCATGGCCGCCGGTCCGGGTGACTCCCGGGGCAGCGCGGCGGCGCCGGTCCACGGGGCTGAACTGCCGGTATTCGGCTGCACCAGCCGGACCAGGGCGAACCCGGCCGCGAGGAGCATCGTCACGGCGACGACGGTCAGGACCAGCGGGCTACGCACCGTGTCGCCGGCCGGCCGGGTCCGGAACGAACGCGGCCGGCCGGCGGCATCGGACACCCGCTCGTCGCCGTCCGGCGGGCGACGGCGATCAGCGTCGTCGGGCCAGTAATCGGAGATCCGCGGCCAGGCGAACGGCGTCGCCGGGGACGCCGGCCTGGCCACGGTGGTGCGCTCGGGCGGCAGGTAGGGGGCGATGCGTGGTGACTTGACCGGCTCCATCGTGCCTGCCCGAACCTCGCTGTCCTTGCTCTCGAATGCGGTCAGGCCGTGGGCAGGCGGAACCGTTGGAAGAACTCCCACATGAGGGTGTCGGCGCTGATCTCGTGGGTGACCGTGCCGTTGCCGTTGTCGACGGACGTGTCCGGCCAGGTGTGGCCGCCGTTCGATACCGCATAGAGCACGACGTCCGCCCCCGCGGTGCAGGTGCTGTAGACGGTCTTCCCGACGTGCGCGCTGACCGCGGTGACCGTCGGTCCGGTGGTGCAGCCGTTGATCTGAGCCCAGCGCCGCTGCGCGACCGGAACCGAGTAACGCCACAACTCCGTGCCGCCGCCCTGGTACGGATTGGTGGCGTCCTGCTCGCCGTGGAAGGCGATCACCGGCATCGGCCGCACCGGCGCGCACGACTGCGGGTCGGGGCGCGAGGTGTCCTGCGGGTCGGGCCGGCCGGCACGCAGCCCGGCGACCGGGGCGATGGCGGCGACGCGGTCGGCACGCTGGCAGGCGAACGCCGACATCATCCGGCCGCCGCCGGAGTAGCCGGTGCCGTAGACCCGGCTCGGGTCGGCGCACAGCACCGCGGTGGCGGTGGTGATGACCTGGTCGAGGAAGGCGACGTCGTCGCGCGCCCCGGCCGGTACGGTGCCGACACCGGGAACGTTCCAGGCGAAACCGCTGGCCGCGGGGATGTCGCCGGTAGGCGCCACGACCAGGAACTTGCCGGCGTCGGCGGCCGGCTTGATCACGCTGTACTGCAGTTGCTGACTGCCGGTCATCTGCGTGCCGTGCAGGTCGAGGACCATCGGCAGCCTCGTGGCCGGCGAGGTGCCGGCGGGAACATAGACGGTGACCTGGTATTGCCGGCCCGCCAGCGTCACCGGGATCTGGTGTTCGCCGGCGCCGACCGACCGCGTGCAGCCGCCGGGGGTGCCGCCGCCCGGCAGCACCCAGTCCTGGTTGGTCTGGGAGTTGCAGGCCCAGACCTGGATCTGCGTGCCGTTGGCGCTGGACTGCCCGGCCGCGTCCAGGCAGCGCCCGGTCTCCGGGTTCATCAGCCCCTTCGTCGTGGTGTCGTACCGCCACTGCTGGTGGCCGTTGCCGAGGCAGTCCCACAGCTGCACCTTGGTGCCGTTGGCGTTGATACCGCCACTGACGTCGAGGCACTTTCCGAGGGCACGGATCGTCCCGTCGTCGGCGACGTTCCACTGCTGGGCGGCGGTGCCGTTGCAGTCGTACAGCTGCACTTTGGTGCCGTTGGCGGTGCCGCCCGCGGCCACGTCGAGGCACTTGCCGGCTAGACCAGCGATCGGACCAGCGACTGCGGCCGAGGCAGGCAGGCTCACTCCTGCCGTCAGCGCAACGGCGGCCGCCACAAGCACGGCAACGGTCCCCGCTCGGGAACGAACCTTCATCAACTCTCCTCGCCTGGCCGGAACACCCAACACCTCGAACCGAGTAAGTTACGACGAAGCTAGGCTCACCACAGACAGATGTCAATGTCGGAGGAGCGGCGACGGTCACTCGACCAGGTAGTCGCGCCCCAGCAGGAACACCCTGACCTGTGCGAGCAGGTCGGCCGGCAACCGGCTGCCGTCATCGGTCCACCGGGTGCTGTTCAGGTAGGTCACGAAGTCGGCCCGCCCCACACCGAGCGGAATGACCTCGCCAGGCACGGTGGCGTCCCGGCCGTCGATCGACAGCCGCACCCAGCCCCGGGACGCGCCAACCCGCGTGATCGTCGCAGGAGCATGCTCGTCGTTCTGCTCCGTCACTCGCGATCAGACCTTTCCGCGGGTGAGCCGGGCGAGGTTCCTGGTCGCATCCTGGTCGCCGAGCGCAGCGGCCTTGCGATACCACTCCTGCGCCCCAGCAGGGTCCTTGCGCCCTTCGGACAGCACACCCAGGTTGTTCATCGCCCGGGTGTCGCCGTGCTCGGCGGCCATCCGCATCGACGTCTCCGCCGCCGCGTAGTCGCCCCGTTCCGCCTGCGAGATGCCCAGGTCGAAGGCCGCACCGGGATCGCCCGCCTCGGCGGCTTTCTGGAACCAGTATTCGGCCTGCGTCGCCCGGCCGGCGGCCAGGTCCACCCGGGCCAGGCGGGTCATGGCCGGCACGTACCCGGCGCCGGCTGCCTTCCACAGCCAGTCGCTGGCCTTGCCGCTGTCACCTCGACGACCGGCCACCAGGGCGAGGTTGAACATCGCCGTCACATCGCCGGCCTCCGCCGCGCGGTCCAGCCAGAGCGCGGCGGCGTCCAGCTCACCCTCCTCAACCAGCAGATTCGCCAGGTTGGTGACCGCGCCCTGCTGGCCGGCCTCGGCCGCCTGCTGCAGGAGACGCCGCGCCTCCACCCGGTCGCCGTCGCGCAGCGCGTCATTGCCGAGGTTGAACGCGGCGTCCGCGTTCCCCGCCTCGGCGGCGCGGCGGTACCAGCTCTCCGACGCCTCGGCGTTTCCGGCCTCGGCCTCCAGCACACCCAGGTTGAACATCGCCCGGTTCTCGCCGTGCTGAGCCGCGGCGGTGAACCACTGCCGGGCCTCATCGCGCTGGCCCGCGTCGGAGAGCAGCACGCCGGTGACGAACATCGCCTCCGCCGAGCCGGCCTCGGCGGCACGCCGCAGCAGGTCGTAGGCCTCAGCGCGCTCGCCCCGCTGCGCGTGCTCCAGGGCGAGACCCACCATCGCCTGCTGGTCGTGCATCTCAGTCATCGAGAACCACTTCTGCTAGGTGCCTAAGGCCCGCGGCTGTACAGGGATCTTTCCCTGCCGGTCATGAGATCGATCGCGGTGATGCTCGAAATGTTCGGATTCTTCATGAGGGTCTTGAACTCGGTCTCCCAGACGGCGCCGGGACGAACCTGCTCACCGAGGATCACGTGCACCTCACCGCTGACCCCGGCAGCGTAACGCTCGGAGATCCGGGTCCACGATTCAACGATCGCCGGATTGTCCTTGTCCCAGTCCGGCATCTGAAGCTTGCGCTCCTCGATGAGGCCCTCAAGGGTGGTCATGTCGCGATCCCGGGCCATCTGCATCGCCGTGTCCGGCCCGGCGTACTCGAAGGTGTCCGGGTCGGAGCCGGTCTGCGTCCGGCCCGACCAGAACACCGCCTCACCGGGATCGGTCGACACGTCACCGTGGATCGCGTCGTGCGCCAGCTCGGAATCGTCGATCTTGGGACGTCCGGTGGACGAATCCGTCCCGCCGGTGCTCCCGCTCAGGGCCGGGGTGCCACCGATGTTCGGCCGGCCGCCGTTCGCACTGCCCTCGATGGTGTCCTGGCCCGCGGCCACGTGCTCCGGCGCGGACACCGTGGTGCTGTGCCGGGGCCGGGAGGCGCTACCGCCGTTCTCGGTCTCCGGCGTTCCCCCGCCGGACGGGTGAGACGTACCGCCGGCGTGTGGGTGGGTCTTGGGTTTCGCCATCGTCTGCGGTTAACCGTTGAGCAGCTTCGTCAAGTTGGTCAGGCTGGTGATCAGGGCAGTGGTGTAGCTCAGGATCCGCCCGGCCCACTTGACGACCGCCGCGGCGATCTGCGCGGCGATCACCGGCAGGGTGACCACGAAGATCGCCTCCACCGCCCACACGATCACCCGGGCGACCAGGTCGGAGATCAGGTCTCGGACCAGGTCCCGCACGAACGACACCAGATTCCCGGCCGCCTCGGTGGCCGCCGACATCGCCGCGGAAGTGCCGGCCAGCCCGCTGATCGCATCCACGTTGTTGACCATCAACGCCTGATACGCGTCGGCGGCCTGGCCCTCCCAGCCGGGCACATCCGCGCCCAGTCGTGCTTGCAGGTCGTTCGCCATGCCCTGGAGTGCGGACGCCATGTTCATCCAGGTCGCCGCGTGCGAGGCGACCAGGTCCGGCATGCCGGTGAGTTCGTCGAGCATGTGGCGCAGCGGCTCGAAGTACTCCAGCGCCCAGCCGAGGCCGTTGGACAACAAGGCGCTGAACGGGTCCATCACGCTCGCCGCGACGTCGATACCGAGCCCGGCCCCGGCCAGCACGCCGTCGATCCAGCTTCCGCCGCGGATCGAGTCCACCAGTCCCTGGAAACCGTCGGCCAGCGACGCCCCGGTCCACGCCTGTCGGGACGACTCGACGCCGGCGACGAGCGAGATGTCAGTCATTGCGAGCTCACCCGTCGAGCCGACCGCGGATCGAGATCATCGAGTCGTTGTTCTCGGACTCGGTCGCCTCGTAGTTGTCCGCAGTCTTGTGCAGCCCCTCGGCGACCAACGACAGGTTCTCCTCCACGAACGCGATCAACTCGTCCTGCCGGGTGTGCCGACCCTCCAAAATCCCGGCGATCCACCCACACAGCAGCCCGTAAGCGGCGCTGTCGCCGGCGATCTGCGCGCTGGCCCCCTTGACCGCGACGAACCGGCCACGCAGCGCCTCGATGTTGGCCGCGTGGGCCCGGATCTGCTCGATCTCGGCCGCTATCCCGTCAGCCACGACCGATCACCACCGGTGTGGCGAAGTGTCGGGGTCGCCGGCCGCCAGGTCGGGCGGAGTCAGCTGCTGCTCGACCCGATCGGCGATTTCCCGCGCGGCCACCGACTCGGTGCCGAGCGTGTCTGCGATGATCTCCTTCGACTTCTCAGCGAGCTGTCCCTTGGCCTCCCTGATCGTCGCCATGATTGTGCGGGCGACGACCTCGGGCGCGACCCGCTGGGTGCGCTCTCCCAGCGACAGGTTGACCAGGCTGCCGGAGGAGTCCACGGTGACCTCGACCATCCGGTTGGTGTCGGTGGCTGTCACCCGCAGTTCCTGGAGACGATCGCTCATTCGCCGGGTGTCCACAGCCAGCCGATCGATGTTCCCCTTCCACGCCGCCAGATGCTCCCTGGCGCCGTCCGGGTCCAATATGCCGGGCCACCCTGACATATAGACCCCCTGTGCATATCTCTGGGACAACGTTGCGGCGGAGCCTAACAGCGGCCCGCACCGGGCGCCGCCCCTTGTCCGACCCCCCTCTACCGACCCCGCCGAACCGCCCGGTCAAGGCCGCGAGAATGCTGAGCTCCAGATCAGAACGCGCCTTCCGGCGGCAACAACGCAAACAGCCCCTTCTGTACGCCCGGAGCTGCCGAGACGCCCCCGGACTGGCCAGGCGTCAGTTTTCCCGCCAGCCCCAATGCATGGTGAGGACGTCAACCACGCACCCATACGGCGCGCCATGGCGCTCAACTTCAGAGATCAAGCCTTCTTCCCGGTGGGACGTTCCTTGGGAGAGACCGCGGCGCCGAAGGCGGCAACGGCGTCGATCACCGCTTCGAAGCGCGGCGAATGGAACAGGTCGAAAGTGTGCTGGCCGTAGGGCAGTTCGAGGAAGTGGACCGGGTTCGCGGAGGCCGTGCCCAGACGTTCGGCGAAACCCCGAGCGGTGTCGGCCGGGATCGCCAGGTCGTTGCCGCCGTGCACGATCAGAAACGGTGGCGCGTCCGGGCGCAGGTAGTCATCCGGAGAGGTCGGCACGTCCAGATCCTGGTCCAGCGCACCGAGATAGCCGCCCAGACAGACGGCGGCAGACACGCTGGTGTCGGCCTGCTCGAAGCCCGGCTGGAACCGCGGATCACCGGGGGTGAGCGCGCACAGCGCGGTCAGGTGCGCGCCCGCCGAACTGCCGGCGACCACCACGGTGGCCGGGTCGCCGCCGTACTCCGGGCCGTGCTCGCGCGCCCAGGCGATCACCCGTTTGGCGTCGCTGAGATGGTCGTGGAACCCGAACTCCGGCTTGAGGCGGTAGTTCGCGCTGATGCACACCCAGCCGCGCGCGGCCAGCTGGTAGAGCAGTGGCAGGGACTGGCTGTCCTTGTGACCTGTCGCGTAGTGGCCACCGTGGAAGTGGACGAGCATCGGCGCGCCGGCCGGACCGGACCGATGGCGATAGAGGTCGAGCTGCTGGCGGCGGCCGCCGGGTCCGTAGCCGAGGTTCCGGATGTGCTCGACGTCGCCGCGCCGGCGCAGGAACGGGGTGAGCATGATCCGTGCCCAGGGCCAGCGCCGGTCCGGGGCCGCCAGACCGGCCGCCCGCAGGAAGTCCCGGACGACCGGACGGGCCTGCAGGCCGCGAGCGAAGATCACCGCGAGGCCGGCCAGGCAGAACACCGCCACCACGACCAGGACCCAGCCGGCCGGCGAGGTGACGTCCCCACCCGCGACGGTCAGCACGGTGGTCAGCAACAGCAGGTAGAACGCCAGCTGGGGCAACTCGTTGAGGACCCGTCCAGCCCAGAGGCCAATCCCGCCGAGCACCCGGAACCGGCGCGGCGGGACCAGGACGGCCAGGGTGGCCACCGTGAGCAGGACAACCGGAAACACGAACCCGAACGGCATCTATCGCTCCTTGATGGGCAGCCGTTCGAGCCTATCGATCCCGCTCCGAGCTCGCGGCCCAGAAGACGACCGGCACCGCGTGTCCACATGCGGACGGCCGGCGCGGAGCGCGTTGAGCGCCGGTATCGCCGGGAGTCGTGGCGGAATCTTCACGCCGTACCCCTGGGGGTGGAAGAAGCGAACCAGGCGGCGCGTGGCGCGCAGAAGCCACAGGGGGTTTCCGGGATCGCTACGCCCGGCCGCCGCGCCGACTTCGGCCTCCTTCGGGAGTGAGACCGTCAGAACAAGGCGGAGCTTGCGCCCGGGGAGGAGCATGAGGTGTGCTGGTGATGACACGGCCGCGGGGCGGCGAGTGGATGCAGTGGCGGGTCGGCCGGCAGCGCCTCGCCTGGCGTCCGACCCGCCGGGCTGCCCTGCACGAGTACGACCCGTTCGGCATGCGCGAGAATGAGACCGTCGAGACACTGTCCTGGATCGCCGCCCTGCTCGCCACGATCGTGGTGCTCCCCTGGCGAATCGTGACCAACCGCTGGCCGGTGGTCGCCTACGTGCTCGCCCCGCTCGACGTCGAGAGCCAGCGGCGGCGCACCGCTCCCCTGCCGCGCGCCGAAGCCAGAGCGTTGGTCCGCCAGTGGGCCGCCTACATCGAGCGACACGGCGAGCCGCCACCCCTGCCTGACCGACGGTGACGATCACCGCGCTCAGCGTCGGGATCGACGCGTCCGGCCGACCTGCCCTCGGCGCCACCATGATCAACGGCGGCGGTTCCGAGACGTTTGCGACGGCGGCTCTGGTGCCCCAAATTGACCTATGTGGAGTTGATATAGAGTCTGCCGGAGCATCCGGGCCGGGCGGTGGTCGGTCGACGGGGGAGGTGGCGCGGTGGGTGAACTGCGGCTGCTCGGACCGGTCGAGGTCCGCACACACGACGAGTCCGTTCTCACGGGCGAACCCCGATGCCTGGCGGTGCTGGCGGCGTTGGCCGTCGACGCGGGGCGGGTGGTGCCGGTGGCGACCCTGATCGACCGGGTGTGGGGCGAAGACCCGCCGAGGCAGGCTGCGAAGACGCTGGGCACCTACATCACTCGGATCCGGCGCATGCTCGAACAGTCCTTCAGCGACCCGGCGGTGACGGTGGTCAACCATTCGGGTGGCTACCGGTTGACGACCAGAAGCGATCAGGTCGACCTGTTCCGCTTTCGTGACCTGGTCGTTCAGGCCAGGGCGCTGTCGTGCACCCCGCAGACTCGTGTTGCCTTACTGCGGCAGAGTGTGGTGCTGCACCGTGGCAACCCGTTGACCGGGGTGAACGGGGCGTGGGCGACGAGCACCCGCGAGCATCTGACCGGGGAACTGCTGACAGCCAGAGCGGAGTGGGCCGAGGCAGAAGTGGCCGTCGGCAACGCAACCGCGGTGCTGGCGCCGCTCACCGCACTGGTCGACACGAACCCCCTCGTGGAGTCGCTGGTCGTGGCATTGGTGCGAGCGCTGGTCGTCGCCGGCCGCCCGACGGAGGCACTGGAGAGGTGCCGGCTACACCAACAACGACTCGCCGACGGCTACGGCACCGATCCGAGCCCGCAACTGATGGCGCTCTACGAGACGGTCCTGCGCGGCGACCGGCAGCCGGTCGCCGCCGCACCGGCGACGCAGTACGAGGTGTCGGGTGCGTGGCCGGTGACAGAGCCGGAGCTTGCTGGCGCCGGTGCCGGCTCGCCCAGCAGCGGCGGATCGCGGTCCGTGATCCCGATGGCCGTCGGGTCCGTTCCCGGCAAGGGTCACCGTTGGGGCCGGCGCCGCGTCATGGTCACCGTCGCGTTGGGTACCACGCTGGCCGTCACGCTCGGCGCCGCCACCATGTTTCGGCCGTCGGATCGCACCGCCGACACTTCCGTCACCGCCGCTCCTTCCTTCACCGCCACAGAGGATTTCTCCGGTACGGCGTTGGCGCCGCAGCAGTGGGCCGCCAATCAGACGCAGCGGGAGAACGGTTCGTCCTGGTCGCCGGGCATGGTGCGCGTCAACGGTGGCGAATTGCAGATCAGTGGCATGGGCCGGAACCCGAGCGGCAGGGGCAACGTCGCGGGCGCCGTCTGCTGGTGCCTGGAACGTGGAGTAGTACGTACCTACGGCGTGTGGGAGATCCGGGCCAAGTTCGACGTCGGCCCCGGGTACGCCCCGGTCATGGGGTTGTATCCGGATGTCCCTGAGGAGACCGCGGGCTGGGGCTTCTTGACGCTGGCGCGCCTCGACGACGGCGAGCGGAGGGTCATGTACCCGGTGGTGCGCGGCGTCGGGGTCGGTCCCGTCGACGGCGCTGCGATGACCGGGGACTTCACCACCTGGAACACCTACTCGATCGAGTGGCGGGCTGATTTCGTCACCATCTCGCTGAATGGCCTGGTCATCCTCGACACCCGGACGTTCTCCGAGCCGGTGACCATTCCGACGGTTCCGATGTTCCTGTACGTGCAAATGGAACCGGGACCCGAGGGCGCCATTCCGGCCCCGAACCACCAGACGCCGAGCCAGGTGACAGCGCATGTGGACTGGGCCCGGTACGCGAGCTGACCGGCTGCGTGACGGCAGAAGCGACTACTTGGAGTATCGACCGAAGGTGAGGTCACCCTTTTTGGGGAAGATGATGGTGCCCTTGGTCGTCTTGACGTTGCAGGGGGCGACAATCTTCGTCTTGGTGTACTTCACCCGGTAACCCTGGTTGCCCAGGACCGCGCGGTAGCCCTTCTTGGTGTTGTTCGTACTGGAGCGCGTGATGCCCACGCCGGATGTCCACGACCCGGAGACCGTGATGTCAATCTTGGTCTTGGCCTTGGTCAGCACGATGCCGACTTCGGCCTCGGCACCGACGGTCACATCGAATCCGAAGGTGTTCGACTTCTCCGTGGTGTAGGAGATCGAGTCACCCGGGGAGAGCCAGTCGCTCACCGGGTCGTTCTTGGCCGGGATGTGCTTGGACTTCCAGGTGATTTTGTACTTTGCCGGGTTGCGCGTCTCCGGGCAGGACATGGCACTGAAGTCAGGCTCTTCGGCGGGAACCTCGAACTCGAACTCGCCGTCTTCGGGGCCGACATCGTCGAGGTCAGCGCCCACCTCGGTCAGCGAGTTGATGATCGACTTGTACCGCGCAGCCGCGTTGGGGTTGGGCGTGGCCGGGTAGACGTTGCACTGGCAGTACGCCTGTGAGTCGTTGAAGATCGACACGAAGGCGATCGAGCCCGGCGTAGCGGTGTTCTTGGCGGCCAGCCAGTCGTAGACGTACGTGAAGTACGCCGGGTTGTCGCCGCCCGAGTCACCTGAGCCGGTGTAGACGCTGAACTCGGCCAGGGCGAACGGCAGGCCCTTCGAGCGGGCGAAGTCGTACCAGTAGTTCCAGCCGTACTTCTTGGTGAAGTGTTCGTTGGCGTTGGCGTCCGTGTTGTAGGCCGGGTACCAGTCGTAGGCGTCGATGGCCACCACGTCCACCTTGCCCGCGACGAACAGGGTGGACGGGTCAGCGATCGTACCGTTGTTGCTCGTGCCCTCGTTGGGGTTGAACACGATCTTGAGCTGGGGTTCGGCCGCCTTGATCAGGGTGGCCGCACGCGAGAACTGGTTACGCCAGGTGGTCGCGTTGGTGGCGAGCGAGAAGCAGCAGTTCATCTCCCAGCCCAGCCGGACGTAGCCGTTGGGGTCGACCGCGGCGATCTCGTGGGCCAACGTGGTCCAGTCGGCGTCAGCGCCCGCGCTGGTGTCGTCGGTCCACAACGGCACGGACAGGATGTAGTCGTCGCGGGTCGCGTCGAAGCTGCTCGGCACCGTGGACGCCCACCAGTTGTTGAGCATTTGCGGCCAGGTCTCGCGGCTGGCGAAGGCCACGATGTTGTCAACCGGGCGGCCCCGCCAGGCGGCGAACTCGGCGACCTGGTCGGCGTCGTGCATGAAGAAACCGCCGTCGGACCAGGGCAGGCCCGAAGCGTGTGCGCTGGCCGGCGGCGCGGTCGTGGAGCTGTTGACCTCGGCGCGGTCGAGGGTGATCGACATGCCGCCGGTGGAGGCGGCGTTGTGCCGGTTGGTCATGGTCAGGACCAGCGTGTGGTTACCCGGGGCCAGCTCCGGCGACGTGTACACCGGGACCGTGGTC
>NZ_LLZH01000352.1:0-56663 GCF_001509495.1 Actinoplanes awajinensis subsp. mycoplanecinus | reverse complement strand
ATGTGGAGCAATGGCTGGTGGGGGCGGGGCGGGACAGGGCGCGGGCTACCGCGACCGATCTGGCCGGGATCTGGCAGGACGTGTGCGCGGAGTTGGACAACCCGGTGCTGCTGGAGGCGCGGGTGCTGAGCAGCCTGCGGGCGACCCGGCCGCTGGCGATCGTGGAGGGGGTGCTGCTGCTGGAGGCCCCGGATCGGCACGCGCGGGACATGGTGGAGATCCGGCTGCGGGAGGCGGTCGAGAAGGTGTTGAGCCGGCGGCTGCGGTATCCCGTGCAGATCGCGATCACGGTGGCCGGGGCGGCGGAGGACTTCTCCCGGGCCGCGAGGTCGGCGGCGATGACGTCTACGCCCGCGACATCTGCGCCCGCGACGTCTGCGCCCGCGACGGCGGCGGCGGTGGATGCGGCAGTGGCGGCGGCGGCAGCGGCGGTGGCGCGGCGGCGGCAGCCGGATCTGACCGCGGCGTATGCGGAGCTCATCGCCCAGCCGGACGTGGCCCGGCGGCTCGCCGAGGTCCTGGTCGCGGCGGGTCAGCTCGGGCCGAGCTGACCCGGCGGCGCAGTCCGGGGAGCCGGGGCCGGGAGGCGCGCTGCGGCCCGGAACGGTCGCGGCGTCGCGCGAGACCACCACGGGACGTGGCTTGTAGCCTACGGACGGGCGCTCCGTATTCGTACCGAAAAAAAGGGACGGCCCGGCGGGAAGGCCGGGCCGTGACCCACAGCGAATGGCGGTCAGGAGTCGAACGAATAGCCCATGAGGTTGGCGGTTTTGAGGATGAATCCGTCGCGGCCGCCGTTGCGGTCGGACCGGGCGATGGCGCGGCGGATGAATTGCACCGCGGGGTAGGCGATGGGTTCCGGCGGAATCGGCAGCGGGCGTTTCGTGGCCATGCGCAGACGGGTCAGCGGGGTGTCGGCGCCGGCCAGCAGGTCGAGCATCACCGCGCCGGCGAAGCGGGTGGCCGCGACGCCCAGACCGGTGAAGCCGCTGCTGTAGGCGACCTTGCCGCCCATCGCGGCGCCCTGGAAAGCGGCCAGCTGCGTGGACATGTCGATCATGCCGCCCCAGGCGTGGGTGAAGCGGATGTCGCCGAGCTGCGGGAACGTGCGCAGGAAGTGGTCGGCCAAGCGGGCGAACGTCTCCGGGCGCTGATCGAATTCGGGCCGGATGCCGCCGCCGCGGTGGTAGACGGCGTCGTAGCCGCCCCAGAGGATCCGGTTGTCGGCGGTCTTGCGGTAGTAGTGGAACTGCCGCGAGCAGTCGCCGATGCCGAACCGGCCGTGCCAGCCGATCTCGTCCAGCTGCGCCGGGGTGAGCGGCTCGGTCATCAGCACGTAGTCGTAGATCGGGATGGTCAGCATCCGGTTGCGGCGCAGCAGCGACGGGAAACCGTTCGTGGCCAGCACGACCTGCCGGGCGCGGACGGTGCCCATGCCGGTGGTGGCGCGGACCGTGCGGCCGCGGTCGGCGAGCCGGGTCACCGGGGTGTGCTCGAAGATCCGGACGCCCAGCTTGCGGCAGGCGTCCTTGAGACCCCAGGCCAGCTTGGCCGGGTGGACCAGGGCGGCACCGGTCTCCCGGAGGCTTCCGGCGCGGTAGAGCGGCGAGCGGACCAGGGCGGTCAGCTCGTCCCGGTCGTAGAAGCGGCCGCCGTCGGCGTGCAGCTCCTCGATCTGGTGCAGCTCGGTGGCGACCGAGAGTGATCCGTGCTCTTCGAACTCGGCGTCGATGCCGTGCGTGGTCAGCGAGTCGCGGAACGCGGCGAAGTTCTCCTCGGCGAGCCCGGAGAGCACTTTCAGATCGTCGGCGAAGTAGCGTGCGCCGTTCTCCGGCCCGTGCGTGAGGCTCGCCTCGACGAACCCGCCGTTGCGACCGCTGGCCGCCCAGCCGATCTCCTCGCCCTCGACCAGGACGACGTCGCGGCTCGGATCCTGCTCCTTGGCCTGCAACGCGGTCCACAACCCGCAGTAACCGCCGCCGATGATCAGCAGGTCGGTCTCGATGGCGCCGATGAGTGCGGGCAGCGGGGCGGGGCGACCGGGATCCTCGAGCCAGAACGGGGTCCGGGCCGCATCAGCGAGCGCCGCACGGATGCGCTTCTCGTCGGTCCGGATGTCGAGGTCGTAGGCCGGTGTGTCCGCCTGCATGCTGATCCTCCCTGGTCAGAGCCATAGGAAACAGCAGAGCTATGCTTAGGTCAATGCGTTGACATAAGGAGTTTTCATGGCACGGGTGGGTTCCGAGCGGGTCCGGCGACGGCCGACCCGGGCCGGCGTGGTGCTGGATCCAAACATGATCATCGATGCCGCGCTGCGGCTGATCGAGGCGCCGGGCGGCAACGCGCTCACTGTCCGCCGTCTCGGCGTCGAGCTGGGTGCGGACCCGTCGGCGATCTACCGGTACTTCCGGGATCTCGACGCGCTGCTGCTCGCGATCGCGGACCGGCTGATCGGGGACTCGCTGGCCGGCTTCGAGGCGGGGCCGGACTGGCTGGTCTCGCTGCGGGAGCTGGGTGAGCGAGTTCACCGTTCGATGCTGAAGCACCCGCGGCTGGTGCAACTGCGGTCGACGCGGTTCACGGCCGGGCCCAATGAATTGCGGGCGGACGATATCGGCATCGGTTTGCTGCTCAGTGCGGGATTTGCCGGATCGGATGCCGTGCGGCATTTCCGGGACTTCATCGATACGGCTTTAGCATTGGCGACCATGGATGCAGCGGAATTGACGCCTAGTCAGCAGCAAACGGAGGACCGGGCGCTGGCGGCCGCTTATGCGTCGCTGCCGGCGGAGGAGTATCCGCATTTGGCGGCGGTGCGCGGTGATCTGCCGCAGGTGACGGCGTCGGCGTTCCCCGGCGTGCTGGACAAGCTGATCGACGCGCTGTCCCGGGCGGCGCCCGGTGCGGGCTGAGGTGGTCTGGTGGCTCGAGGGCTCGCTGGATCGGGTCGGCGAGCGGTCGTGACGAGCGGCTGGACTCGCCCGGCTGGGCCTGGCGGCCGTTATGCGGGCTGGATTAGGGCTGTGAGGGCCAGCTGGATTCGCTCGGCTGGTCGTGGCGGCCGTTATGGGGGTCGGATTAGGGCTATCAGAGCCAGCTCGGTGAGTGTGGCTGGTTGTGGTGGCCGTTATGGGGGTCGGATTAGGGCTGCCAGAGCCAGCTCGGTGAGTGTGGCTGGGCCCTGGGGGTCGGTAAAGACGGAACAGGGCCGTGAGAGCCAGCCGGGCCGCGACGCGCGCGGCGGCCGTCCGGGGTGCTGAAAATCGCGGGGGCTCGGTGCCCTGGTGACTCGGACCGGGCCGTCCTCCGGACCGGGCCGTCCTCCGGACCGGGCCGTCCTCCGGACCGGGCACCCGCCTGGTGGGGCGACCGTGCGCTGGTGCGGGCGGTGAGTGGCGCAACGGGCCGGGACTCACCAGCTGCGCCGCCTGGCGACCAGCCCCAGCCATCCGCAACCGGAGCCACCGGCCGGATGCCGCCCGGATGCCGCCCGGATGCCGGCCGGCCCCGGACCGCGCGCTAGCGGAAGCTGAACAGTGGGGGCAGGATCAGCACGACCGCCCACAGCCACACCGCATAAACCGGCAGGTAGGCCGTCTGCCACCGCTCCACCGCCGGGAAACCGCCCTGGCGCCGGACGAACCGCAGCAACAACCACGCCGCCCAGGCCAGGTTCGCCAGCAGCACGATGTTCTCGCCGAGCGCCGCTACGTTGTTCGGCGTCGTCCCGTACTCCGCGATGCGGCCGGTCATCGTGATCAGGACCACCGCGTCGATGGCGAGTGCGCTCACCACCAGCACCAGTTGCAGCACGTCGAACATCCCGCGGGGCGCCTGCGGATCCCGGGCCGAGATCGAGTAGAGCAGCAGTGCCAGCACCACCGCGAGCAGCAGGTCGAACAGCACCAGCGTCTCCCGGTTGACGTCGATGCCGTGGCCGTTCACGCCGATGGTGACCAGGAAGGCCAGCAGCGCCACCGCGAACAGCGGCGTGAACAGCCGGGTGAGCACCGGAGCGATGTTCTCGATGACACCCTGTTTCGCCTCGACCAGCCACCCGGCGACGACCATCGCGCCCACCCCGCCGCACGGGGTCAGCCAGGCCCAGATGAACTGGTCGGGTTCGACGCCGATGGCCTCGAACGTGCCGTACAGGAACGTGATCAGCACCCCGCCGCCGAGACCGATCAGGACCAGGTAGACGAACCACTCGCCGCTGAAGCGGATGAAGTCCATCCGCCGCCGGGACGAGCGCAGGTTGTCGGAGGCGTAGGCGAGGCCGACCACGAGCCACAGGGCCAGGGGCAGGTGGCTGGCGGTGAGGGCGACCGACTGGGACTCGTCGCCGACCGGGTAGGCGTTCGCCGCTACCGCGCCGAGGACGAACAACCCCAGCAGTACGGCGTACACGCGGATACCGGGCCGGCGCTTCCAGGCCAGGAAGGCCGCCAGCCAGGGGAGTGCGAACAGGGCGAAGTTGGTGGCGTAGAACATGCCGTCGCCGTCGTACCGTTGCCCGAACAGCTCGGGGATCTTGATGGAGACCGCGGCGCCGGCCGCGCAGATCAGCATGGCGATCAGGTCCCGCCCGGATCGGGCCTTGCGCGGATCGTCGCCGGTGAACATCAACTGTTTCCACAGCCGCTCGGAGTGTTCCCGGGCGAATTCGCGGGACAGCTCGTCCAGCCCGCCCATCCGTTTCACCGCGATCAGGAACGCCTCGTCGGAGCGCAGGCCCAGGGCGATGAGCCCGTCGACCGAGTCGCGCAGGTGGTCCTCGAGCTCGTCGGCGTCGGAGGCGACCAGTTCCGGGCGGCGGTGGACGTACTCGCGCCACTGGGTGAACTGGGCTTCCAGGGCAACCTCGGTCATGCGGTGCCTCCCAGCGGGATGAAGCCGACGTGCGGCCAGACCTGTTTGAGCGCGTCGACGACCGTCTCCCACTGGCGGCGGTGCTCGGTCAGCTCGGCCAGACCCTGCTTGGTGATCCGGTAGTACTTGCGCCGGCGCTCACCGGGTACGGTCTGCCAGCTCGACTCGACGTGGCCGAGGTTCTCCAGGCGGTGCAGCAGCGGGTAGAGGAATCCCTCGGTCCAGTCCAGCTCACCGCCGGACAGCTCGCTGATCCGCCGCAGGATGGCGTAGCCGTAACTCTCACTTTCGGCGAGGATGCCGAGCACGATGGGGGTGGCCGACGCGGCCACGAGATCCTTGGTCACCCGCACGGGCGCCTCCCTTCTATACCTAGAACTGCGAGGCATAGTAGATCTAGGTGTCGAGCGACCGCAACGGCACTCTTGAGCACAGGAGCTTTCGCATGACCCAGTTCGTCGTCACGCAGCAGGTCCGGGCGCCCGCCGCCACGGTCTGGGCCGTCCTGGTGGACTGGCCCCGGCACGGTGACTGGGCGCCGCTGACCAGCGTGCGGGTCACCTCCGCGGATGCCACGGGGGTGGGTGCCGCGTTCGTGGCCAGGACCGGCATCGGCCCGCTGGCCTTCGACGATCCGATGACGGTGACCCGGTGGCATCCGCCGAGCGGGGACGAGCCGGGTCGCTGCGAGATCGTCAAACGGGGCCGGGTGGTTCTCGGCACGGCCTGGTTCTCGGTCGTCCCGCTGCCCGGCGACCGGAGCCGGGTCGACTGGGGTGAGGACGTGACCGTGACGCCGCACCGGCTCACCCGGTTCGCCGGGCCGCTGTTGTCGCTGGCCGGCCGGATCGGCTTCGGCGCGACGCTGCGGGCGATGGCCCGGGAGGCCGAGAAGCAGGCCGGGCGGGCATGACGAGCGGCAGGCGCCGGCGGAACTCCGCCGACGCCTGCCGGGTGCCCGGGGTCAGGGCCAGAGGTACGGCGTCTTCACCGGCCTGGGCTCGCGCGGCTGCTTCACCGGGTGTGCCCGGAACTGCTCGGTGTGCAGGCCGAACGACCGGTCCAGCTTCGGCATCCAGTACGCGTCGTCGTGCCGCCCGGCGCCGAGCTGGTAGTCGTGCCGGACCCCCTTCGCCGCGAGGGCCGTGCTCATCTGCTGCGCGGCCACCCCGAACCGGTAGTCGTCGGAGTCACCGCCGTCGAAGTAGTACCGGTGCTCGTTCAGCTGGGCCGCGGTCATCCCGGCGACCAGGGTGAGCGGGCGCAACCCGGCGTTGGCGGCCTGCTCGGTGGCCGTACCGACCAGCGGCGGCAGGCTCAGCGCGCCCATGTGGCTGGCGATCGAGCTGAACACCGTCGGGTTCTTCAGCCCGAGGGTGAATGCGCCCTGCCCGCCCATCGAGACGCCGCTGATCCCGCGGTGGTCGCGGTCGGCGATCGTGCGGTACGACCGGTCGACCAGCGGCACGATCTCGTCGACGATCATCGTGCGGTAGTTGCCGGCCGACGTGTCGACGTACCAGCCGCTGCCGCCGTCCGGGAACACCACGATCGACTCTTCCAGGCCGTTCGCCGTGACCAGCTTGTCGAGCACGGTGCCGATGTCGCGGGCCTCCCACTCGATGTTGCTGCCGTTGAAGCCGTTCAGCATGTAGACCACCGGGAACCGCTTGGCGCTGGTGCGGGTGTAGCCCTTCGGCAGGTACACGTTGAACTGGGTCCGGCGGCCCATCGCCGCGGAGACGTAGTCGTCGCGGAAGAAGCGCGCGTGGTCACCCAGCTCCAGCGGCTTGCGCGGGTCCAGGTAGAGCAGCTCCCGGGTCGCCGGTGAGCCGGTCCAGGTCCGGATGGTGTCCACCACGAGCCGGCCCTGCGCGTCGACGAACACCTCGGCCTGCGTGTCGGTCAGCGTCACCGGGCCGGCCTTCCGCAGCTCCCGCAGGTCGGCGAGACGCCGGTCGGCGGTGTCGCCCTGGTGGAAGAACCCGGGTGCCAGGGTCGCGGCGTACCCGCGGAGATCGCCGGTGGCGACCGCGCGGTGCTGCTGGTTCAGGACGGCGCACGCGTGTGCCAGCTGGGCGCGGGTCGCCGCGGTGCCGGTGGCGCCGGACAGGGCGCGCAGCCGGGCCTTGGAGAACAGCCCGATCGGGCCCTGGTAGAAGCCGCCACCACCGGTGCCGTCGTAGACCCGGACGGCGAGCACGTTGGTGGCGCCCCAGCGGAGCAGGCCGTCGGCCGGGTAGTACTCGCGCGGCACCTCCCAGGTGGAGTCGAAGTTCGGCGGGAACCCGCCGGTGTGCCCGATCTCCTGACCGTTGAGGAAGGCCTGGTCGGCGTCGTCGATCTTGCCGAGCGCGGCGACCACTGCCGCGTCGGTGATCCCGGCGGGCCGCTCCGGAAGGGTGAACGTCTTGCGGTACCAGGCGAACCCGTCGTAAGAGGACAGGTCGGCCTGGGCGCCCCAGTTGTCCGGGACGCTCCAGTCCCGCCAGGTGGTGTCGGCGAAGGACGGGTCGGACCAGGCGGGGTCGTCGCCGGTGCTGAACTTCCAGCCGGCGCCGGCCAGATCAACGCCGAAATCGACCGAGCCGGTGGTGGCGCAGGAGGTGTCGGCGTGCGGTGAAGTCCCTGCTGAAGCCGATGTGGGAACGTTCACAGACGCCAGCGTCAAGAGTAGGGTGCCGAGCAGAGCGGTGCCCGCGTGGCGGAAGCGGCGAGTAGTCGGTGACATCGAGCCTCTCCTAGAGGTCAAGTTCACAAGTTCACACAAGAAACATGCTGGACGCACATTCGCAACATTGACGAACGATGTCAATGGGGATGGTCAACATCGATAGTGGTGTTGGAAAGTGTTCGATATCCGGACGGGTGTACGAGACATTGATGCACGGTCGTACACTGCCAACCGCGACGCCGGGGGAGTGTCGCGTTGCCCCGAACGGAGATCTGTGCGCATGAAGCGCCTCCTGGCCGGCGTATTCGCCGGTGTCACCGCCCTGACCCTGACCGTCGGGTGCGCCAAGCAGCTCCAGCAGCTCGAACCGAAGCTGGAGATCAAGAAAGCGGCCGAGGCCCTGGGTGCGACCGGTACGTCCGGTTTCACGCTCAAGGCGGGCGGCAGCGTCGACGACGTGATCGCGCTGGCGAAGAAGGACTCCGGCACCGGTGAGGACGCCTTCACCGACGAGGACGCCGACATGCTGCGCAAGCTGTTCAACTCGTCGATCACCATCGCCTGGGACAAGGCGGGTGACGGCACCGCCGACGACAAGGCCCTGATCAACGCGACCGTCGACGGGGTCACCGGCCTCGAGATCCGGGTGGTCAACGGGGTCACCTACGTGAAGGCGCCGATCACCGAGCTGGCCGCGAAGTTCGGCGCGCCGCAGGCCGAGATCGACTCGATGCGCAAGGACGTCGGCTCCGAGATCCCGGGTGTGGTCACCCTGATCGACGGCGGCTGGGTGTCGGTCGCCGCGGACGACCTGAAGAAGATCACCGAGGGCACCGTCGGCGTCGCGCCGAGCATCGCGCCGAGCACCGACCCGGCGCAGAGCGAGAAGCTCGCCGCCGAGCTGAAGACCAGCGCGGAGGCCCTGATCGAGGGCGCCGAGGTGGTCCGTGACGACAAGGACAAGACCCACCTGACCGTCACCACCACCACGGTCAAGGCGTACGAGCAGGGCAAGCGCCTGATCGAGTCGCTGAAGACGATCGCCGGCGCACCGGCCGGCGAGACGCTGGACAAGGCGCTCGGCGACGAGCTGGACAAGCCGCCGGCGGACAAGCCGATCGTCATGGACCTGTGGGTCGACAACGGCGTGTTCAAGGCCTTCGAGATCAACCTGCTGCAGTTCGTCGACGGCAACACCGGCCGGGCGAGCCTGCGGGTCGAGCTGGCCGGCGGCGCGGCGATCGCCGCGCCCACCGACGCCAAGAAGCTCGACGTCAGCAAGATCTTCGAGTCGTTCGCCGGTGACGCTGCTGTCGGAAGCGACCTGGGCGGCTCCGACGACCTGGGCGGCCTCGGTGGCGGCGACGCCAAGACCTGGGCCGAGCTGGTCGGCACGCAGTCGGTGCTGATGGCGCTGAGCGACGGCGGCAAGCCGGCCTCGCACCTCAAGGAGGCCGCCAAGAACATGGCGATGCCCGGCATCACCGTCAAGGTGGTCCGCTCCGGCGTCGCCGAGGTCACCTCGGGCCGCAGCGTGGCCTGTGTGACCGTGCCGTCCAGCACCTCGGGCAAGTCCAAGGTCGTCGCGCACGCCTGCTGACGTCCGCTTTCATCACGGGAAGCCCGGTCCGCTGAGAAGCGGACCGGGCTTCTTGCTATCCGAACGGGGGCCTCTCGGTGCCCCCGAAAAGGAGGCTTCTTGCTGCCGGGACGGCGTCAGTCGCCGCTGAGGTCGCGGCGCAGGGCGACGGCCGCGACGGCGAGCGCCGCCACCGCCCAGACCAGGAAGATCTCGATGCCGAACGCGTCGCCGCGCGAGGCGTCCAGGTAGGACGTCATCGGCAGCGGGTACTTGAACTGGCCGGCGACACCCTCGACGATCACGAACCAGACGCCGAATCCGCTCAGCAACCAGACCGACCGGCGCACCACGGCCGCCAGGGCGGCACCGAAAACCGCCATGATCGGTACGGCGACGAGCGCGTGGTAATACGTCCAGGTGCCCCACTTGGACACCACGGTGACCCCGCTGACCGCGGCCACCAGCCAGGAGATCACCACGGTCGTGACGACCTGGGCCAGCAGCACGGTGAACCGCTGCGGGCGGGCCAGGTACAGCAGCGCGGCGGTGCGGTGCTGGAAGTGCTGGGTGACCGTCATGACCGAGATGCCGAACGCGCCGATCCCGGCGAACAGCGCCCACCAGTCGGCGTCGACCACACCGGCCGCCGCCGTCACCGCCCCGAACAGGGCGATCGACACCCAGCTGGAGCGGATCGTCGCCATCCGATACAGCTCACTACGGACCAGGGTGAGCATCAGGCGGCCGCCAGTTCCAGGAAGATCTGTTCGAGGCTCGGGGCGTCGGTGCTCAATTCGTACAACGGAACTCCCGCGTGGAAAGCGGCCTCGCCGGCCTCCTCGGCGGTGAGACCGGCGACCTCCAGCGTCGGGGTCTGCTCGTCGGCGGTGACCTTGCCGCCGGCGTCCTCGAACGCCCGCCACAGCCGCACCGGGTCGCGGCCGCGCACCCGCAGCCGCACGCCGTCCGCGCCGGCCAGCTCGGTCAGCGGTGTCGCGCGCCGGACCTGCCCGTTCGCGACGATCACCACGTCGTCGATGAGCTGGGCCAGCTCGGCCAGCAGGTGACTGGAGATCAGCACGGTGCCGCCCGCGTCGGCGTGCCCGCGCAGCAGCCACCGCAGCCAGGCGATGCCCTCCGGGTCGAGCCCGTTGGCCGGTTCGTCCAGGACCAGCACCTGCGGTTCGCCGAGCAGCGCGGTGGCGACCGCGAGCCGCTGCCGCATGCCGAGTGAGTAGTCGCCGGTGCGCCGGTGCCCGGCGTCGGCCAGGCCGACCGCGTCGAGCAGCTGATCGACCCGGGCCCGGCTCGCGCCGGCCAGCATCGCCTGGCCGATCAGGTGTGCCCGCCCACTCTGCCCGGGATGGCTGATGCCCTGCTCGAGGACCGCGCCGACCTGCCGCAACGGCGTGCTGAGCTCGGCGTACGGCTTTCCGTTGATCAGCGCGGCGCCGGAGGTCGGCCGGCTCAGCCCGAGCAGCATCCGCAGCGTGGTGGTCTTGCCGGACCCGTTCAGGCCGAGGAAGCCGGTGACCCGGCCCGGCCGCGCGGTGAAGGAGAGCCCGTCCACCGCCCGCACCGACCGGTACGTCTTGGTCAGCTCGATGGTCTCGATCATGACCGGGGACTATCCCACAAAGCGGGTGCGCTCGATGCCCCGCGCGATCAGCCCACGGTCGTCAGCAGGGAGGCGTCGATGTCGGCGGCCGGCATCGGGCGGGCGAAGTGGAAGCCCTGCGCGTAGCGGTAGCCCAGCACGTAGAGGCGGTCGGCCTGGTTCTGGGTCTCGACGCCCTCGGCGACCGCGCGCAGCCCGAGCGTGGCGGCGATCCCGCTCAGCGACGCCGCGATGGCCTCCTGCTGCGGGCTGCCGTTCAGCTCGTCGATGAACGACTTGTCGACCTTGAGGGTGGTGACCGGGCAGGTGCGCAGCAGGGTGAGCGACGAGTGCCCGGTGCCGAAGTCGTCCAGGGCGATGCCGACGCCGAGGTCGCGCAGCGCGTGCACGGTGTTCAGGGCGGTGCCGCCGGCGAACACCGCGGTCTCGGTGATCTCCAGGGTGACCTGGTCCGGGTCCAGGCCGTGCCGCACCAGGGTGGCCGCGACCAGGTCGGGCAGGTCCGGGTCGAGCAGCTGGCGGGCCGAGACGTTGACGCTGATCAGCGGCGCGGACGCACCGTGCCGGCGCTGCCAGTCGGCCGCGTCGGCGCAGGCGGTGTCCAGGATCCAGGCGCCCAGGTCGACGATCAGGCCGGTCTGCTCGGCGACCGGGATGAACTCGGCCGGCGAGACCGGCTTCCCGCCGTCCGGATGCCAGCGGACCAGGGCCTCGACCGCGCGCATGGTGCCCAGCGGCAGCTCCACGATCGGCTGGTAGAGCAGCCGGAACTCGCCGCGCTCCATGCCGTGGCGCAGGGCCGCGGCGACGTCGGCGTGATGCTGCGCGGAGGCGTCCAGGTCCGGCGTGTGCGCCTGATAGCGGTTGGTCCCGACCCGCTGCGCGGCCTGCAGTGCCAGTTCGGCCCGGCGCAACAGATCGGGTACGACCTCGTCCCGCCCGGCCGCCGCCCCCACCGTGACGGTGACCAGCAGGTCGTGCTCGTCCACCGGCAGCGGCTCCTGGAACGCCAGCAGCAGCGCCACCGCGAGCCGGTCACCCTCGGCGAGCGGATGCCCGTCCGGCAGCAGCACCCCGAACTCGTCGCCGAGCAGCCGGGCGACCAGCGCCGCCTCGCCGACCGTGCCGGCGATCCGCTCGGCGGCCTGGCGCAGGATCTCGTCGCCGGTGTCGTCGCCGAGCCGGTCGTTGAGCGCGGTGAAGTCGTCCAGGTCGCAGACCGCGACCGTGGTGGCCGCGGTGCGCTGGTGCAGGGCGTCGGTGAAGTGCCGCCGGTTCGGGCAGCCGGTCAGGTCGTCGTAGCGGGCCTGGTCGGCGAGGCGGTCGGCGAGCAGGCTGTTGTCGCTGAGCGCGGCGTGCTGGCGGATCAGGACCAGCACGATCAGGCAGACCGCGCCGCCGGCCAGACCGGCCGGCAGGTAGCCGCGCTGCACCGTGACACCGACCATCATGACCGCGGTCAACGCCACGGCGACGTACGGGATCCGGCTGATCCCCGGCTTGCGGACGTCGCCGCGCCGCCCCTGCGGCAGGACCGGGCCGGGTGCCGCGCCGATCCGGTTGGCCCGGGTCTGTGTCAGCGTGGAGACGGTCACCAGCACCCCGAGCGGGGGCAGGATGGCCACCGTGGCGTTCAGGTGGTCCCAGCGGTCGAACGCCACGGCGAGGTACATCGACACCGGCCCGAGCACACCGACCGGGCTGAGGATCCAGAGCGCCCGCCCGTGCACCGAGCCGGTGCGGCTCATGCCGACCCGGACGATCGCGAGCACCGCGGCGACGGCGGCGCCCACCGAGATCAGCCGCAGCACGCCGGCCAGCGGCCCCTCCTCGACCGGCACCGGCAACTCGATCAGGACCTGCATCATCACCAGGCTGGCGGCGAGCATGACGATGCTGACGTCCAGCCACATCGGGACGGTGGCCCGCCAGGTGCGGCGCTCGCCGGGCAACCGGATCAGGGCGACCACCACGATGCCGACCGCGGCGGCGAGCAGGACACCGGTGAGCGGGCCCATCGCCACCGTCTCGTCGAGGTGACGCATGGTGTCGAAGGACTGGCTGATCAGGGCGGCGGCGAGCACCACGAACGCGGCGCCCATCCGGCGCCAGAACACGCGTCCCGCGCCGGTGCCGGTGGCGGCGGCCAGCAGGCACCCGGCCGTCGAGGTGAGCGACGAGGCGACCGCGACCGGCCAGAGCGACCAGGCCGGCACCGTGGCCACCACCCCGGCCACACCGAGCAGGACCGCGACCAGCAGCCATCCGACCGCGACGGCGACCAGCAGGCCGGCCGCGCGGGCAGGGCGGTACGGAAGTCGCATCGGGCCTGACGGTCCTCTCGGTGGTGGTCCTCATGGTCACCATCGGCAGCCCGGGCCGCGGGAAAAGGCGAAACCCGCGGGATCCGGGCTCAATCCGGACGGCGTCCTGCCGATGGGAGGGTCCGTGCGAACAGCGGCGTGGAAACGAACCCTGGTGGCCGGTGCGGTCACCACGGCCGGCTACGCCGTGCTGCCCGCGAGCGGGCCCTGGCGGGCGATCCTGTACGGGATCAGCGCGTTCACCTGTGTGGCCCTCGTCGTGGTGGCCACCCGCCGGTACCGGCCGCAGCACCCGTCGACCTGGTACGCGATCGCGGCCGGCTCCGCGCTGTGGGTGCTCAGCTCGCTGATCCTGCGGGTGACCGGCGCCGACCCGTGGTCGCTGGTCGCCGGCCTGCTCTCGGCGGCCGGCTATCCGCTGCTGGGCTGGACCCTGGTCGGCATGATCCGCGGGCGGGCCCGGGCCGACGGCCGTACCGTGCTGATCGATGCCGGGATCCTCGGTGCCGGCCTGGCGCTGCTCTACTGGACGTTCGTGATCGGTGACACGCTCACCGACGGCACCGTCGACGGCGGCGACCAGCTGCTGGCCTCGCTCTTCGCGGTCGGTGACATCAGCGTCATCGTGCTGGTGTCGCTGCTGGTGACCACGCCGGGCGCGCGGACGAGCAGCTACCGGCTGATGCTCGGCGCGCTGACCCTGACCGGCGTCTCGGACATCCTGGTGATGGCCGCGCCCAGCGGCGAGCTGTACCAGGGCGGGCCGGCCGACCTGACCCTGGTGCTGTCCAGCTTCGTGATCGCCGCGGCCGCGCTGCACCCGTCGATGCGGCGGCTCACCGTGCCGCTGGACCGGCCGCCGGCGTTCGTCCGGCCGCGGCTGGCACTGCTCGCCGTCGCCATCCTGCTGGCGCCGACGGTGAGCCTCTATCAGGGCGCGACCGGCACGATCAGCCGCGACTGGCTGGCCACCGGGCTGTGCTCGATCGTGCTGTTCGTGCTGGTCACGCTGCGGATGGTCGGGCTGGTCGCGCGGGTGGAGAGCCAGGCCCGGACGCTGTCCGTGCTGGTCAACAAGGATCCGCTGACCGGGCTGGCGAATCGGCGCCGCTGGGACGAGCGGCTGGACGCGGCGCTCGCGCACGGCACGCTGACCGGCGACCCGCTGATCGTCGCGCTGTTCGACCTCGACCACTTCAAGCGGTACAACGACACGTACGGCCACCCGGCCGGCGACGAGCTGCTCAAGGACGCGGCGGTGGCCTGGCGGACCGGGCTGCGCCGCGACGACGTGCTGGCCCGGTACGGCGGCGAGGAGTTCTGCCTGCTGCTCACCGGCTACTCCGAGCCGGAGGCGCGGGTGGTGGTGGAGCGGCTGCTGGCGGTCACGCCGTACGGGCAGACGTTCTCGGCCGGGCTGGCCCGCTGGGACGGCACGCAGAGCGCCGCCGAGCTGCTGGAGAAGGCCGACCAGCTGATGTACGCCAGCAAGAGCGCCGGCCGGGCCCAGGTCACCAGCGACTTCGTGCCCGCTGTGTCCGACACCCATACCGCGCTGGCCCGGCATGGCTGACAGACACATGTGACGGCGGCCACCCCTGCTCGTAGGGTGTCGGCCATGACCACGCCGGCCGGTGAACTCGAGTACCTGGACCTGCTCGCCCGCGAGGCCGCCCTGGTGGAGTTCGAACGGCCGGTGATCGCCGCCCGGGCGGCCGGCCTCCCGGCCACCGGGCTCGACGAGGTGGAGCGGGCGAAACTGCTCGCCCTGCGGGTGCGCGCGCTGCTGGAACGCCGTCGCCGGCGCGAGGAGGAGCTGTCGGCGCTCTACGACACGGCCGGTGACCTGGCCGGGCTGCGCGACGTCGACGCGGTGCTGCGGGCCATCGTGCACCGGGTGCGGACCCTGCTCAACGTGGACGTCTCCTACATGACGCTGAACGACGCCGAGCGCGGCGACACGTACATGCGGATCACCGACGGGTCGGTGGCGGCCAGCTTCCAGCGGCTGCGGCTGGCACCCGGCGCCGGGCTGGGCGGGCTGGTCGCGCAGACCGGCACGCCGTACGCGACCGCGAACTACCCGACCGACGCGCGGTTCGCGCACACCACCGACATCGACATGGGTGTCGGCGACGAGGGCCTGGTGGCGATCCTCGGCGTACCGATGCGGCTGGGCTCCACGGTGATCGGCGTGCTGTTCGCGGCGAACCGCGCCGAGCGGCCGTTCGCCCGCGAGGAGGTGGCCCTGCTGCTGTCGCTGGCCGCGCACGCCGCGGTCGCGCTGGACACCGCCCGGCTGCTCAGCGAGACGCAGACCGCGCTGGCCGAGCTGTCCGCCGCGAACGCGACGATCCAGGCGCACAGCGCGTCGGTGGAACGCGCCGCGGCGGCCCACGACCGGATGACCGCGGTGGTGCTGCGCGGCGGCGGGGTCGACGACGTCGCGGCGGACCTGGTCGACGTGCTGCCGGGTGCGCTGCTGGTGATCGACGCGCAGGGCCGGGTGCTGGCCACCGCCCGGACGCCGGGCTGCGACGTGCCGCTGCCGGAGACCGGGGAGACCGTGGTGGACGAGGCGGTGGCGGCGTCGCGCGGGGAGGGGCGCAGCGTACGCCGGGACGACCTGATCATCGCGGCGGTCGTCGCCGGCGCGGACAACCTGGGCGCGGTGCTGTTCCGGCCGGCCCGGCCCCTGGCCGCCGCCGACCAGCGGATCCTGGAACGGGCCGCCCAGGTCACCGCGTTGCTGCTGCTGTTCCGCCGCACGGTCGCGGCGGCCGAGGCGCAGGTCCGCGGCGAGCTGCTGGACGACCTGATCAGCCGCCCGGTCCGGGACCCGGAGGCGGTCCGGGACCGCGCCGCCCGGCTCGGCCTGGACCTGGACGCGCCCTACGTGATCGTGGCGGCCGGCGACGAGACCGGCGACGGCCTGCGGCAACGCGCCGTCTCCTGGGCACGCACGTTCGTCGCCAACCGGCGCGGGCTGGCGATGAGCCGGGACGGCCGGGTCACGCTGCTGCTGCCCGGCGAGGATCCGGCCGGCACCGCGCGGCTGGTCGCCCGGGAACTCAGCCGCGCGCTGGCCCGGCCGGTCACCGCGGGCGGCGCCGGTCCGGGCCGGGGCGCCGCCGGGGTCGCGACCGCGCACCGCGAGGCCGAGCAGTGCCTGAGCGCGCTGGTCACGCTGGGCCGGGCCGGGTCCGGCGCGGGCACGGCCGAGCTGGGGTACGTCGGCCTGCTGCTCGGCGAGCGCCGCGACGTGACCGGTTTCGTGCACGGCGTGCTGGGTCCGGTCCTCGACTACGACGAGCGCCGCGGCACCGCCCTGATCACCACACTGGACGCCTACTTCGATCAGGGCGGTGGCCTGGCCAGGGCGGCCGAGGTCCTGCACGTGCACGTCAACACGGTGACCCAGCGGCTGGATCGGGTGGCCCAGCTGCTCGGCGACGACTGGCAGCACCCGCGCCGGGTGCTGGACCTGCAGCTGGCCCTGCGCCTGCACCGGCTGCGCGCACCCCTGGCGGACGGCCACACGTCACAGCCCCTGGCGGACGGCCACACCTAGAGCCAGTTCGATGTGTCGATCCGATCCATGGGTTTCCCGGGGTGCCCGGACGTAGCGTCCCGTTACCTACGTCACACCTTTGGAAAGGACGCACATGTCGACCACCGCACGTGCCCCGATCGTCAAGGTCGTCTTCGCCTCCCTGGTCGGCACCGCCGTGGAGTGGTACGACTTCTTCCTCTACGGCTCCGCCGCCGCCCTGGTCTTCGGCACCCTGTTCTTCCCCAAGTCCGACCCGGTCACCGGCACCCTGCTGGCGTTCGGCACGTACGCGCTGGGTTTTGTGGCCCGGCCGCTCGGCGGGGTGATCTTCGGGCACTTCGGTGACCGGGTGGGCCGCAAGAAGATGCTGGTCGTCTCGCTGATGCTGATGGGCGCCGCGACCGTCGCCATCGGACTGCTGCCCACCTACGCCTCGGTCGGCGTCGCCGCCCCGATCCTGCTGCTGCTCTGCCGGCTGCTGCAGGGTTTCGCGGTCGGCGGCGAGTGGGGCGGCGCGGTGCTGATGGCCGCCGAGCACGGCGACGACGCGCGCCGCGGGTTCTGGTCGTCGTGGCCGCAGGCCGGGGTCGCGCTCGGCAACCTGCTGGCCACCGGGGTGCTCTGGCTGCTCGCCCTGGTCCAGCCGGACGAGGCGTTCAACGCCTGGGGCTGGCGGATCCCGTTCCTGCTCAGCGCGGTGCTGGTGCTGGTCGGGCTGTGGGTGCGGCTGAGCATCGAGGAGTCGCCGCTGTTCCAGCAGGCGCGCGCCGCGCTGACCACCCGGGACCATCAGCCGCTGCTCGAGGTGATCCGCCGCTATCCGCGGGAGATCCTGCTCGCGATGGGCATGCGGCTGGCCGAGAACATCGCGTACTACCTGGTCACCGTCATCTCGATCACGTATCTGACGACGTTCGCGGGGACCGCCGCGGACAAGGGGAAGATCCTCACGGCGTTGCTGATCGGCTCGGCCGTGCAGTTCGTGCTGATCCCGGTCTTCGGGGCGGTCTCCGACCGGGTCGGGCGGCGGCCGTTGTATCTCGCGGGGGCGATCGGGATCGCGCTCTGGTCGTACGTCTTCTTCGGTCTTGTGGGTAGTCGGTCCGAACCGAAGATCATCCTTGCGGTGGTCGTCGGCCTGGTGTTGCACGCTCTGATGTACGCGCCGCAGGCGGCGTTCTTCGCGGAGCTCTTCGGCACGTCGGTGCGCTACACCGGCGCGTCGGTCGGCTACCAGCTGGCCTCGATCCTGGCCGGCGCGCTCGCCCCGATCATCGCGCTGACCCTGCTCGGCGACGTGACGAACCCGAACACCACAGCGGTGGCGATCTACATGACGGTCGCCTCGGTGCTGACCGTGATCGCGGTCCTGGCGTCGAAGGAGACGGCCCGCACGTCGCTCGAGCACGACCGCGTGCTCGAGGCGGCATCGAAACCGGAGAAGGAGCAGGTCGGCTGACCCCGCCCGGCGCCGCCGCCCGTGCGGCGGCGCTGCCGGCGGTCCGGGGCGCTTGCGGGTCCGGCGCCGGTCGCCTGCACCGCGCCAGGTCCTGTCAGGCTGTCGGTCATGACCTCGCCACGACCGACGAAGATCATGGGACGGTCGATCCCCGACTGGCAGGCGCGCCTGGCGCTCTGGTCGTCCGGCGGCGTCGTGCGCCTGGACCGGGACACCGTCGCGGGCTGGCGGGTGGACGACCGGGCGCGGGTGCTCCTCACCGAGGTCGGCCTGCCGTCCTTCGGCTACTTCCGGCCCGGCCCGCAACGCGCCGGTGAGCCTGTGTGCCCGCCCTACTACCTCCTGGGCCGGGAGCCGGTCGGGAACCATCCGCACGGAGCGTCGCTCGATCCGGACTGTGGTTGCGGGCATGTCGGGATCAGCGCGGTCGACGGTGCGGTCCGGCAGCTCTTCCGGGGTCGTGACCCGCTCCCGGTCAACTCCGATGTGACGCTCTTCTTCTACTTCCTCGACAAGGTCGGCGGTTCGCTGCCGACCGAGCGCGACTTCGCGGACCGGGTGCGGGAGAGGAAGGCCGTCCGGCGAGCCGAGGCGGTGATGCGACGTCTCGTTCATCGCGATCCGATCCTGACGAGTGGTGCCGAGAGCTTTTGGGGCTACCTGTTCGCCCGCCCGTGGGGATGACCGGCCGCAGGCCCGGCGCCGGGTTTTCCCGGCGCCGGGCGCTTTTGCGTACGAAGGGTCAGCTCGACAGCGAGCCGGTGTAGAGCAGACGGTTCGGTGAGCCGGAGCCGGGGCTGGTGACCACGCCGGTGGTGGCGGCGCTGACGATCGCGGTGTTGACCGTCGCCACGGTGGCGCCCGGGTGGGCGGTCAGGTAGAGCGCGGCCGCGCCCGCCACGTGCGGCGACGAGAACGAGGTGCCGCTGCCGGTGTACGTCGCGGAGTCGCTGGTACGCCACGCCGAGGTGATCGAGACGCCGGGGGCGAACAGGTCCAGCACCGCGCCGTAGTTGGACCAGGACGCCTTCGCGTCGGTGTTGCTGGTCGCGCCGACGGTCAGCGCCTCGGTGACCCGCGCCGGTGAGCTGGTGCTGGCGTTGACGCCGGAGTTGCCGGCCGCGATGGCGTACGGGATCCCGGCCGTGATCGAGCGGCGGACCGCGGCGTCGAGCGTGGTGCTGGTGCCGCCGCCCAGGCTGAGGTTAGCCACCGAACGTCCGGCGGTGGCGTGCGCGGTCACCCAGTCGATGCCGGCGATCACCCCGGCCGTGGTGCCCGAGCCGTTGTTGTCCAGCACCCGGACGCCGACCACGTTCGCGCTCTTGGCCACGCCGTACGTGCTGCCGACCGCGACCGCCGAAACGAACGTGCCGTGCCCGTTGCCGTCCTGCGCGATGCTGTCGCCGTCGACCGCGTCGTAGCCGTAGCTGGCCCGGCCGCCGAAGTCCTGGTGGGTGATCCGGATCCCGGTGTCGATCACGTAGACCGTGGTGCCGGTGCTCGGCCCGTACGTGTACGTCCCGCTCAGCGGCAGCGCCCGCTGGTCGATCCGGTCCAGGCCCCACGGCGCGGCGCTCTGGGTGTCCGCGATCCGTACCGTCTGGTCGGCCTCCACACTGGCCACCGAGGGGTCGGCGGCGAGCCGGGCGGCCTGCCGGGCGGTCAGGTGCGCGCTGTAACCCTCGACGGCGTGGCCGAAGACCCGGGCGACCGAGCCGCCGTAGCGGGCCGACAGCCGGTCGGCGCGGGACTTGTCGGCCTGCACTCCGTCTTTGAAGGTGACCAGGTAGGTGCCGTCGACCGCGGTGGCGCTGCCGGCGTGCAGGACGGTGCCGGTCGCCTCGGCGGCGTAGGCGGGCGCCGTCGCGACGACGGCGAGTGCGGTGCCGACGAGGACGGCGGCGGCGCGGGGGTGGCGTACGGAGCGCATGGGTTCCTCCCGATCTGCGGCGTCTGATTGGCGCCTGTGGATGAGGCTAGGAGGGAACCTTTGATTGACGATCAACGATTTATTAGCAGGTGTTCAGGACATTGATGCCGACTTGCGAACGCCCGGTGATAGGCAACTAGTTGCACATCACCGGGCGCCGATCGTGATCACCTCGCTCGGCGCGCGGCCCGTCAGTCGCTGAGCTCGTCCAGCACCGCGCGCTGATCCGGGGTCAGCGGCAGCCCGGCCGCGCGCGCCAGGGCGAGCCGCGCGGCGTCCGGATCGGACAGCGTCACGGCGAGTTCGGCCCGGTAGAGCAGCACCTCGGCCAGGGCCGGATCGTCGCCGGCGGCCGGCCTCCCGAGCGCGCCGTCCAGGATCCGGGCCGCCTGCCGGTGATCACCCTTGGAGTCGGCGAGGACCACGGCGTTGGCCATCGTGGTGGCCAGCGGCGAGGTGACGGTGGCCGGCGGCGGGGTGTTCGAGGTGATCCGGATCCAGTTGCCGCCCGGGTCGACGACGCTGAACCCGGAGGTCCCGCCGGCGTTCTTGCGCGCCCGGGGCCGGGTCATCCGCGGGATGCCGGCCAGTGGCACCCGGCCGTACCTGGCGCGCAGACCGGCCGCGAACTCCCGGTGCAGCGCCTCGGTGTCCGGGACCAGGACCAGGCAGGTGCTGTACGAGTCGGCCGGGAGGTAGTCCGGCATCCCGAAGAAGTGCAGGTGCAGGTCCTCGCGCTGCATCGCGACGTACGGATTCGGGCGGGTCTGGTGGTGGGTGGTCCGGAAGCCGAGCGCCTGGTAGAAGTCCGCCATCTCGTCGATGGACGCGCAGGGCAGCAGGGGTACGGCGATCTCGTTGGCCATGGGTCTATTCCTAGCGATCCCGCTCGATCTTCGCCCATGGGTTGGCACGGACCCGCGCTGACCTGCGGCTTTATGTCAGCCGAAATAACGCAGCGTCGTGGCGGTCTTGGTGACCTGCAGCTCGGCCGGTTCGACGCCGTGCGCGGCGAGCACCTCGGTCAGCCGGGCCGCCACCGCCGGGGCCTCGCCGACCGGGCAGCGGGTGGACAGCTCCAGGATCGTCGAGCCGTCCGGGAACGCCCAGCGTTCCGCGCTGAGCTGCCCGTCGAAGCCGGTCGGCTGCAGCTTGTACTTCTGGACCTCCACCGGTCCGAAAACGATCAGGTCGGTGAGTGACACGCCGGCCGGCCCGCAGGCGGCGAGCAACCGGCGCTGCGGAGGTGCGACCAGCTTCGCCAGCGGGCGGCCCTTGCTCAGCGCGCGACCGACGACGCCGCGGCCCAGGCGGACCTTGAGCGAGCCGGAACAGACCCGGTGCCCGGGCATCGCGTCGATCTCCACCTCGAGGCGGCTGGTGCGGCGCAGCCACTTCGGCACGGTGTGCGAGGCCATCGGGCGCAGCTTGACCACCGCGTCGTCCGGGCGGTCACCCATGTCCCGGATCCGGATGATCAGGCCGTGCCGGTCCAGCGCGCGATCCGGCGTGTCCAGGAAGAACACCCGGCGGGTCTGCACCGCGTACCGCTCCAGGTCCAGCGCGCGGCACTGCCGCTCGGACGAGACCACCTTCAGCTCGACCCGCTCGGCCTCGCCGGACAACGTCACCGTACGACCGGAGCGATCCACCGGCGGCGTCCAGAAACCCCACTTGCCGGTGTGCCGGGCGCGCTGCCGGCCGGGCGGGCGCTGCAGCTCGTGATGGCCGTCGTTCTCGGGGCGGCGGAGGCGCCGGGCATGCGTCACCGCGATCTGATCGGTTTTTCCCACCCCGCGTGACACCCCATCCTGACCGTCGTAGTCCTCTGCGGAACCGTACCCGACGAAGGTTTCGGGATTGACACGGAGCGTTACTGATCGGGAGTAATCCGCCGTCGTACGTCGGCGACGGTGGCCGGTCCGGGCTGCCAAGGAGTCACCCAAGCTGCGTCGGAAGTCGGATGCACCACACCCTCCTCCAGGAACGCATACCGCCCGGCCATCACTCGCTGTGCAGCCTTGGTGTCGAGGCGGTCGGTGTTGTCCCACAGCGCGGCAAACAGCGCGTCGGCGCGGAGCCGGGACTGCCGGCAGAACAGGTCGGCCAGTTCCCGTTCGGGTGCGTTCGGGGAGGCGTTGGCGCGCACGCACGCCGCGGACATCGCGAACAGCTCCGCGCCGATGTCCACGATCCGGCCCAGGAAGCCCTGTTTGCGTTCGAGTTTGCCCTGCCAGCGCGACATCGCGTAGAACGTGGAGCGGGCCAGCCGGCGCGACGCGCGTTCGACGTACCGCAGGTGGGACGCGAGCGGGCCGTACTCGCCGTACTCGACGGGGTTCTGCCCGCGGCCGACCGCGAGCGTCGGCAGCCACCGTGCGTAGAACTTTCCGGCTCGCGCCCCGGCGCGGGCCTTGCGGGTGAGCGCGGCGTCCGGGTCGATGATGTCGCCGGCCACCGCGAGGTGCGCGTCGACCGCCTCCCGGGCGATCAACAGGTGCATGATCTCGGTCGAGCCCTCGAAGATCCGGTTGATCCGCAGGTCCCGCAGGATCTGCTCGGACTCGGTCGCGCGCTCGCCGCGCGCCCGCAGCGACTCCGCGGTCTCGTAGCCGCGCCCGCCCCGGATCTGGATCAGCTCGTCGGCGATCTGCCAGGCCATCTCACTGGCGAACAGCTTGACCAGTGCGGCCTCGATCCGGATGTCGTTGCGCGCGTCGTCGGCGATCAGGCAGCACAGGTCGAGCATCGACTCCATCGCGTAGGTGGTCGCGGCGATGAACGCGATCTTCTTGGCCACCGCCTCGTGCGTGCCGACCTGGCGGCCCCACTGCACCCGTTCCGCGGACCACTCACGGGCGATGGCGAGTGAGCGCTTGCCGGCGCCGACACACATCGCGGGCAGCGACAACCGGCCGGTGTTCAGCGTGGTCAGCGCGATCCGCAGGCCCTTGCCGAGCCCGCCGATCACGTTCCCCTCGGGCACGAACACGTCGTGGAAGCGGGTCACGCTGTTCTCCAGGCCGCGCAGCCCGAGGAACGCGTTGCGCCGCTCGACCGTGATCCCCTCCGAGTCGCCCTCGACGACGAACGCGGTGATCCCCTTCTCCGGGACGCGCGCCATCACCACGAGCAGCGTCGCCAGGGTGCCGTTGGTGGCCCACAACTTCACCCCGTTGAGCCGGAACCCGCCGTCGACCGGCTCGGCGATCGTGCCCAGCCGCGCCGGGTCCGACCCGACGTCCGGCTCGGTGAGCAGGAAGGCCGACACCTCGCCGGCGGCGAGCCGCGGCAGAAAAGCCTTTTTCTGTACGGCGGAGCCGAACAGTTTCAGCGGCTGCGGAACCCCGATCGACTGGTGCGCGGAGAGCAGCGCGGCCGTCGCGGCGTTGACCGAGCCGAGCAGGGTCAGCGCCTTGCAGTAGTGCAGGTTCGACAGGCCGAGCCCGCCGTACTCCTTGTCGATCTTCATGCCGAACGCGCCGAGCCGGGCCAGCTCGTGGAAGACCTCGTCGGGGATCCGGGCGTCCCGCTCGATCTGGTCACCGTCGAGCCCGTCGCGCGCGTAGACCTGCAGCTTGGCCAGGAAGTCGTCGGCGTCCGGGCTGTCCGGCGCCGAGGGCCAGGGGTCGATCAGGTCGAGCCGGAACTTGCCGAGGAACAGCTCCTTGCCGAAGCTGGGCTTGCGCCACTCGGCCTCCCGGGCGGCCTCGGCGACCTGCCGGGCCTGCTTCTCCGAGACGCCGGCTGCTTGCGGATCGGTCGTGGTCATCGGTCATCCCCTTCGATGCCATTGATGAGCCTGGCCGCCACGCTACGCCGCACGGTTACCGCGTGGTAGCCCTCCGCAGCTGCTTTAGTCGCCTAATCTGCTCACCATGATCGATAAGGTGCGGGTCGCGGTGGTGGGCGTCGGCAACAACACGTCGGCGCTGGTGCAGGGGATCGCGTTCTATCGGGAGACCGGCAGCCTGGTGGGCCTGCACCGCCCGGAGATCGACGGCTTGGGTGTCGGTGACGTCGACGTGGTGGCGGCGTTCGCGCTCTCTGCGGGCAAGGTCGGCGCGGACCTGCACGAGGCGATCTTCGCGGCGCCGAACAACTTCCCGCGGGTCGGTTCGCCGCTGCCGTCCAGCGGGGTGACGGTGCAGCGTGGACTGACCGATGTGACCGAGTTTGATCGGGTGGCGGGGGTGCTGAAGGGTGCCGAGGTGGTGCTCTACTCGGCGCCGAGCGGTCGCCCGGAGGTCGCCCGCGCGTATGCCGAGGCGGCGCTGCTCGCGGGCGCGGCGTTCGTCAACACCACGTCGGACCCGGTCGCCCGGGACGCGGCGCTGCTGCGACGGTTCACCGACGCCGGGCTGCCGCTGATCGGTGACGATCTGGCCAGCCAGTTCGGCACGTCGGTGCTGCACCGCGCGCTGCTGGAGCTGCTGGCGTCGCGGGGGATCACGCTGACCAGCTCGTACCAGGTCAACCTCGGCGGCACCGAGGACTTCCGCAACCTGGTCGAGCACCCGAACACCAAGCACCGGTCGAAGCTGAACGCGCTCGGCTCGGAGCAGGTGGCGATCGCCCCGCTCGGGTACCTGCCGCACCTGGGCTCACAGAAGATCGCCCACCTGAACGTCGAGGCGCAGGGCTGGGCCGGCACCCCGGTGAGCCTCGACGTACACCTGAAGGTCCACGACCCGAGCGGCGCCGCCGGCGTCAACATCGACCTGGTCCGCCTGGCCGCCCTGGCCCTGCGCACAGGCCGAGGCGGCCACCTCCCCGAGGCCACCCCGATGCTGAAGTCCCCACCCGGCACCGCCATCTAGCCCCAGCTGGCCCCGAGGGCCGCCGTCACAGCCAGCCGGGGTCGCTCCAATGTCGCTCAGCCCCTTTTTGATCTCGGTGGGGCCTCGTTCCCGATGTGTTCGGTGCGGGAGGGTAGGGGTGTTGTTGCGGGCTGGGATGTCCAGTCGCTGGGTGTCGCTGTAACGGTCAGCGTGGGTGATCGCCCCCGGTGGGGCGGCGGAAGTCCGCGCTCGGCGTCGGTGGGGCGGCAGGGGTCCGCGTTCGGTGTTGAAGGGGCGGTGGAAGTCCGCGCTCGGTACCGGTGGGGCGGCAGGGGTCCGCGCTTGGCGTTGGAGGGGCGGCAGCCGTCCGCGGTGGGTCGGGTTCGGGGGCGGTGGCGGTCCGCAGTCGCGTTGTGCGTGCGGTTACCGCCCCCAGGTGGGCGGTAGCCGCACGCGATCTGGCATTGCGGACTCTCGCCGCCCCGCCCGGCAGCGACAGGTGGATCCGCGCGGGCACGTGCACCCTCGCCGGCCACCGGGTGATCGAGGGGCGACCGGCCGGCGATCATCGTGCTCGACGCTCCCCGGGCAGACACCGTGTTCAGCCCTGTCGGGGTCGGCTACACCCCGGCAGGGGGGTCGGTTGCACCCGGCCGCGAGCGCACGGCCGTGTACTCGCCGGTATCCGGTCACCCGTGCCACCGCCCGGACCGGGGGATGACCTCGCGAGCCGAGCGGTTCCGGCCCGCCAACGGCCCACCAAGATCAACTTAAGCTGAGTGGCACTGGGCGCTCTCGGCTGGTGCTGGAGGCCGTTATGGAGGGTGGATAAGGGCTGTCATGGCCAGCCGGGGTTCCTCGGCTGGGGCTGGGGGCCGTTATGGGGGGTGGATAAGGGCTGTCATGGCCAGCCGGGCCTGGACCGGACCGCATTCCGGGACCGGGCACTCACCTCTTGGGACGGCCGCGCCCCGCTGCGGGCAGTGGGCGGCGCAGCCAACGGTGACCGCCCGGCCGCCCGGCCTGGCAGCCAACTCCGCGCCCAGCGAGCGGCGCCGGGCCCGGCGGTCTGAAGCCGAGCGGCGTCGGGCCTGGTGGTCTGAAGTTGAGTGGCGTCGGGCCTGGGGGTCTGAAGTTGGGTGGCGGCGGGACTATGCTGCGGACAGGCGGGTTGCGACGGCGTCGAGTAGCAGCTCCAGGGCGGACGGGTACGCGCTCAGGACCATCTCGGTGGCCAGCAGCGGGGCGGCTTCGGCCAGGTGCGGGTGAGTGCTGGCGGGCAGGCGGGCATACGTCGACCACACCTCGTCCTCCGCCCGCAGGGCCGCGTTCGGCAGCGCCAGCGACGCCGCGTCCAGGGCCGCGAACGCCAGCGTCTGGTCGATGAACGCGTGGTACACCCGGACCGCCGCCGCGACCGGCAGGCCCGCCGCGCGCAGCACCCCGAGGACCGCCTCGTCGGCGGCCAGTTCGTTGGCGCGGCCGGTGACCCGGCTGGTGGTCAGGACCGCGGCCTGCGGGTGCGCGACGTACGCCTGGTGGATCCGCCGGCCGAGGGCGCGCAGGTCGTCGCGCCAGTCGCCGGTCGGTGACCAGCCGGACAGGGCCTGGCCGATCAGGGTGTCGCCGATCGCCAGGGTGAGCTCGTCCATGCCGCGGAAGTAGCGGTACAGCGTGCTCGGGTCGCAGTCGAGCGCGAGACCGAGCCGGCGGGCGCTCAGACCGGTGCTGCCGTGCTCGCGCAGCAGCCGCAGCGCGGTGTCGACGATGAGACGTTCGGACAGCACCCGGCCGCCGCGGGTGGGGCGTCTGCGGCGGCGTTTCTCCTCGCTGACCACGGCCTTCGGCATCGGAACCTCCCTGAACTCTTATGCCAACACAGTTGACCTTACGTCGGGGCACCCCGTTTGATCAGTGGCGGGGCCCCCGTCAGTTGAAGTGAAGGGTTATGCGAGAGGAGCAGGACATGCGTGTCCTGTTGGTGGGTGCGGGCGGCGTCGGCACGGCGATCACACGGATCGCGGCGCGGCGGCCGTTCTTCGACGAGATGGTGGTGGCGGACTACGACCTGGGCCGTGCCCAGGCGGCGGTGGACTCGGTCGGTGACCCGCGGTTCCGGGCCGAGCGGGTGGACGCCTCCGACCCGGTGGCGGTCGTCGCGCTGCTGCGGCGGACCGGCTGTGACGTGCTGCTGAACGCGACCGATCCGCGGTTCGTGATGCCGCTGTTCACCGCGGCGGGTGAGGCCGGCGCCACCTATCTGGACATGGCGATGTCGCTGTCCAAGCCGCACCCCGACCGTCCGTACGAGCAGACCGGGGTGAAGCTCGGCGACGCCCAGTTCGCGCAGAGCGACGCGTGGGCCGCCAAGGGCGCGCTGGCGCTGGTCGGGATGGGTGTCGAGCCGGGGCTGTCCGACGTGTTCGCCCGGCACGCCGCCGACGAGCTGTTCGACGAGATCGAGGAGATCGGCATCCGGGACGGGTCGAACCTGACCGTCGACGGCTACGACTTCGCGCCGTCGTTCAACATCTGGACGACCATCGAGGAGTGCCTGAACCCGCCGGTGGTGTGGGAGGCCGCCCGCGGCTGGTTCACCACGGCGCCGTTCAGCGAGCCCGAGGTGTTCGACTTCCCGGAGGGCATCGGGCCGGTCCAGTGCGTGAACGTGGAACACGAGGAGGTGCTGCTCATCCCGAGGTGGGTGGGCGCGCGCCGGGTGACGTTCAAGTACGGGCTGGGCGAGGACTTCATCCGTACGCTGCGGACCCTGCATCAGATCGGGCTCGATCGTACGGAAGGGGTGATCGTCCCCGGGCCGGACGGACCGGTGACCGTGTCGCCGCGTGACGTGGTCGCGGCCAGCCTGCCCGACCCGGCGACGCTGGGCGCCCGGATGCGCGGCAAGACCTGCGCCGGCACCTGGGTGCGCGGCACCAAGGACGGCGAGCCCCGCGAGGTGTACCTCTACCACGTGGTCGACAACGAGTGGTCGATGGCCGAGTACGGCTGTCAGGCGGTGGTCTGGCAGACCGCGATCAACCCGGTCGTCGCGCTGGAGCTGGTGGCCACCGGCGCCTGGACCGGTGCCGGGGTGCTCGGCCCGGAGGCGTTCCCGGCGCGGTCCTTCCTGGACCTGCTCACCGCGTACGGATCGCCCTGGGGTCTGCGCGAGCAGGCCGCGACCCGGACGGCGGCGGTCGGATCCTGAGTCGGCAGATGTCGATGTGACGGGTGCGCGGTCGCGGACTTTGGTGGGATCATCACGGCATGAGGCGGCGAACCGTTGCCGACGTCTTCCGCCGGCGTTACGACGACTATTTCCGTGACCGCACCCCGATTCCCTTCGAGATCCAGACCCGTGACGGCGCCACCTTCTCCTTCGGCGTCAGCGAGTCCACCCCGGCCCGGTTCTGCCTGGTGGCCCGGGACGACGCGGGCCAGGACGCCATGCTCTCCCTCGACCAGCTGCAGATCGCGGTGGCCTACCTGCGCGGCCACCTCGACGTCGAGGGTGACATCGCGGCCGTGCTGAGCATGCGCAGGTTCTTCTCCGACCTGCATCCGGTCGCGTTCCTCGGCCGCTGGGCGCCGTCGCTGGTGCACGGGCACGCCGATCACGACCGCCGGGCGATCGCCCGGCACTACGACGAGGACTCCGAGTTCTTCCTCACCTTTCTGGACACCCGGCACCGCTGTTACACCCAGGGGGTGTTCGCCGGTGACGACGAGCCCCTCGAGGACGCGATCACCCGGAAACTCGACATCGCCCTGGACGACATCCGGGTGAAGCCGGGGGACCGGGTGCTCGAGGTGGGCGGCGGCTGGGGCGCGTTCGCCGAGCACGCCGCGCGGCGGGGCATCGAGGTCACCACGGTCACCCTGGCCGCCGAGTCGGAGCGGTTCCTCAAGGACCTCTTCGATCGCGAGGCGCTGCCGGTCACCGTGGTCCGCGAACACATTCTCCGGTACGCGTCGGAGCGCAAGTTCGACGCGATCGTGAACATGGGTGTCACCGAGCACCTGCCGGACTACCGGGCGACCCTGCAGACCTACGCCAGGCTGCTGAAACCCGGCGGCCGGGTCTATCTGGACGCGCTCGCGATGCGGCGCAAGCACACCGCCTCGACGTTCTTCAAGCAGTACGTCTACCCGGGCCGGTCGGCGCCGTTGCTGCTGCACTCGTACCTGCGGCAGGTGGCGCGCTCGCCGTTCGAACTGCTCAACGTGGAGGACGACCGGCACAACTACTACCTCACCTGCCGGGCCTGGGCGCAGCGCCTCGACGCCCGCCGGGAGGAGATCACCGCGCGGTGGGGCGAGGAGCTGTATCGGCGCTTCCGGATCTTCCTGTGGGGGTCGGCGTCCGGTTTCGACACCCGCCTCGTTCAGGCCTACCGATGGACGTTGCAACTCGACCCAGCGGAGTGACCGAGCGTACTCGCTGCTGGTGGGAGAGGTCCGTTCGCGTACTGTCGAGCGGGCCTGTCCCACTTTGCGCACAGGCGTCAACCGTCGGCACTGCCTGATCGGAGCACGCCATGTCCAGAACCACGGGAACCATGCTCGAGCCGTTCCTCGCCTCCCGCGCCGACGGTTACGACGGTTTACGGCTCGTCCGGCCACCGTTCCTGCCGGAGCTGCTGCTGCACCTGGCGGACGACGCGATCGTCATGCACGCGCGCCTCGAGTCGCAGGTCGGGCCGGGTTTCCACCCGTTCTGGACGAATGCCTGGGCGGGTGGTCAGGCGCTCGCCCGCTACGTGCTGGATCATCCGTACGAGGTGGCCGGCCGGCGGGTGCTCGACGTGGCCTGCGGTGGCGGGGTGGTGGCGATCGCGGCGGCCCAGTCCGGCGCGATGACGGTGGCCGCGAACGACATCGACCCGTACGCGCTGGCGGCCGCCGCGATGAACGCCGACGTGAACCGGGTGAACCTGCGGATGGTCGAGGGTGACCTGCTCGACGGTGACGGCGGTGACGCCGAGGTCATCCTGGTGGGTGACGCCTTCTACGACACCGACATGGCCAACCGGATGCACGGCTTCCTGCGCCGGGCGACCGGCCGGGGTGCGCGGGTGCTGGTCGGCGACCCGGGCCGGGGTCACGTCCCGGACCGCTGGCTGGCCGTGCTGACCAGCTATCGGATCTCCATGCTGGGTGCCGCGGAGGACTCCGGGATCACCGAGGTTTCGGTCCTCGGGTCGGTGCGCTGACGCGGGTCCGTGATACCGTTGGCGGCGTTGCAGCATTGATTTCCTAAGACGTTTTTCCCACGCCTGATGGGCATCTCGGCCCGCCAGGCGTTTTGTGTTTTTAGTTGATTCTTCAAGCCTTTGGTTGGCTTCGGAATCCAGGGAATCGGCGCTGCGACGCGAGGTTCCGCACGGTGCGGTCCCTCACCAGTCGTCAAGGAGTAGAACATGGCCACCGGTACCGTCAAGTGGTTCAACAGCGACAAGGGCTTCGGATTCATCACCCAGGATGATGGCGGCCCCGACGTGTTCGCACACTTCTCCGCCATTGCCACCTCGGGCTTCCGCAGCCTCGAGGAGAACCAGCGGGTGGAGTTCTCGGTGACCCAGGGCCAGAAGGGCCTTCAGGCGGAGAACATCCGCCCGCTGTGATGTAACTGCCCGGCGGCCCGGTTCGGGCCTGCTGGGACAGGTGGCGGCCGATCGCTCAAGGTTGAGATCCGCGGTTTCCGCGTGATCTCCCGGGGAGGTCGGCCGCTTTCTATTCCGGAGTAAAGGGTAGTGAACGAAAATGGGGGCCCGGGCGGGCCCCCATTTCTCGTCGGTGGATCAGTGCTTGCTGATGCCGGTCATCTCGTCGCGCGCGACGACCTTGACCCGCTTGCGGCCGAGCGGCTCACCCAGCGCGATCTCGTGGGCGTCCAGCTTCTGCCAGCCCTCCCACGTGGTGTACGGCAGCTCGCGCTGCTCCAGGTACGCGATGACCTCGGCCGGGTCGTGCGCCGGTGCCTTCGCGAGCTGGTCGGCGTCGGCCAGCAGGCTGGCCACCGTCTCGCCGGAGCAGCCCTTGGTGTGGCCGATCAGGCCGACCGGGCCGCGCTTGATCCAGCCGGCCACGTACATGCCGGGGATCGGCTCGCCGTCGAGGTCCAGGACCCGGCCGGCGGCGTGCGGGATGGTGCCGGTCTTGGTGTCGAACGGCAGGTCCGGCAGCGCGCTGCTGAGGTAGCCGACCGCGCGGTAGACCGCCTGCACGTTCCAGTCGGTGAACTCGCCGGTGCCGCGGACCCAGCCGTCACCGGTCAGCTCCTGGGTCTCGGTGCGCAGGCCGACGACCTTGCCGTCCTCGCCGAGCACCTCGACCGGGGCCTGCAGGAAGTACAGGTGCAGCCGGCGCGGCCGGTCCCGCGGGTCGCGGACCGCCCAGTTCTGCAGGATGTCGACGCACATCTTCACGTGCCGGGTCTGCCGCATCGCCTCGAGGCTGCCCTCGTCGAACTCGATGCCCTCGGGGTGGACGATCACCTCGACGTTCGGCGAGTGGTCGAGTTCGCGCAGCTCCTGCGGGGTGAACTTGACCTGCGCCGGGCCGCGCCGGGAGAACAGGTGCACGTCGGTGACCGGGCTCGCCTTCAGCGCCTGGTAGACGTTGTCCGGGATCTCGGTGACCAGCAGCTCGTCGGCGGTCTTGGCGAGGATCCGGGCCACGTCGACGGCGACGTTGCCGGCGCCGATCACGGCGACCTCGGTGGCCTCCAGGGGCCAGTCCCTCGAGACGTCCGGGTGTCCGTTGTACCAGGACGCGAAGTCCGCGCCGCCGAAGCTGCCCTGCAGGTCGATGCCCGGGATGTCCAGGGCCCGGTCCTTCTCGGCGCCGGTCGAGACGATCGTCGCGTCGTAGAAGCGGCTCAGCTCCTCCGGCTTGACGTCCACGCCGTACGCGACGTTGCCGATGAAGCGGATCCGCGGGTTGTCCAGGATCCGGAAGAGCGCGTTGATGATCTCTTTGATCCGCGGGTGGTCCGGTGCGACGCCGTACCGGATCAGGCCGTACGGGGTCGGCAGCTTGTCGAGGATGTCGACGGTGACGTCCGGGTCGGCTTTGATGAGGTGGTCGGCGGCATAGATGCCGGCTGGGCCGGCGCCGATGACGGCAACCCTCAGGGGGCGGTCCATAGTCGCGTTCCCTCGCTCACTCGTGCGTGCACTCCAGCCCAGCCAAGATCGACGTCCGGGCGAACACGAACTGTAAAACTTCAACCTAGGTTCAGATCAAGTTTCGTCTCGCCGGTCGGTCGGCGGCCGGAGCCGCCCGCCGAGGTCATTGCGGGGTTGTTTGCGCTGGTAGGAGCCTCGCCAGCAGGCTGGTAGGTTCACCTAACTTTCACGCAGGGTGAGGTGTCTCACGCTTTGCCGCCCCCGAACGGGCGTCGGGGCCGGCGTAGGGGCCGGGTCAGTCCGGCAGGATCGCGACGTCGTTGTAGAAGTTCTTGATCTTCTGTACGGCTTCCTCGAACCCGTCCAGGTCCATCGGCTTGGTCACGAACGCGTTCGCGTGCCGGGTGTAGCTCGCGGTGATGTCCGGCAGCGCGGTCGACGTGGTCAGCACCACCACCGGGATCCGCTTCAACGCGTCGTTGCTCTTCACCGCGGCGAGCACCTCGTGCCCGCTCATCCGGGGCATGTTCAGGTCCAGCAGGATCAGGTCCGGCCGGGTCGCGTCGGTGTAGGCGCCACGCTGCAGCAGATAGTCCATCGCCTCGCTGCCGTCGGCGACCCGGTGCACCGCGGGCGGAGGTGCCGCCGCGAGCAGCGCTTCCTCGATCATCAGCGTGTCGGCGTCGTCGTCGTCGACGATCAGCACATCGAGTACGCGATCGGAGGTCGCATTGGTTGCCATGCCGCAAATATAGGCCCCACACCACTTCCGGCGGCAAGCGCCACCTCGTGTGCGACGGTGTCCACCCGCCGGGCTCGTTATGCTGGCGCGGGCCGGTGACGAGGGTGGGGGAATCCACGTGGTGCGCACGACCGTGCAGGACGTCGCACGGGCGGCCGGTGTCTCGGTGTCGACCGTGTCCCGGGCGCTGACCGGCGGCATCGTCAGCCCGGCCACTCGCGAGGCGGTGCTCGAGGTCGCCACCCGGCTCGGGTACCAGCCGAACCGGGCCGCCCGCGGGCTGATCACCGGGCGTACCGGAAATTTGGGTTTGATCGTGCCTGACCTGCGCAATCCGTTCTTCGCTGATGTGGCGAAGGGGGTGACGGCGCGAGCACGGGCGGTCGACCACGGGGTGTTCATCACCGACACCGACGAGGACCCGGTCGCCGAGCTGGAGGCGCTGGCCACGCTGGGGCGCAACACCGACGGGGTGCTGCTCTGCTCGCCACGGGCGTCCGATGCGGACCTGCTGGCGGCGGCCGACCCGGAGACCACCGTGCTGCTGCACCGGCGGGTGCCCGGGCTGCCGTCGGTGGTCGCCGACATCGCCGGCGGGATCCGGCAGGCGGTGCGGCACCTGCGGGCGCTGGGTCACCGGCGGATCGCGTACGTCTGCGGACCCGAGGACTCCTGGGCCGCGCAGCAGCGGCTCGCGGCGCTGTCCACCGCCGGTGACCTCGAGCTGCTGCCGCTGGGTGGGCTGGCGCCGACCTTCGACGGCGGGCTGCTCGCCGGTGACCTGGTGCTGGACAGTCCGGTGACGGCGGTGCTCGCCTACAACGACCTGGTCGCGCTCGGGGTGCTGCACCGGCTCGCGGCGCGGGGAGCGGTGGTGCCGGAGCGGATGAGCGTCGTCGGGTTCGACGACGTGAGCCTGGCCGCGATGAGCCACCCGCCGTTGACGAGTGTGGCCGTACCGAAGGATCGGGCCGGCGCGGTCGGGCTGGACCTGCTGCTCGGGCGGACCGGTGCGACCGCCGAGCGGGAGATGGTGCTGCCGACCGGCCTGGTGGTGCGGGCGTCGTCCGGGGTGGCGCGGCCGTAGTTTTTCGAGGTGGCAGGCCGTAGCATCGCCCGGTGCGCAAACGACGGGGACTGCTGGCCGGAGTGCTGAGCCTGCTCACGATGGGCTCAGTGGCCGCCTGCGGGGCCGACGACCCGCCGGTCGCATCTGCACCTCCGCCCTCGGTCTCCGCCGCCTCACCGTCGGCCGCCGTGTCGCCCTCGGCCGCTCCGTCGGTTGCGGTGTCGCCCTCTACGAAGGTGTCCCCGTCGAAGAAGCCGGTCAAGGAGACCACCCTGCCGAGGCCCGGCAATCGGGGTGGCGGGGCGGCGATCCCGGCGGCGGCCCGGGCGGTCGACACCGGCAACCCCGACCGCACGGTCGGCAAGGGCACCCCGGCCGGCTGCACCTCGGCCGCGGTGGTCAAGGCGGTCGCGGCCGGTGGCGTGATCACTTTCGACTGCGGGCCCGCGCCGGTCACCATCACGATGGCCGCGACCGCGAAGGTCCGCAACGCGAACTCCCCGATCGTGCTGGACGGCGGCGGCAAGATCACGCTGAACGGGGCCGGTAAGCGCCGGATCCTCTACATGAACACGTGCGACGAGGCGCAGGGCTGGACCACCTCGCACTGCGACGACCAGGACTCGCCCCGCCTGACCATCCAGAACATGGCGTTCACCGGCGGCAACAACACCGGCGAGGAGGGCGGCGGCGCGGTCTTCGTCCGCGGCGGGCACCTCAAGGTGATCAACTCGCGGTTCACCGGCAACCGGTGCGACCGCAGCGGCCCGGACCTCGGCGGCGCCGCGCTGCGCGTGCTCGACCAGGGCGGCGACGACCCGGTCTACGTGGTCGGCAGCACGTTCACCGGTGGCACCTGCTCGAACGGGTCCGCGCTGAGCAGCATCGGCGTGTCCTGGACCGTGCTGAACAGCTACTTCGCCGGCAACGCGGCGGTCGGCAAGGGCGCGAACCCGGCCCGCTCCGGCACACCGGGCGGCGGCAGCGGCGGCGCGATCTACCTCGACGGGGACACGTTCACGCTCACCCTGGACGGCACGGTCATCGAGAACAACAAGGCGGCCGAGGGCGGTGGCGCGATCTTCTTCGTCAGCAACGACCGCTCCGGCCACCTGATCATCCGGAACTCGAAGCTGCGCAAGAACCCGAGCGCCGGCTTCGAGACCGACGGCCTGCCCGGCATCTTCTACCTCGGCGCCGGCTCGCCGAAGGTGACCGGCTCCAAGCTCTCGTGACCCGCGGCCGCTGCACGCTGCCGGGTCCTCGGCTGGCTTCCAGGGGTGTCTCGGAGGCTGTGTGACACCCCTGGAAGCCAGCCGGAGCCCTGGGGCGCGGCTGAGCCGGGAGTGGCAGCGGTCTGGCGCGGGACCGGCCCTGAGCGTGGCTTGTAGCCTGCGGCGGGTCGCTCGGTATCCGTACCGAAAAAAATCGGTCAGATCCAGCGGTCGCCCAGCCACATGCGGGCGTGCCAGTCCTCGTAGGGCAGGAGGTGGCCTACGAAGATCGGGTAGAAGTAGGCGAAGCAGACGGCGATCAGCGTGACGTAGACGGCCACCACGACGGTGCCGATCAGCTGGTGGTCGGTGCGGGCCGGGCCGGTGGCCATGCCGGTGGGCGGGGTCATGATCGCGCCGAGGACGTAGACGACGGCGAGGATCAGGAACGGCAGGGCGGGCAGGGCGTAGAACGAGAACATCGTCCGGCCGTCCGCGACCGCGAAGTAGAACCAGGGGAGCAGGCCGGCCGCGGCCGGGGCCAGGATCGCGGTGGCGCGCCAGTCGCGGCGGGCGATGCCGAGCCAGAGCAGGGCGGCCAGCGCCGGCAGGAACGACCACCACAGCAGCGGGGTGCCCAGCAGCAGGATCTCGCTGGCGCAGCTCGGCGCGCCGCAGCCGGTCGGGGTGGCCCAGTCGAACGCGACCGGGCGGCCCAGCAGCAGCCACTGCCACGGCCAGGACTGGTAGCGGTGCGGGGTGGTCAGCCCACTGTGGAAACCGTAGGCCGAGTCGTGGTAATGCCACAGGTTGAGCAGAGCGCCCAGGACCGGTGGTTCGCTCAGGCCGTTGTCGGCGCGGAAATGCCGGTCGTAGCCGGTGTCGGTGAGCAGCCAGCCGGTCCAGGTGGCCAGGTAGAACACGGCGGACAGGGCGAAGCTGGTCAGGCCCCAGCCCAGGTCGCCGACGAGGCCGGAGCGCAGCGGGCGGGCCAGGCCGGCCGAGCGGCGCGCCTGCACCCGCCAGAGCACGATCAGCGCGGCGAAGGCCGGCAGGAAGAACAGCGCGCTCCACTTCACGCCGCAGGCCAGGCCGAAACTGATCCCGGTGGCCAGCAGCCACCACGGCACCCGGGCCGCGCGGCGTGGATCGGCGCCGTCGGTCAGGGCGCGCAGCAGCCGGCGCCGGTAGTGGTCGCGGTCGAGCACCGCGCACGCGAAGGTCAGCAGGATGAACAGGCCGAGGAAGATGTCCAGCAGCGAGGTGCGCGACAGCATCATCAGCAGACCGGCCATCCCGGCCAGGATGATCGAGTGGAACATCCGGTAGGCGACCCGGATCAGGATCAGGATCATCAGGGTGCCGGCGATCGCGGTGGGGAAGCGCCAGCCCAGCTCGGTGTTGCCGAAGATCTTCTCGCCGATGGCGATCATCCACTTGCCGAGCGGCGGGTGCACGACGTAGCCGGGACCGTTGGTCTTCTCGTCCCACTCGACGCCGCGGTGCAGCATGTCCCAGGCGTCGTTCGGATAGTAGACCTCGTCGAAGACCAGCTTCTGCGGGTTGCTGATCCCGCTCAGCCGCAGGATCGCGGCGGCGGCCACGATCACCGCGGTGACCAGCCAGGAGTACGGATCGAGCCGGGTGTCCAGCGTCGACAGACGTCGCCGGACGAGCTCGGGCACTACGGACTTGCGCTCCGTCACCGCCGTGGTCATCCGGCGATCTTAGGGCGTCAGGTGACCGCGCCCAACTGCCAGGGCACGAACTCGTCGCGGCCCAGGTCGAGGTCCTCGCTGGCGGTGAGCCGGCCCGAGGCGGTGGCCAGCACCGCCTCGAAGATCTCCTCGCCGACCGCCCGGATGGTGGTGGTCCCGGCCACGATGCCGCCGGTGTCCAGGTCCATGTCGTCACGCATCCGCTGGTAGATCTCCGAGTTGGTGGCGATCTTGAGGACCGGGGCGGGTTTGCCGCCGAGCACCGAGCCGCGCCCGGTGGTGAAGCAGACGACGGTGGCCCCGCCGGCGACCAGCCCGGTCACCGACACCGGGTCGTAGCCGGGGGTGTCCATGAACGTGAAGCCCGGTTCGGTGACCCGCTCGGCGTACTCGTAGACCGCGGTCAGCGGGGCCGAGCCGCCCTTGGCGACCGCACCCAGGGACTTCTCCAGGATGGTGGTCAGCCCGCCGGCCTTGTTGCCCGGCGACGGGTTGTTGTCCAGGGTGCCGCCGCCGGCCTCGACGTACGTGTGCCACCAGGCGATCCGGTCCAGCAGCCGCTGGCCGACCTCGCGGGTGACCGCGCGCCGGGTGAGCAGGTGCTCGGCGCCGAACACCTCGGGCGTCTCGGCCAGCACGGTCGTCGCGCCCTGCGCCACCAGCAGGTCGGAGGCGTGGCCGAGGGCCGGGTTCGCGGTGATCCCGGAGTAGCCGTCCGAGCCGCCGCAGTTGAGCCCGAGCACGAGCGCGGAGGCCGGCACCGTCTCGCGGCGGCGCTCGTCCAGCCGGACCAGCATGGTGCGCACGACTTCGGCGCCGGCCCGGACGGTGGCGCGCACCCCGCCGGTCTCCTGGATGGTCATCCGCTCGATCAGCGTGTCGGGGGACGCGTCCAGGTCGGCGAGCAGGGTCTGCACGGCGATCATCTCGCAGCCGAGGCCGAGCACGAGCAGGCCGCCGATGTTCGGGTGGGTGGCGTACCCGCGCAGGGTGCGCTGCAGGATCTGACCGCCCTCGCTGGCCGGGACCAGGCCGCAGCCGGAGTCGTGGGCGAGCGCGACGACGCCGTCGACGTGCGGGTAGGCGTCCATCAGCGGGCCGCGGAACTGGTCGGCGATCATCCGGGCGGTCGAGGCGGAGCAGTTGACCGAGGTGACGATGCCGACGTAGTTGCGGGTGCCGACCCGGCCGTCGGCGCGCCGATAGCCCTGGAACGTGCGGACCTCGGCAGCCGGGGTGATCACGACGCCGGCGGTGCCGAACTCGTAGTCGTGCGCGACGGCGTCCATCCCGAGGTTGTGCGCGTGCACGTGGTCGCCGGCCCGGATCGGTGCGGTGGCCCGGCCGATCACCTGGCCGTACTTGTGGATCTGGGCGCCGGTGGGCAGGTCGCGCAGCGCGACCTTGTGGCCGCGGGGGACCGGCGTGCCGATCGTGAGGTCGGCGCCGGCGTGCCGCAGCGCGCGACCCTCGGCGAGGTCCTGGGTGGCGACCGCGACGTCGTCGCCGTCACGCAGGAGCAGCGCCACCTCGCGCAGCTCGGCGGGGTCCGGCATGGTGCCTCCCACGATCCGTTGAAGGTTTGTGGAAACGTTTGCATCGATATCCTGGCACAGTTCCGGGCACGGCGAAACGGCCGCCGGCGTCAGCCGGCGGCCGTGCGGTGGTCGGGTGGTCAGGCGGCGAGCATGGTGGTCGGGGAGATCCGGGCCCACTCGGTGGTGGCGCGCTGCGCGACCCGGAAGACGTCGGCCTCGGTGACCGTGTGGCCGAAGGCGTGGTCGTGCGCGTGCTTCTCGGCGGCAAGCACCAGGCGGATCAGGTCGGCGACCGAACCCGGGTGCTCGCGGCACAACCGGACCGCGACCGACAGCTCCCGGTCGGTGACCCGGGCCAGCAGCTCGGTCAGACCGGCCCGCCAGGCCGGCGCGTAGACCAGGTAGCCGGCCGGCAGGTTGCCCGGGCCACCCATCACGTCGAGCACGCGCATCGGGTCGGCCGGGGGTGTCGGCGTGCTGATCCCGGCGTAGAACAGGCCGGCGCCGGCCAGCAGCACCGCCACGATCAGCGCCAGCAGCGGGCTGCCGGTGCCGACGGCCAGGATCACGCCGAGGACGGTCAGGACGATGCCGCCGCCGAAGAACGCGGTCATGCTGCCGGTCTCCGATTTGCGGCGCTGCGCGTCCTCGATGCACTTGTGGATCAGGTTGTTGAGCACCGGATCCTGGGGGCGCCAGCCGTCGGCCCGCGCCGGAACGCCTCGTGCGGAGTTCTGCGGCATGTCTCTTCCCTCCCGTCGGATGCCGCGAAGATCGGCACCCGGCGGGCCGGGTTGAGGAATCGGCTGGGGATCAGGCCAGCAGGCACTCGCGCATCTGCTTGCCCGGGTTCCACTGCCCGACGATCCGGCTGACCGCCGGGTCGAGCACGTTCACGCTGTTGTTGCGGCGCATCTGCGCGCGGGTGGCGGCCGGCAGCGGCGGCGGGTCGGACATCTCGCCCCGGATCGCGGTGGCCGCGGTGATCAGGTTGACCGCCAGGGTCGCGCCGTTCACGTCGACGAGCACCCGGCCGAACTCCCAGCCCGCGATGGTCAGGTCGAGCACCTCGAACAGGTGGGTGAGCACCGGCAGGGGGTCGACCGCGCGGACCGTCTGGGCGGCCTGTCCACCCACGACCGTGACCGCCGCGGCGACGTGGACGTACGGGTGCATGCCGGACGGCGACGCGAACAGCGGCGAGTTCATCCGCTTCCCGGCGGTCTCCCACAACGCCCGGTAGTTGCGCCGGTCCGGGGTCAGCCCGAGCGCGCGGCACTGCGCGGCGATGTTGGTGGCCGCGCCGTCGGCGAACTCACGCAGCACGGCAGCCGCCACGACCAGCCCGTCGACGCCCTCCATGAGCGCGGAGGCCCGCACGACCTGGGCGGCGAACTTGCCCGGTGCGTGCGGCCCGAATCCATGCTGCAGCTCGCGCAGGATTTCCTGCTGCCGGGCAGGATCCTGCGGATCCCGCCGTTTGCCGATCCCTCGGAGCCACCGCATGTCGCCTCGCTTCCACCGCGTGCCGAACCGCCGCAAATGCTAGAGGGCGGCGAGGCAGGCGTTCCTGTCACCCTTCTTATTACGTACGGCATGTGCCCACCGTCTTGTAGCCGCCACGCGGCGTAGGGTTTTGACGGTGCCTGACCGGGGCACTTCTGCCGGCCACAGCGTCAAGGAGGTCCCTGAAGATGAGTTTCCTGGACAAGGCGAAGGACTTCATCGACAAGCACGACGAGCACGTCGACAAGGCCCTGGACAAGGTCGGTGAGCAGGTCGACAAGCGCACCGACGGCAAGTACACCGCGCACATCGACAAGGGTGTGGACGAGGCGCAGCGCCGCACCGGAGCCGGGGACACCCAGCCGTAGCCGTCCGAGGCCCTCCCCGGTTCCGTCCGGGGAGGGCCCGGCACTGTCATGCGAAAGCATGAAATCCGGGGGAGACGTCGCGCCGCACGTTCGAGGCCGTCGATGTCCGCTGTCACCCCCGATGTGGTACGAGTACCGAGCGCCCGTCCGTAGGCTACGAGCCGAGTCCCGCCCGTGAGGCCGGCGCGACACCGCAGCCATTCACGGCCCGGCCGCGACTCCCGATGCCGGCTGGTCGTCAGGGGTGTCTCACGGCGTTCGACACACCCCTGAGAGCCAGCCGGGACCCCCCGCGCGCGGGGTGCTCGCTCAGGGGCTGGGTGGGGTGGTGCGGGTTTCGCACTGGCGGGTGAGGACCCGGGTGCGCCGCCGGTAGGGCTGGCGGCGGCTGGTGAGGTCGGCGTGGCAGTGGTGGCCGCGCGGGGCGGGGAGCAGCGGACCGGCCAGCGCGTCACGGCCGAGACCGGCCAGGGTGGGCGCGTGGTGGCCGGGCGGGGCGATCAGCACGGCGTACCGGAAGGCGGCCGTGCGCTCGGCGCCCAGACTCACCCCCTCCAGCGGCGCCGGGCCGAACCCGGCCGACCAGCGCGGCGGGTGCTGCAGGTTGGCGTTGTCGTCGACGACCACCACGGTGGCGGTGGCCGAGTGCGCGGCCCGCCACTCGGCCCGGCCGGCCGGTGGCGCGGTGAGCGCGGGCAGCGACAGGGCCGGGCCGTCCAGCGGGAGCGGCTGGCCGGTGGCGTTCGTGACGGTGTTCTCCAGCAGCAGCAGCCACGTGTCACGGCCGGCGCCGGACGCGGTGAGCGAACGCCACTCGTCGACGGCGGGCCACTGCAGGTGGTGCGCGATCGTGGCGGTGGTCGCGGTGGCGGACAGCTCGGTCAGGGTCACGTGCCGCGCGTGGCCGGGGCTGTCCTGCGGCGGGGACCAGCTGACCGGCGAGGGGAGCAGGCCGCCGGTGAGGTGCGGTTGCGGTGCTCCGTACGCGTACCGGAAAAGGGTGGTGTCCCCGGCCGCGACGGTGACCGAGCGGTCGGCGGTGAGGTCCACCCGCATCCGGTTCATGCGGCCGCGGAAGCGGCGGCCCGGACCGCGCGCCGCCGGGAGGTCGAGAGGTGCATGCGTCTCCTCCTCGCAGATGTCGACTGGATATGGAGCGCACAAATTCCGACGCGATCACTCACGAACAGCCAGAGTCAACCCGGGATGCGGAGCGGCAGTCAAGAGCTACCCGGCTAACGGCTACGTAACGGCAGCACTGCGACGGAAAGGTCACCATGGGTGACTCCCGGCGAACGGGGTGGTCAGTGTCCGAACATGAACGAACAGTCAGCGACGGTGCACGGTCGTCAGATCGGCCAGACCGGACACGGCCAGCAGCGGGGCCAGCAGCGGGCCGGTCACGACCTCGATCCGGTCCGCGTGGTGGAACAGCGCGGCCAGGCCGGCACTGTCCAGGTATTCCACCGCGGTCAGGTCGACGAGCAGCGCCCGCCCGGCCGAGGTGACCGCGCCGATCAGCGCGGCCGCGAAGGTCTCCGCGTTGCTCATGTCGATCTCACCGACCGCGGTGAGCACCGGGGCCCCCGCGGAGTCGTTGCCCGTGGTCAGCGTGAGCGCGGTGGTCATGACGCGATCTCCGTCTGCATGTCGATGATGGTCCCGGTGGTGCCGGTGGTGATGGTGACCTCGCCCATGAAGGCGCGCATCAGCATGATGCCGCGGCCCCGGTGCGGATTCTCGGCGGGGCGCGGGACCCGCCAGGTGCCACTGTCGGTGACGACCAGCCGCACGGTGGTGGCGGTGACCGCCGCGCGCAGCTTGATCAGGCCGCCGGTGAGGTCCCGGTGACCGTGTTCGATCGCGTTGGCGCAGGCCTCGCCGGCCGCGACCAGCACGTTCTGCGCGGTGCCCGGGTCGACCCCGCAGCGCTCCAGCCAGTCGCGCAGCGCGTTCCGGACGGGGGCCAGCCGGGTCGACTCCGGCGGGAACTCCAGCTCGAGCGGGCCGGGCTGGCGGTACAGCAGCAGGGCCACGTCGTCGTCGTAGCCGCCGGCCGGGGCGAGGCGCTCCATCACCTCGGTGGCCAGGTCGTCGATCGGGGTCTGCCGGCCCAGCTGCACCGCGGCGGTGGCCTGCTCGATCCCGGTGGTCAGCGGCTGCCGGCGCCGTTCCACCAGGCCGTCGGTGTAGAGCAGCAGGGTGGTGCGCGGCGCCATCGTGTACTCGGCCTCCGGCCGCTCCTGCGCCGGGCGGACCGCGATCGGCCGGGACCGGCCCTGGTCGAGCAGGTGCGTGGTGCCGTCGGCGAGCGCGACGATCGGCGGCGGGTGCCCGGCGGCCGAGTAGCGCAGGTGACCGGTCTCCGGGTCGAGCACGCCGCAGAACACCGTGGCGCAGTGCGCGCCGGGCAGCAGGGCGGCGAACCGGTCCAGGGCCATCAGGGTCCGGGCCGGGCTGGAGTCCTGCAGCAGCAGCGCCCGGCAGGCCGAGCGGAGCTGGCCCATCACGGTGGCCGCCTGCAGGCCGTGGCCGACGCAGTCGCCGACCACGATGCCGATCCGGCCGTCCGGGAGCGGGATGGTGTCGTACCAGTCGCCGCCGACCTTGAGCGGGCGGGTGGCCGGTTCGTAGCGGACCGCGAAGCCGGCCGGCAGCTGGGCCGGGCCGAGGATGGCGCGCTGCAGCGCCAGGGCGGTCTCGCGCTGCTGGTCGATCTGGTGCACCCGGCGCAGACCCTGGCCGAGGTGCCCGGCGAGCAACGCCAGCAGGGTCTGGTCCTGCTCGGTGAACGGGCGCCGGTGACCGAGGTCGACCCAGAGGACCATGGTGCCCTGCGGGTGCTCCAGGGTGATCCCGGCCCCGGCGGTGTGCTCGGTGACCGGGGTGAGCAGCGGGCGGTCGCGCTGCGCGCGCAGCCGATCCTGCGGGAGGTCGTCCCAGCGCAGATCCGGGTCGGTCGCGGTCAGGGTCGGCGGGTCGTCACCGTCGAACACGGCCGCCAGCACGTACCGGGCCTGCCAGAGCCCGCGCAGCTCGTCGAGGGTGCCGGCGACCGCGTCGCTGACGTGATCAGCCGCGGACAGCCGGACGCTGAGCGAGGCGAGCGCGGTCTCCCGCTGGATCGCGTAGTGCTCGTCGGTGACGTCGCGGAACGTGCCGACGACCACCCGGCGGCCGGTCTCCGGGTCCCGCACCTGGTTGAACGCGGCCGCCACCCACAGCCGGTGCCCGTCGGCGTGGTTGACCGGGATGCGGTACCCGCCCTGCCGGTCCTGCAGCAGCATGTCGAAGGCCGTGACCACCTCGGCGTACGCCTCCGGGTCGGTCGCCCGGTCCGGCCACCACGGGTGGGTCGGCGCGTACGGCAGCCCCTCCGGGCCGTACCCGATGATCTCGGCGAACGCGTTGTTGATCTCGATGACCGCGCCGTCGGAGTCGCAGACGAAGAACGCCTCCTGCAGCGAGTCGACGAGCGCGGCCCGCCAGCGGGCGTGGTGGTTCCGCAGCCGGGCCAGCTCCACGTTGGCCCGCACCCGGGCCAGCAGCTCGGCCGCCGAGAACGGTTTGAACAGGTAGTCGTCGGCGCCGGCCTCCAGGCCCTCGATCGAGGCCTCCTCGCCGGCCCGGGCGGAGAGCATCAGCACCGGGACGCCGGCCGTCCGGACGTCGCCGCGCAGCGCGGCGAGCAGCTCGAGGCCGTCCATCCGGGGCATCATCACGTCGCTGACCACCAGGTCCGGCGGGTCGGCGCGGATCGCGTCGAGTGCGTACCGGCCGTCGCTGACCGCGGTGACCCGGTGCCCGGCCGCGCGCAGCAGCCGGGTCAGGTAGTCGCGCATGTCGGCGTTGTCGTCGGCGACCAGGACGGTGGCGGCGTCCGGGCCGGCCGGGCTCGCGGCCGGCGTCACCAGCGGGGTGTCGCCGGGCAGCCAGCGGCTCGCCTCCTGCAGGAACGGCTCGGTGGTGGCGGCCGCCGGCCCGCCCGGCCCGGACGCGCCGGGAGCGACCACCGCGTCCGGCGGCAGGTGCCCGGCGCCGAACGGCAGCCGGATCGTGAACGTGGTGCCCTTGTCCGGGTCGCTCGCCGCGGTGACCGTGCCGCGGTGCAGCCCGACCAGCTCCTGGACCAGGGCCAGGCCGATGCCGCTGCCCTCGTTGGAGCGGGACCGGGCGGTGTCGATCCGGTGGAAGCGCTCGAACAGCCGCGGCATCTCGTCGGCCGCCACACCGATCCCGGAGTCGGCGACGGTGATCACCGCGAAGCCCGGCTCGACGCCGGCGGCGACGCGGATCGTGCCGTCGAAGGTGAACTTGAGCGCGTTGCTGAGCAGGTTGAGCACCACCTTCTCCCACATGCCGCGGTCGACGAGCACCGGTTCGGGCAGCGGCGGGCAGTCCACCTCGAAGGTCAGCCCGGCACGTTCGATCGCGGAACGGAAGACGCTGGCCAGCTCGGCGGTGGTGGCGGCGAGGTCGACCGGTTCGTACCGGGCCTGCATCCGGCCGGCTTCCAGGCGGGAGAAGTCCAGCAGCGCGTTGACCAGTTTGCCGAGCCGCAGGCCGTTGCGGTGGATCACGTCCAGCTCGGCGCGGACCGCCGGGTCGGCGTCGTCCAGGCGGGTGCGCAGCTCGTCGAGCGGTCCCATGATCAGGGTGAGCGGGGTGCGGAACTCGTGGCTGATGTTGGAGAAGAACGTGGTCTTGGCGCGGTCCAGCTCGGCGAGCTCCTCGGCCCGGCGCTGCTGCGCCTGATAGCCGCGGGCGCCGGCGATCCCGGCGGCCAGGTGACCGGCGGTCAGCTCGACGAAACCCCGGTACGCCTCGTCCACCGGCCGGTACCGGTTCAGCGCGGCGACCAGGAACCCGTACGGCGCGTCACCCTGGCGCAGCAGCGGCACCAGCAGCGCCTGCCGTGGCGGGTCGGCCCAGGCGCCGGTGGGCAGCCCCGGCTCGTCCAGCTCGATGAGCGTGGACTCCGTCCCGTGCGGCCCGGCCTGGCCCGGCTCGGTGACCTCGGGTGCGGCCGGGTGCCCGGCCGGGATGCCGGAGGTGGCGCGCAGCCTCGCCCGCCCGTCGTCGTCGAACAGGTAGGTCAGGGTGAACGGCAGGTCGCGCAGGTTCCGTTCGAGCTGCAGGTTCGCGAAGGCCAGGGTCTCCTGCTCGGTACGGATCACGTTCGGGTCGGAGCCGAGGTCGCGCAGGGTGGCCATCCGGCGCTCGGCGATCACCCGGTCGGTGTCCTCGCTGACCACGCAGAGGAACCCGACGAGGTCGCCGTCGTCGTCGCGCAGCGGGCTGTAGGAGAACGTGTGGTAGCTCTCCTCCGGGTATCCGGAGCGCTCCAGGAACAGCAGCAGCGCCTCGTCCCAGGTGGCCTGGGCGGTGTCGAGCACGTTCTGGATGCGCGGGCCGATGTCGCCCCAGATCTCCGCCCACACCTCGCGGGCGGGCCGGCCCAGCGCCCACGGGTACTTGCTGGCCAGGGTGTCCCGGCGGTACGCGTCGTTGCAGAAGAAGGTGAGCTCCGGTCCCCAGCCCATCCACATCGGGAACCGCGACGACAGCAGGATGCTCACCGCGGTCCGCAGGCTCTGCGGCCAGCCCTCGGGCGGGCCGAGCGGGGTCGCCGCCCAGTCGACCGCGGCCAGGGCACGCCCGACCTCGGCGTCCGCTGCGAAGACGTCGCTCACCGTAGGTTTGTCCCCTCACCCATAGCCGACCGCTGTCAAAAGTATCGGTCGGTTCTACCCGGTCGGCAGCCGGTCACTCCCCGGTGCGGCCGATGGTGCCGCTGTGGCTGGCGCTGAGGGGTGTCTCGCGCCCGTCGAGACACCCCTCAGCGCCAGCCGGAGTCTCTGCCTGCCCGCGGCCGTGCGTGTGCGCGGGTGGTGGCTGGTTGTCAGGGGTGCCTCACTCCGTTCGACACACCCCTGACAACCAGCCGGAGCGGGCTCTGTTGGATTGATCTTGGAGCGGACTCCCGGGGCCCCAACCATTTGGGTGGGCGGGGGCGTTCTTGGTGGTGAAGGGGGTGGGTAAGTGGCTGAGGCTGACGGGTTCCGGGAGTTCGTCCGGGGGCGTTCCGCGGCGTTGTCACGTCATGCGTACCTGCTCACCGGGGATCACCATCTGGGTGAGGATCTCCTGCAGAGCGCGCTGGCCAGCACGTATCGGCATTGGCGGCGGGTGCGTGACGGGGACCCGGAGGCGTATGTGCGCCGGGCCATGTATCACCAGCACGTGAGCTGGTGGCGGCGCCGCCGGGTGCCGGAACAGCTCACCGGTGGGCACCGGGAGACGGCGCAGGCCGATCCGGCCGAGGCGACCGTGCTGCGGCTCACCATGACGCAGGCGCTGAGCCGGCTGAGCCCCAAGCAGCGGGCGGTGATCGTGCTGCGGTTCTACGACGACCTCACCGAGGCACAGGCCGCGCAGCTGCTGGGGTGCCGGGTCGGCACCGTGAAACGGCACGCGCACGACGCGCTGCGCCGGCTGCGGGACATCGCTCCCGAGCTGCTGCACGAGACGGAGAGGAGCACGCGATGACCGAGGGACTCCGGCAGGAGCTGCGGCGCACGGCCGATTCGGCTCCGGTTTATCCGGTGTACGAGCGGGCCGTGGCGACGGCGCGGCGCACCCGGCGGCGTACCGCGGCCGCCTGGGCGGCGGTCGTGGCCGTGCTGGCGGTGGCCGTGCCGGTCGCGATCCGTCCGGCGGTGATCCCGGTCGCCGCCGGCCAGGCGCCGGGCCTGCCGGACCGGATCGGGCTGCCCGCCTACGGTTCGCTCGACGTCGACGACCGGCCGCGGCTGGGTGCCGCCTCGGTCTCGTTCATCGGGGACAGCCGGCGACTGGGCCTGCTCTCCGGCGAGTCGGAGCTGGGCGGGCTGGTCGGCGCGTACGAGGAGCAGTACCGGACGATCGACGTCGGCATCGCGAGCCGGCGCGCGCCGTTGCTGTCGCCGGACGGGCGGTTCGCGGCGGACGAGGGCACGCTCGTCGACCTGTCCACCGGCCGGAGCACGCCGCTGGCGCTCACCCCGCTGGCCTGGTCACCGGACGGCCGGCAGATCGTCGGCAGCACGCTCGGCGCCGCGCCGGACAGCGTGGAGCTGGTGCTCCGACAGGTGGCCGGCGGCGAGGTCCGGACGGTGGCGACCGCGGGCGAGGCCGGGTTCAGCGTCGCGTTCTCGGCCGATGGCGACCGGCTCGCGTATCTGGCCGATGGCCGGGTGCACGTGCTGGACAGCGCGGGCCGGGAACTGGTGGCGTTCACCGCGCCGAGCGGGTATCGGCTGGCGGGCAAGGGCGCCTGGACGCCGGACGGGAGCGCGCTGGCACTTGTCGCGTCGGCGGCGTGGGCGCCGCGCTGGTTCGACCCGGGTACCGGCCAGCCGGTCGCCGGACCGGCGCTGCCCGCGGTCTCCGGTGGTGTGGTGGCGGCCGGGCTGCTCGGCTGGCGGCCTGATGGCACCGCACTGCTCTACCTGAGGCGCGAGGCGGGCGAGGGCAACCAGGTGCTGGCGCTGTCGCCGGGCGCGGGGGCTCCGGTGCAGGTGACCACGGTGGACCTGGCGATCACCGATGTGGACCTGGCCGCCCAGGCGATCAGCAGCGGCGGCACCCGCGCGGGCGATCCGCCGTTCCTGATCGGCCCGGACGCCTGGTGGTGGCTGGCCGGGGCGGCGCTCGCCATCGCCGCCCTGGTCGCCGGGGTGCGCTGGAAGCGCCGCGGCGGTCAGCGGCGGCGGAGCGAGCCGGCCGGGTAGCCGGTGGGAGGGGGCTGGTCAGCGGCGGCGGGGGGAGCCGGCCAGGTAGCCGTAGGGGTAGGGGAGGGGCTGGTCGCCGGAAGTGGTGAGGCGGTCCATCTGCTTGTCGTCTAGCGACCAACCCAGGGCGCCGAGGTTGTCGTCGAGCTGGGTGAGGCTGCGGGCGCCGACGATCGGGGACGTCACGCCGGGGCGCTGCAGCAGCCAGCGCAGCGCCACCTGGGCCGGGGTGCGGTCCAGTTCGCCGGCGACGGCCAGCAGGGTGTCGGTCACCGACCAGGTGCGTTCGTCGACGCTGCGGTCCCAGCGGCCGAGCCAGGACTGCTTGTCACCCTCCCACCGGGTGTCGGCCGGGGCCTCGGTCATGCCGCGGCGGTACTTGCCGGTCAGCCAGCCGCCGCGCAGCGGCGCCCACGGGATGATGCCGACGCCCTCGTTCAGCGAGACCGGGATCAGCTCGTGTTCGACCTCGCGGTCGATCAGGTTGTAGAGCGGCTGCAGCGCCACGAACGGTTCGAGGCCGCGGAACTTCGCGACGTCCAGGGACTTCTGCAGCTGCCAGGCCGCGTAGTTGCTGACCCCGAGGTGGCGGACGGTGCCCGCCTTGACCAGGCCGTCCAGGGTGGACAGGGTCTCCTCGAGGGAGGTGGCCTCGTCGAACGCGTGGACCTGGTAGAGGTCGAGGTAGTCGGTGCCGAGCCGGCGCAGGCTGTCGCGGACCGCGGCGAGGATGTGCTTGCGGCCGGCGCCGTGGTCGTTCGGCCCGGAGCCGGTCCGCCAGAAGAACTTCGTCGCCACCACCAGGTCGTCGCGGTTCTGCCCGGCCAGCCAACGCCCGATGATCTCCTCGGAGGCGCCGTCGTTGTAGACGTCCGCGGTGTCGACGAAGTTGCCGCCGGCCTCGACGTACCGGTTCAGCAGGGCGTGCGAGACGTCCTCGTCCGCCTCGTTGCCGAACGTCATCGTGCCCAGGCACAACTCACTGACCCGCAGGCCGCTGCCACCGACATACCGAAAATCCATGCGACCGATCCTGCCATGCCGGGTAGGGTCCGCGCGGCATCGGCGAGGACGGAACCGGGGAGGAGACATCGATGGGCGCGGACGCGGAGATCTTCGTCTTCGACTACGACCGGTACCGGCGGACCGCGGTGCCCGGCCTGGTCGAGGTGATCGGGGGTGCCGGGGTCACGCCGTGGCTGGACGGGGTGTGCCGGCGGCGCGGGGAGCATTTCGCGGAGGAGTGGCTCGAGCTGGCCGACGCGTCACGGGCCGCGCCGGTCGACCTGGTGGCGCACTGCGGCTGGCTCGGTGACGACCTGCGGTATCTCGGTGCGCTGCCGGAGTCGCGGGTGGACTGGCGCCGGACCGGGCGCTGGGAACAGGTCCGCTGCTCGTCGGGGAGCTGCCCGGAACGGGCGCGCTGCCTGCTGCACGAGCGGGCCGATCGGGACACGCCGGAGATGCTGTTCTGGCTCTTCGAGGCGGTCGTGGGGGAGTGCTGCGTCGGCGAGGGACGATTCCTCGGGCGCAACATGACCCTGGGTGCCCTTCCGCCGGTGCCGGACGGGCGGGTGGCCGAGCTGCTCGTCGCGCTCGGCGGGCGGGGCGCCGGGCTCGGTCACGTGCCGTCCGGCGCGGACGGGGTGCACGGGTGGCTGGTGCCGGCCGAGGCGGCCGAGCTGGCCGGTGGGCTCGACCGGCTGGACCTGCCGGTCGTCGAGCCGACGGATGCCGCGATGAATGCGGCGCACGGTGACGTGCTGCGGGGTGCCGGGCACCCCTGGCCGGAGCTGACACTGTCGTTCGTCCGGATCATGGCGTGCCGGGCGGCGGGGAGCGGGCACGGGCTGCTCTTCGGCCATGACGTCAGCACCGGGGCGCGCAGCGGTCCGGACTGACAGCGGTCATGCGCGAGACCATCACGGGACGCGGCTCGTAGCCTACGGACGGGCGCTCGTCGATCGTACAAAATGGGGGTTTTCTTGAATGTCTTAGGTGAACTTGTGGAACTGCGGGCGATGGGGGCGGGGGACGCCGAGTCGCTGTGGCGGTGGAACCATGATCCGGAGGTGATGCGGTTCATGGTGGAGGGGTATCCGCAGACGCCGGAGACCGTGACGAAGTTTCTCACCGAGCGGCCGCGCAACACCTACGGTGACACGCTGTTCGGGGTGGAGAGCCGCAAGGACGGTGTGCTGATCGGGCTGATCAGCCTGCACGGCGCGGAGCCGGAGACCGGGATCGCCGAGCTGGACATCTACCTCGGTGAGAAGGACTACTGGGGGCAGGGGTATGCCACCGACGCGATGCGGACGGCGTGCCGGTACGGCTTCGACCGGATGCGGCTGCACCGGATCTGGCTGACCGTGGTGGTCGGGAACGAGGCGGCGCACCACATCTACCAGAAGATCGGCTTTGTGGACGAGGGGTGCCTGCGCCAGGCGTCGCGCCGGGACGGGCAGTGGCGCGACGTGCACCTCATGGGCCTGCTGGACGGCGAACTGCGCTGAGCGTCAGCCGATGCTGATCCGGGCGCCGGTCAGGGTGATGTACCAGTCGGAGTCGGTGAAGTGCTCGCCGGTCTCCGGGCCGATGTAGGCGTCGATGTGCCGGGAGCCGCCGAGGCCGGGAGTGAACTCGTCGGTGATCTCCCAGGACGCGTCCTTGAGGGCGGCGCAGACCGCGGACGGCGGGGTGGAGCCGTCGTCCTGGGTGCCGCAGGCGGCGATGGTGAAGCGGGTGCCGTGCGGGAGGACGTCCGGGTCGGCGGCGGCGGAGACGAACGGGGACAGGGACTGGCCGTCGCTGGTGCGGGGGACGGAGTCGAGCCAGTAGCCGATGTCGTAGGACCAGTTGAGGTAGGTGCCTGAGCTGGTGCGGCCGGTTCCTTCGTCCTGGACGGCCTGGACGAAGTCGGCGGGGTAGGTGCCCAGGTTGTCGGTGCCGTTCTTGCAGTTGAGGGTGGGGCAGCCGGTCACCGGGGTGGGTGTGCCGTCGTGGTAGTCCTCGACGGCGGTGTAGTAGACGGTGATCTCCCAGCCGGTGCTGGTCCGGGGCTTGGTGGTCGTGGTGAGGGACGGCCCGGCGCTCGGAGATGACGGCGGGGTCGGAGATGTCGGCGGGGTCGGTGAGGGCGAGGCGGTCGGGGTGCTCTTTGAGGCCGCCGGTGGCTCTGCCTTCGTGCCGCAGCCAGCCGCCGTTGCCGTTGCCGCGACCATGATCACGGCGACGGCGGCTGTCCGGCGGAGGCGCACCCGTCGAGCATGCCAATTTTCCGCTGGTCACACCGGTTGATAGTGGGAATGCACCGCCGGTTGGCCGGTGTAGTTGGGCCCGGCGCGGTCGTCGGCTCCGAGATATTGGTACGCCAGGGAGAGCTCCCTGGCACCCACACAACTGATCCTTTTCCGCCGCGCGTCGTAGTCGATCCCGGCCGCCCGCAGTCCGGCCACCAGCCGTCGCCCGGCAGCACGCCCGTCACCTACCCGGACACTGTCCAGATCCAGGTCGGCGACGAACCGCCCGCCCGGGGTCAGCCAGCTCACCACCCGGCCGAGCACACCCAGCTTGTCCCCGACGTAGTGCAACCCGTGCACGCACGTGATCAGGTCGAACCGCCGATCGGGTGTCCAGCTCTCGACCGGCGCGGCGACGAGCGTCGGCCGGCCTCCTTGGGTCAGGAACGCGTCCACCAGGTCCACCCCCACGAGCTGGGCGTCCGCCCGCACCCGCTCGGCGGCCTGGAGCAGCGCCCGCCCGCTCCCGCAGCACAGATCCAGCCATCCGACGCCCTCTCCGGGCAGCGCCGCGAGCCACTCGACCGGGTCGAAGCCCAGCTCCCGCGCGTAGCTGTTGACCCCGGCCAGCTGGCGCTCGCGGTTCATCGCGCAGTTCGCCACCACCGACGACGCGTGCAGTGCCCGATCGTCCAGCAGCTCCGTCATCGTCCGTCCACCGCCCGGAAGGCCGCCTGCGCCCCGGTCAGGAAGCGGATCACCGTGGCCCGCTCGTCCGGGCTCATTCGCTGATCGAGTTCGGTCAGGGCGTGCAGCATGGGGGTGAGGTACCGCAGCAGCTCGGCGCGGCCGTGGTCGGTGACGTGGATCTCCAGACGCCGCCGGTCGGTGGGGTGCTTGCGGCGTTCCACGTGGCCCCGGCGTTCGAGGCGGTCCACCACGCCGGTCGAGGCCGCGGTGCTGACGTCGAGGAGCCGGGCCAGCTCGCTGGGCGTCGACGGGGACTCCACCAGGTGATCGAGGGCGTCCAGCTCGGTCTCGGTCAGCCCGGAGCGCCGGGACAGCGTCCGGCGCAGCGCGACGGCCTCGGTGACCAGGGCCCGTACGGCGGTCATGGTGGGTGACGGGTTGTCGAACCCGTCCGTCGGGGCAGAGATGGTATTTCACCTACTTAGTAGCTAAGCTGCTTAGCGATTAGTTCCGACGTCAGGAGTGTCGCATGACCGGTCACGGCTCCATCCTCATCTCGGGCGCCGGCATCACCGGACCCGCGCTGGCCTACTGGCTGCACCGCTACGGATGGCAGGCGACCGTGGTGGAACGGGCGCCCGCGTTGCGTGCCTCCGGGCAGAACGTCGACGTCCGTGGTGCGGGCCGCCAGGTCGCCCGGCTGATGGGCCTCGAGGACGCGATCGCCGCGGCCGGCACCGGCGAGGTCGGCACCCGCTTCCTCGACCGGCGCGGCCGTACCCTCGCGGAGTTCCCGGCCGGGACCGGTGACAGCGACGGCGCGACCGCGGAGCTGGAGATCATTCGCGGCGAGCTGGTCCGGCTGCTGGTCGAGCAGACCGCCGGCACGACCGAGTACGTCTACGACGACCAGATCACCGCGGTGCAGGAGGACGAGCACGGGGTCGACGTCAGTTTCGCCCGCGGGCCGGTACGGCGGTTCGACCTCGTCGTGATCGCCGAGGGCATCGGCTCCCGTACCCGGCGGCTGCTCTTCGGCGACACCGTGCGCGTGCGGGACCTGGGGCAGTACACCGCGTACGGGACGATCCCGCGTACCGCCGCCGACGACCGGTGGTGGCGCTGGTGCGTCGCCGGGCGGGGCCGCGCGGTGATGCTGCGCCCGGACAACGTCGGCACCACCCGGGCGTCGCTCGCGTTCCTGGCGCCGCCGAGCGGCTACGAGGACCTTGCGCCGGAGCGTCAGATCGCGGTGCTGCGCGACGTGTTCGCCGACGGCGGGTGGCAGTCCGCGCGGATCCTGGACGCGTTCACCGCTGATCACTCCGACTTCTATCTGCAGAGAACCGCTCAGGTGTACGCGGAGTCGTGGTCCCGGGGCCGGGTCGCGCTGGTCGGCGACGCGGCCTACTGCGCGTCCCCGATCAGCGGCATGGGCACGAGCCTGTCACTCACCGGCGCGTACGTGCTGGCCGGCGAGATCGCCACCCGGGGTGATCATCGCGAGGCGTTCCGGTCGTACGAGGCGCTGCTCCGGCCGTACGTCGCCAAGGCGCAGAAGCTCCCGCCGGGCGTCCCGCGCGTCGCGACGCCGATGAGCGGCCTCGGTGTGCGGTTGCTGCAGACCGGCCTGCGGATCGCGGGGAGCGGGCCGGGCCGGCGGCTCGGTGGCAGCCTGTTCACCCCACCGGCCGACGAGTTCACCGTCCCGCAGTACCCGGCCCGGGTGTGACGCGCGCGGTGACCAGGCCGGTCGTGCCGGTGGGCACCCGGGCGACCAGCCGGCCCGCCGGGTCGAGCGCGAGCCGGTCCGGCGGGCGTCGAGGATCTCCGGCGTCTGGCAGGCGGCCAATTTCATGCCGGGTCCACATACCCGACCGCGGGCGACCCGGACGCGAGCCGCACCCGATACCCCCAGTGCCGCAGCGCCTGACCCATCTTCGCCGCTCCCGCCGGGTTTGCCGAATGGATCACAATCAGACCGATGTCGTACGGCCGCCCGTCGAACGCCGCCCGCTCCAGCACCTCCACCACCGGCCAGATGGTGTCGTCCCCGCCCAGGTCGTGATCGAGCCACACCTCGTCGAGCGGGTCGTCCCGATGCCGCTCGAGCAGCGCCACCCCGTCCACGCTGGTCCGCGCCACCTCCGCGACCCGCCCGTCCACGAACGACCGCAGGTCGTCGATCAGCAGCTTCATGCCCCGATTATCGAGCCACCCGGAACCGAATTTCTCGGATCCGTCCGGCGGCCACGGCCCGCTCACGACAGCGGATCCCAATCCGCGGCGTAGTGCAGCAGCGACGCGGCCAGGTCCGGGTGGCCGGCGACCCACCGGTTGTCGAACAGGAACCACTGCTGATACCCGAACTCGGCGCTGCAGTGCATGGCCACCTGCGCGAGCTGCTGACCGACCCGGATCAGCGACTCCTCGGGCCGCCGCCCGCCGGTGAATGTCGCCTTCGCCACCAACTCGCCGGCCTGCGCCAGTTCCTCGGCCTCCGCCGACTCCCCGGTGGGCAGCGGCCCGCTGGCGCTCAGGTCGAATCCTGGCCACCGGTTGGCCCGCCGCAACGCCACGAGCAGCGGATCCACGGCCGGCGCAGGCTCGCCCCACAGCGGAATCCCGCCGGGATCCGGAGCATCCGGGGTCAGCGCCGCGAGCACGCGCAACTCCGCCGGCCACTCCGCCCGATCACCGCGCCGCAACTCGGTCGCCAGGTCCGCCAGCCCGATCCCGGGAAAGACGACCACCGGCTCGATCTCCAGACTCGCGCCGTCGTAAAAGGTCAAGAACATCGCGTACGTCGTGGGCCCGGCATCCGGCTCACCGCCGGGTCCGTCCGGCAACGGCCACTTCTCGTGTACGAGATACGCCAGCCGTTCCGGCCGCCCCGCCACGATCACGTCATCGAGGAAGAAGTAGGCGAGCTCGACCTCGTCGTCATCGGTACGAACCCGCAGGCTGTGTTCGTCGAGCCGGATGTAGTCCCGGTCGCCCTCGACGTACAGATGCTCGTGCAGCAGTGTCCGCAGCTGATCGGTCGTCTCGGGCCGGGGCAGCTGATGCTGGCGAGCCGCCTCGAAGATCGAGCTCAGCCCGTAGACGGGGGCACCGAGCTCGCCGACGATCCACGCCCGGGGATCGTCACAGTCCCAGCCCCGGCGGAACCACCCCAGCACGGTGGCGTCGGGCAGCCGCCGGACCAGCTTGCCCAGCGGACCCTCGTAGTGCGATCGGTAGACGAAGTACACGCCCGGAGGTTAGCCGAGCGGTGACCCTCGGAATACCGGCGGTGAGAACGGACTTGGCGACAGATATGACCAGCGTTTTCGATCCGCGGGCCCTGATCGCGGACAGCCGACTCGGGATCCTCGCCACGCTCCGCAAGGACGGGCGGCCGCAGCTCTCACCGATCCTGCCGTTCTACGACCGGGAAGCCGAGACGATCTACGTCTCGGTGACCGAGGGACGGGCCAAGACCCAGAACCTGCGCCGTGACCCGCGCGCGGCCATCGAGGTGACCGGCGCGGACGGGCGCTCCTGGGCGACCGCCGACGGTGACGTCACGCTGATCGGCCCCGGCGACGATCCGCACGGGCCGGAGGTGGAGGCGCTCGTCGACTACTTCCGCAAGGCCTCCGGCGAGCACCCGGACTGGGACGAGTACCGCGCCGTGATGGTCAGCGACCGCCGGGTGCTGCTCGCCCTCAAGGTCACCCACGTCTACGGCCAGAGCCTGCAGTTCGACTGAGGACCCGCTCACGCCGAGGCGCGCACCGTCAGGATCACGCCGGACGGGCCGTCCCCGTTCACCTGGCGCCACCACTGCCGCACCAACTCGCCCGGGATCCGCTGCAGGCGCCGTCCCGGTCGTCGGCATCCCGCCACGGTACACAGTCCGGCCCATCCGGACGCGATACTTACCGACGTGGATTCGATCGAGGTCGTCGTCGCCCATCAGGAGCGCGCCACCCTGCGCGTCGGTGACGTGTTCCTGAAAGTCGACGCTGATCAGAAACGGACCGACGCCGAGGTCGCGGCGATGGCTATGGCGCCGCTGCCGACGCCCGCGATCCTGTGGCGCAAGCCGCCGGTGCTCGCGCTCGCCGCCCTGCCCGGGACGGCGCTCGGCCTGCTCGGCGAACCGTCCCCGGCGTCACCGCAGGCGTGGGCCGCCGCGGGCGCCGCCGCCCGCACCCTGCACGACGCGCCGCTGCCGCCCTGGCCCGGCCGGACCGTCGACGACTGGGCGTCCGAACTCGACCGCGAGTGCACCTGGCTGATCATGAACGAGGTCCTGCCCACCGCCCTGATCACCCGCAACCGCCGGATCGCCGAGGCCGCGCTCCGGCCGTGGTCCCCGGCGTTCATCCACGGCGACTTCCAGCTCACCCACGTGTTCACCGACGGCGACGAGCTCACCGGCGTGCTCGACTGGTCCGAGGCCGCCCCCGGCGACCCCTTGTTCGACCTGGCCATCCTCACGCTGGGCCACGAGGAACGCCTCACCGACGTGGTCCGCGGCTACGGCACGGAGGTGGACCTGGACCTGATCCGCGCTTGGTGGTCCCTGCGCAGCCTCGTGGTGATCCGCTGGCTCTCCGAGAACGGCTTCGACCCCTCGGCCCCCGGCTGCGAGGTGGACGTCCTCCGATCCCGAATGTAACCAGCCCGACCCCGGCTGGCGCCCACGGTCCTCTCATGCCCGTCGAAACAGCCGCCAGCACCAGCCAACTTCCGGCAGCGGCGCGGGTCGCGGTCCCGGCTGGTGTTCAGGGGTGTCTCAACACTGTCGAGGCACCCCTCAGGGCCAGCCGGGTTCCGGTGGTGGCTGGGGTTCAGCGGTGTGTCGGGGTGGCGGTGGCCGGGCGGGGG
>NZ_LLZH01000351.1:0-36371 GCF_001509495.1 Actinoplanes awajinensis subsp. mycoplanecinus | reverse complement strand
ACTTCATCGCCGGGCTCCTCGCCCCGCTACCGACCAAGAACTGCTGGACGATCGCCGAGCACGCCGGTGACGACGGTCCGGGCGGTATGCAGGACCTGATCAGCCGGGCGAGCTGGCACGACGCCGAGATCCGCGCCGACGTGCGGGACTTCGTGACGGCCCGGCTCGGCCATCCGGACGGGATCCTGCTGGTCGATGAGACCGGCGATCTGAAGAAAGGCACCCGGACCGTCGGCGTGCAACGCCAGTACTCCGGCACCGCCGGGAAAATCGAGAACTGCCAGCTCGCCGTGCACCTGTCCTACGCCACCCCGCACGGGCACACACTGCTCGATGTTGCCCTCTACCTGCCCAAGTCCTGGACCGACGACCCGCAACGACGTGCCGCGGCCGGTGTCCCGGACAGCGTCGAGTTCGCCACGAAACCGCAGCTGGCCCGCCGGCTGATCGACACTGCCCTGGCCGGTGGCCTGCCGTGTCGATGGGTCGCCGGCGACGAAGCCTACGGCGGTGACCCCCAGCTGGCCGCGGCCCTGCGCCGGCACCAGCTCGGCTACGTCCTCGCGGTCGCTTGCTCGCACCGCGTCCCGACCGGTCTCGGCGTTCGACGAGCCGACCACATCACTGCCGGCCTGCCGAAACAGGCCTGGCAGCGGATCTCTGCCGGCAACGGCGCGAAAGGCTACCGCTACTACGACTGGGCATTCATCACTCTGCCCAAGGCCGCTGACCTGTATGAAGGTCGTCACTGGTTGCTGATCCGCCGCAACCGCAGCACCGGTGAGCTGGCCTTCTACCGCTGCTGGTCACCCGAGCAGGTCCCGCTGCACCACCTGGTCACCGTCGCGGGCTACCGATGGAGCATCGAGGAATCGTTCCAGGCCACCAAAACCAGCCTCGGCCTGGACCAGCATCAACACCGCCGCTGGACCGCGTGGCATCGTTGGACCGCCCTGGTCATCGCCGCCCACGCGTTCCTCGCCGCAGCGACAACCATCAGCACGGCCAGCCCTGACGGACTGATCGACATCACCGTCAACGAGCTCTGCCGCATGTTCCACGCCCTGGTCATCGCACCTGCCCGCACCACCGCTGACGTCATCGCCTGGTCCATCTTCCGACGCCGGCATCAAGCCATCGCCAAAATCGGCCACTACGCCAGACAAGCCCTCACCGAGCCCTGAAACAGATCTCCTGCTGGAGTACTACTCCCGAACGGCCGCTGCCCTGCCCCCTAAGACACAGCCCGAAATGACAAGTTCGACGCGGTGAATACGTCAGCGAACAGCTTGTTGGGCTCGCGGATTTCCGGCGGCCTGGGCGCCGTCGCGGATCGGGCCCTGCCGCGCGGCGTCGGCCCGGGTGGCCGGGCGGCTCATCGAGAACGCGTGCGTCGGCCCACCGAGTACCAGCAGGTCAACGCTGTCCAGCGACGGCGTCAGCCGATCCGGCGCGCCAGTCCTTCCCCCGCCCGTGCCCGAGGCGACGATCGCCCACGAGCTGGGCCACGTGCTGCTGCTCGCCGACGGCCAGGTCCCGCCGGACCGCCGCGACCACGAGCCGCTGACCGACCTGCTCACCGTCTTCTTCGGCATGGGCATCTTCGGCGCGAACGCCGCCTTCGAGTTCTCTCGGGGCGAGAACAGCTATCGCACGTCGCGGCTGGGCTATCTGACCGAGCCGATGTTCGGCTACGCGCTGGCGCGTTATGCCTGGCTGCGCGGCGAGTCCGACCCGGCGTGGGCGCGCTATCTGGACACCAACCCGCGCACGTTCATGAAGCGGGGGCTGCGCTACCTCGCGCAGGCGTGAGAGCAGGAGGGCTCAGCTGCAGGTCAGGTTGGCCAACTTGAGGTCAGGCCGTTCTCCAGGAGCCGGGCGGCGCGGTGGACGTCGGCGGTGACCTTCGTGTGCAGTGTCGCGGGGTCCGAGGTGGTGGCCAGGTGGCGGCGCAGGCTTTGGAACTGGACGCGCCAGAGGCCCAGCAGGGCAGTGGCGGCGATCTGCGGCTCGGGGTCGTCGGGAGGTAGCGCGACCTGGTCGGCGAGTAGTTCCGCGGCCACGGCGACGAAGCGGTCCATCATGTCGCTCTGGTAGGCCCGCAGCGAGGGAGTGGCGGCGATCAACTCGCCGAAGCGCTGGTAGCCGGCGATGGCCGCGCCGGGGTTGCCGCTCGCGGCCAGGCCAGCGGTCATGGCGGTGAGTTCGGTGTCGAGGATGTGCAGCGCCGCCTGCACCGGGGGCGCCGAGGGGTCGGCGAGGCCGGTGCGCAGGGCTGACATGGTGGTCTCGAGCTGGTCCAGGACCAGGGACTCCTTGGTCGGGAAGTAGTTGTAGACGGTTTTCTCCGAGACGCCGCAGGCCTCGGCGACGTCGGCCACCCGGAACGCGTCGAAGCCGTCCTGCAGGAACAGTCGCGCCGCGGTGTCGGACAGCTGGCGGCGCATCTCGCGCTTCTTGCGCTCGCGGAGCCCTTCGGTCATGCGCTGAGTTTAGTACGGTCCCAGAAAAAATACTGCTACAGTAAATTTATAGCGACGGTAAAAATATGGAGGCGTGATGAGCGAGTTCCGCATCGTCTGTGACTACCCGTACCCGATCGAGCAGGTCTGGCGGGTGCTGACCGAGCCCGACCTTGTCGCGCAGTGGACCGTCACCGGGCAGGGCGGGCGCCCGGAAGGCTTCGCACCGGTGGCCGACACGCATTTCCGGCTGATCGCGAGGCCGGTGATGGGCTGGCGCGGCATCGTCGACTGCGAGGTTCTCGAGGTCGACGCGCCGCGGCTGCTGCGCTACACCTGGGTCGGGGACGAGGGCGCGGCGCCCAGCTTCGTGGCGTACCGGCTCGAGAAGTCACCGACGGGCACCCGATTCACCTGGGAACACACCGGCTTCACGGGCGCCGGCGGCTTCTTCATGGCGAAGCTGCTGCGTTCGGTGCGGACGAAGATGTTGACGGCCGCCGTGCCGGCCGTCCTGGAGAAAATCTCGATCCGGTAGGCAACCTGGCGTGGTCCGGTCTCCGTGCACCCTGTGAACCGGGCGACGCCGGCCCGGACGGGATCCGGTTCGCCAGTGATAACACCGCGACCTTCGTCATCGCCGACCGGGTCTGCTACGTGCAGGTCGTCACCGACCCGACCAGCAATAAGGACCGCGACGTCACGGTCCGCCTGATCAAGCTGATCCGCGCCCGCACGGACGGTAGACTCTGATCTCATCGCCGTCGATGCCGGCTGACGCCGCACCCCGTCGCGGTTCCACGTTCGTTCCGGCGGTGAGCCTGTAGTCAGGCCTGCTGGCGGTCGGAATCCAGGATCTCCAGCGCGGCCACCAACTGCCGCCCGTATCCCTGCGCGGCCCGGTGCACCGCATCTGCAGTGCACCACAGCGCCCAACCCGCTGCCGCCACGACGTCGAAGGTCACGAGACCGGCCTGCTGCTTCCAGCCAAGCGGCAGCAGGCCCGTGGCCGCCACCAACAGTGTCACGAGCGCCATCAGGGCGCACACGACGATCGCCGGGATCCGGCAGGCGTACGTGTTGCGGCGGAAGCCATAGGCGATGTTCTCCTCCACGACCAGCGGAAACATTTTCGCGTCCCGGGTTCGCTCGCGCAGCGCGGTGACCGCTGTCCGGTACGCGTCATCCGCCTCCCCCGGCTGCGCGGCCTCCCCCGCCGCGTCCGGCAACTCGATGCCGAGATGTTTGGTCACCAGGCTGTGCCGACGGGCGACCGCAGGTCGCGGCTCGGCCGACCGCCAGCGCAGCAGATCCTCGGCCGGCCCGCCCTGCCAGTCCTGGTACAGCCGCTGCTGAACCCGCTGCCCCCGGTCCCGGACCACCTGGGACGCCACGAACGGCAGCCCGGCCGCGATGAGGAGCGCGGCGACCTTGCCCCACAGTGTGACCAGGACGGGCACGGCCAGAACGGCCAGGATCGCGATCGGCAGGACGACGAGGATGGCGGGCACGAGACGGGCGCGGCGGTTGTAGTCGTCGGTCAGCTGCTGAAATACATCCATGGGTCACCGGCTCCCGTGACACGTGTACCTGGAGCACCATTATCGTCATGGAGCCGCTACCGGATCGACTGATGGCGCTCGTCAACGGCCGTCCCTGGCCCAACCGGCGACGGCTGCTGGAGTCCGATCCGGAGTTGTACAGCACCGATGCCGACGCGATCCTGGCCGACTGGATCGGGCAGCGGCACCCGGATTCGGTGACCGATGCCGCCGAGAGTCTCCAGAGATACCGGGTGTTGCTGGCCAACTGCCGGGCCGTCGGGGTCGCCGCCACGATGGACGCCGTCGCCCGGGGGTTCGCGCAGGAGGCGTTGCCGCTGCTCGACAGCGACATGCCCGACGAGGTCGACGAGGGCCTGCTCGCCCTGGTCGAAGCAGCCGCGACCGTGTCCCCCGGGTCACCCTGGCGCACGTTCTGGTCCATGCGGTTCGCGTCGGTGTGCTTCGACAGGTACCGGTCGGGCGGTGACCTCGAAGCCCTCGACAGCGGCATCCTGGCCCTGCAACGGGCCGAACAGACGGCGGAGCCCGGCGCCGCCGAACTGCCCGGACTGCTGAACAATCTGGCTGACGCGCTGATACTGCGCCACAGCGCGACCGGCGTACCGGACGATCTGACCGAAGCCTTGGCCGCCTGCGAGCGTGGGCGGCAGGAAGATCGCGACGACCGGATCCAGTGGGCGCTGCTGATCAACAAGTCCCGGGTGCTGAGCACTCAGCCGGGTCGGCTGGACGAGGCGATCACCACGGCCGAGCTGGCCGTCGCCCGCACCCGCGATGACGACCTGGCCGTGGCCGCGCTGGCCCAGCTCGGTGAGGTCCGGCTGCAGCTCTACCGGGACGAGGGCGATCCGGCCCTGCTCGACAGCGGCCTGCGCGCCCTTACCGAGGCCCTGCGCCGGACTCCCGTGGACGTTCCGGAATGGTGGATCTGCCAGTCCTATCTCGGTGTGGCGCTGCTGGACCGCTACGACCGCACCGCCGACATCACCGATGTCGACGCGGCGATCACCGCCTTCCAAAGTGCCGCCGACGCCTGCCCGGCCGACGCACCGCACCGGGCCGGGATCAGCACGAACCTGGGCCTGGCCGTCGCGGAACGCTGGGAACGCCTGCGCCTGCCGGACGACCTGGACACGGCGATCACCGCGCTCGAGGACGCGGTGTCCCTCAGTTCTCCCGGGACGCCGACCTGGTCCAGCCTGCTCGGCAACCTGGGCGGCGGCCTGCTCGACCGCTACCGGGACCGGGCCGATCCCGGCGACCTCGACCGGGCCCTGGCCTGTTTCACCCGGGCGATCCGCGACAGCGGCCGGATCGGCTGGCGCGAGCAGGCCGCCGACCAGCACAATCTCGGCCGGGCTCTCCTCGAACGTCACCTGCGCGACGACGTCACCGAAGACCTCACCCTGGCCGTCGAAGCGTTGCGGACCGCGGTGGACCTGACGCCGAGAACATCACCGCTGCTCGGCGGCTGGCTCGATGCGCTGGCCACAGCCCTGGCCCGGCGTCACGAGCGGTCCGGCACCGAGGCCGACCGTCGGACCGCCTCGGAAGCGTTTGAGGAGGCGAGCCGCTTCGCCGACACCGCCACACTGCTGCGTACCGGAATCCACTGGGGCCGGTGGAGTTCCCGGATCGGCCGCTGGACCGAGGCCGCGAACGCCTTCGAGCTGGCCCTGACCGCGATGGAACAGCTGGTCCGCACCCAGGGCGGCCGCGCCCACAAGGAGACCTGGCTGCGCGACGGCGCCGAGGTCGGCCCGGGCCGGAGCCAGGCCGCCCTCCGGTCCGGCGACCTCGCCGGCGCGGTCACCGGGCTGGAACGCGCCCGCGGTGTGCTGCTGAGGGAGGCCCTGGACCGGACCCCGGCCGACCTGCAGCGCCTGAGCGGTTCGGCCCGCGGAGAGCTGGCCCGGCGGTTCACCGAGCTGGCCGCGCCGGGCCTTGCCGCCCGTGCGACGACGGGAGACGATGAGGCGTGACGCCGGTCGTCCCCGCCCCCGATCGATACCTCTGCCTGTCGGTCGATGTCCAGGGCTACAGCCGCAACGACGATCCCCGCCAGTCCGCCACCAGGACGCCCTGCTCACCCTGCTGGAACGCGCCGCCGACCGGGTCGGCCTGAACCGCGCCCGCTGGATCCGCCAGGCCAAGGGCGACGAGGAGCTGGCCTTGATCCCCGCCGCGGACCGCCTCGACCGGGTGGTCGGCGAGTTCTGCCTGGAGCTGGACGCCGCTTTGCGCCGCCACAACAGCTCCCAGCCCGGCGCGAGACGGCTGCGACTGCGGCTGGCGATGGACGAAGGCCTCGTGTCGCCGGCCCGCAACGGCTTCGCCGGACGGACCGTCGTGGCCGTGTCCCGGCTGGTCAGCGCGGCCGCGTCGCGGGAAGCACTGCTGCGTCATCCATCGGTCGACCTGGTGGTGGTGCTCTCCGACTGGGTCTACGCCGACTGGGTCTACGCCGACTGGGTCTACGCCGACTGGGTCTGCAGCGGCCGGGCGACAGTGCGCGCGGACCTGTTCCACCAGGTCGTCGTCACCGAGAAGGAGTACACCGCGGTCGCCTGGCTGTGGCTGCCCGGCGCCGGGCAGCCTGAATTCAGCACGTCGGTCGCGCCGCCGGCACCTGCGACCGTCAAGATCAAGGCACCTTTCTTGTACGGACGTAGAGCTCGCCTCGCACCGGCGGTGCTCGTGACCCTGCCCCCGGTCGTGCTCGGCCTGTTCCTGCTGCCCGTGGCCGGGCCGGGCGTCGGCGCGCTGGTCATCCTGGCCGGAGTCGTCGTCCTGCCGCTGCTGGCCGCACAGGTCGCCCGCGACCACGGCCGCCGGGTGCAGATGCGGCTGTTCCGGCAGTGGGGCGGGCGGCCGACCGAGGTGATGCTGCGCTGGCACGGTGCCGAGGCACCCGAGGTGGTCGCGCGCCGGCATCAGCTCATCGCCCGGCACCTCGGTTTCGCCCTGCCCGACGAGAAGGCCGAGCTGGACGATCCGGAACGCGCCGACCACGAGTACGCCGCCGCGGTCGCCGCGCTGCGGGAGGACCCGAGACACGTCACGGCTCCCACTGGTCATGGCCGAGAACGTCACGTACGGATTCTGGCGCAAACATGTATGCCAGCGGCCTGGGCGCGGTCTGCGTGCTCTCCGGCGGCGCCGCGCTGCTGCTCGGCCTGCTCGCCTCGGCCGCGCTGACCCGTTCGCAGATCATCGGGGTGCTGACCTTCGACGGCGGTGCGGTGATCGCGTGGCTGCTGCTGTGCCGGCGCTTGACGGTGTGGCGCGCTGCCACGGCGTACGGAAATCAGCTCTTCGTGTCTCTGGAAATGCTCGGCTGATCAGAGTGGAACCTCGGTCACCCGGCCGTTCTCCACCTCCAGGGCGATCCCCTCGTGGCCGGGCGCCGGATGAACCGCGTGGTATCCGTGCGCTCCCGGCTCGGCGTACTCCGCGGTGGTGCCGCTCGCGTAGTTGAACCAGAGGGTCGCCCCGGGTGAGCCCGCGACGATCCGGGCGATCGCCCGGCGGTCCGGGTGTCCGTGCCCGGCGCCACTGGTCGACAGCAGCCAGTTCGGGCAGTCCAGGGCGGCGACCAGGGCGGTGCTGACGTTGTGGTGGCTGCCGTGATGCGGCACCTTGCACAGGGCGACCGGCACCGGAGCGCCGTCCGGGGCCAGCCGGCGCAGCCCGGCCAGCAGCGGCGCGGCCGGGGCGTCCGCGGTGAACAGCACGCGCCCGCCGTCCGCGTGCTCGGCCAGGAACGCGATGCTGGACCCGTTGGCCGCGGACTCGTCCGGCGTGGACAACCGATCGACCAGCGCGGCCAGGTCCACGCCGGCGTCCGGGTCGGGACCTCTGCGCCCCTGCAGCGGGTCGTCGAGCTCGGCCAGCACGTCCGGCCAGGCCCGATCCAGGCTGGACAGCTCGGCCGGGCCCGGCGCGAGCAGCGTGACGGTCAGCCCGGGAAGCTGCTTCACCGGCAGCGGGCCGTCCTCGGCCACCGCCACGGCGCCGTTGCCGAACCTGGCGTTCCACGGCACGCCGGCCCGGCCCAGGATCAGTTCGAGCCGGGAGCCCTGCCGCGGGCCGGTCACGTCATCACGCAGGTGGCGCTGCCCGTTGAACCACACCTCGCCGGCGGTGAACCCGGCCGGCGGCTGCGCGAAGAGGTCGAGGATGCCCTCGATGTGGTCGGCGTCGATGTGGGTGCACACGACCAGGTCGACGTGCCGGTCATCGATCGACAACGCCTCGATGCGGCGCGCCGCGGCCCGGCCCCGCCCGCCGTCGACGAGCATCCGCCGGGTGCGGCCCTCGTGTTCCCACTCGACCCACAGACAGTCGCCGTCGCGGGCGGGCAGCGCCTCGATCCGGATCACGACATTTCCTCCTGACAGAATGCGGACAACGGTGGGTAGCGGCGATCTCACCTAGAATCGCGTGCGTTGCTGCGGACCCGCGCACCGGGTCCGTGATCCTCGACGGAGAGGAGCCCGGTGGCCGACGACGAGTCCACGTTCGACGACATCCGTGCCGCCCGGCAGGAACTCGACGAGGTCATCGACGAGATCCGCGCTGTGCCGGGATACGAGAACTTCCTGACCGCGCCGACCTTCGACGACGTGGCCGAGGCTGCCGGTGATCAGCCGCTTGTCTATCTGGCCGCGGCCGAGCAGGGCGGGCTGGCCCTGATCGTTCGCGGACAGCAGGTCACCCCGGTTGCCGCCGACGACCTCACCGAGGCGGCCCTGCGCGAGCAGGTGACCCGATATCGGGAGGCCTACCGGACCTTCGCGTCCCAGCGCCGGGATCCGGCCGCGGCCGGGCCGTGGCGCGCGGCGATCGACGAGGTGACCGGGTGGCTGTGGACGGCGGTGATGGGCGCGGTCGTCACCGAGCTCGGGGCGGCCCCGGCCGCCGTTCTGGTGGCCGGCGGGCAGCTCGGCCTGCTGCCGCTGCACGCGGCCTGGACATTCGACGAGACCGGGCAGAAACGCCGGTACGCGCTCGACGACATCACCCTGACCTATGTGCCCAACGCCCGCTCACTGGCTGTCGCCCGCGGCCTGGCGCAGTTACCGGTCGGCACGTTCCTCGGGGTCACCGATCCGGGTGGCACCCTCGACGCGCCCGAGGCCGAGGTGACCGCCGCGAGCGCCTGGTTCGGAAAGGCCGCGACCGTGCTCGGCGCGCGGGCCGGTCTGGCCGAGGTGACCGCCGCGCTGCAGAAGGCCGACGTGGCGCACTTCGCCGGGCACGGGTTCGCCCGGCTGCAGGCCCCGCTGGACAGTGGGCTGGCCCTGGCCGACGGGCAGGCGCTGACCCTGCGCGACATCTTCGCCCTGAACCTGCGGATGCGGCTGGTGGTGTTGTCGGCCTGCGAGTCGTCGCTGCCCGGCGACGAGCTGCCGGACGAGGTGATCGCCCTGCCGACCGGGCTGCTGCAGGCAGGGGTGGGCGGAATCGTCGCGTCGTTGTGGCTGGTCGGGGACATGCCGACGCTACTGCTCATGATCGAGTTCTATCGGCGGTGGCGGCAGGACGAGAAGGAGCCGGCGGTGGCGCTGCGGGAGGCGCAGTGCTGGCTGCGCGACACCCCGGACGAACAGATCGTCAGCACCTACGAGGCCGCGGCCGAGGCCGGCGCGACGTGGCTGCCGCTGGCCGCCGCCGAGCGCATCGTCGCGGACCTGGTCTTCCGCGAGCCCGGGTCACACACCTACGGCGGTCCGGAGTCGTGGGCGGCCTTCGGATACATCGGAGCGTGAATGGACACCGAAGAGGTCTACCTCCGGTATGCGGACGCGGCGTTGGCGCTGCTACCGCTGATGATGCCCGCGGACGAGGCGGCCGAGGTCGCGGCACGGATCACCGAAGCGCTCGGCCGGTCGGATCATCGGTTCTTCGCCGTGGCCAAGGCGTTGAGGAGCCATCCGGTCCTGCGTGAGCTGTTCCTGCAGCAGCAGCCGCCCACTCAGCATCGCTCGGCCGAGCACTTCCTGGACGTGGAGGCGCCGGCCCAGGTGCCCGTCGGCCACGAGTTCAGCGTCGAGGTGGCAGTCACCGGCACGCCGCTCGGGCAGTACGACCGGCTGAACCTGGGCGACTCGACGAGCCGTGAGCTCACCGTCGTACTGAAGGCGCCGGGGTTCGAGCCGGCCGAAGACAGCAACTGGCGGCAGAAGCTGCCCCTGCCGTCCGGGACGGGTTCGTCGCGGATCGAGTTCGGCCTGCGCAGCCGGGCCGGAGGGCGACCCGAGGCGATCAGCGTGCGGGCCTACGCGGGCGGCACTCAGGTCGGCGAGGTGACCCTCGCCGTGGCTGCCGGACCGCGTGCCGACCCCGTGCACGTCAAGGCCGGCCTTTCCGGGGTGGAGCGAAATCCCAGGGATGCGCGCCTCGAGGTGACCCGGGTCGGGGAACGGCTCGCGATGAGCGTCAGCCACGAGACGGACGGCGAGGAGGTGCTGACCGGCCCGGTCTCCGACGATGCCCTGACCTGGCTGACCAGCGAGCTCAGCGTGCTCGCGACCGGTGAGACGGGCGCGGCGGAACGGCGGTTGCGGCTGCGGGAACTCGGCGCCGAGCTGTGGATGGAGCTGTTCCCCGGGGACATCCGTGATCAACTGCGGGGTCTTCCGCCCGAGGTCACGTCGCTGCACGTGCGCAGCGACGGCTTCAGCCTGCCGTTCGAGCTGGTTCACCCGGTGGACCCAGGAGGCGGTACCGGCTTCCTCGTGGAGCGGTTCGACGTCGCCCGCCCGGCCGGCGGCACGACTGTTCCCCGGCGGGGGCGCCCCCGGCAGGCCGCGTTCGTCCGGCCGGAGAACGCTCCGGCGAACGCCGATCAGGAGTTCGACCGGGTCACCGCCGCTCTCGGCGCCGGCACGCGGGTCTGGCCGGGACGGGTCACCAACGCGACGCAGATGTCCGCGCTGCTCACCCTGCCGACCACTCTGATCCACATCGCCGCGCACCTGGAGATGGACCTGGCCTTGCGCTTTCCCGACGGCGGCCGGTTCGATCACCGGTCACTCGCCTCCGCGATCGGTGCGGAAAACCTCGCCGCGGTGGCGCCGGTCGTGCTGTTCAACGGTTGTGACAGCGCGACCGCGCTCAAAGGCATCATCGAACCGAGCGACTGGGGCCGCCGGTTCGTCGCGGCCGGGGCGGGAGCCTTCATCGGCACCCTGTGGCCGGTAACCTCCGGTCCCGCGACCACGTTCGCCGAATCCTTCCACCACACTCTGGTCCAGCCCGGCAGCACTGTCGGGCAGGCGATGCGGGCAGGTCGCACGGCCGTCCGCGACAAGGACGGTGACGCGGCCTGGCTGGCCTACACGCTGTACGGCGATCCGGCTTACGGCACAGCATGACCGATCTGCTGTCCGCGCTGGTCGGCGCGCCGTCCTGGGCCGCCTCGGAGCGGCTGGTCACGGACCACCCGTGGCTGCTGTCCGAGGAGGCCGGTCGGGTCATGGCCGCGCGGATCGCCGCAGCCCGGGCCGCCGGGAACGAGGGCGTTGTCCGGGCGTACGAAGCGCATCGTGCCTTTCTCGCCGACGCCCACCGTGACGGGCCTGCGGCGGCCTTCCGCCGCCGAGTCCTCGACGCGATCCCGGCGACACTGCACACGCCGTGGCTGGCCGCGGCCCGTTCCAGCGAGACCTACCTGTTGGACCGCGGCGACGGCGACCTGACCCGGGCGATCGGCGACCTCGGCCTTCTGCTCGCCCACCCGGCGTTCGACGAAGCACCGGCCGACCGGCGCGCGCTGATGATCCACGCGCGGGGCACCGCCCTGATCGACCGCTATCACGCCGGCGGTGACCCGGACGACCTCGACCGGGCGATCGGCGCGTTCGCCACCGCCGTGGCGATCACCGCCGAGGACGACCCCGACCACCCCGACTACCTGGCCGCGCGAGGCAACGCACTGGCGCAGCGCCACGACCGCACCGGCGACCTCCAAGACCTGCGCGACTCGATCGCCGCGCTGCACGCCGTCCTGCGGATCGTCGAGCCGGACGACGAGCAGCTCCCCCGCCACCTCGGGGAGCTCGCCGCGTCCTACGGGGCGCTGCACGACATCACCGGCGAGCCCGCACACCTGACGACAGCGATCGAGACGGCCCGGCAGGCGGTCGACGCGACTGATCGGTCACCGGACGGCGCTGACTGTGCGGCTCTGCTCAACAACCTCGTGAACTGTCTGGTCCTGAGCTACGAACGGTCCGGCGACCTGGCCGACCTGCGGTCCGCCGTCGGGCATGCCCAGCGCGCGGCCGATCTCGGCGCCGGCGAGGACTATTTCCCGGATCTGCTCACCACCCTGGGCAGCACACTGCTCCTGCAGTACGAACGTGACGGCTCCCCCGGCACCCTCGACCGGGCCGTCGACGCCCTCGATCAGGCCGCGCCGCTGCTCGCGTCGGGCGACCCGGACCGGGTCATCACCCTGGGCGCGCTGGCCACCGCCCGGATCAGCCGGTTCGAGCGCGGTGGCGCCACCGGCGACCTCGACGCCGCGACGACCGAGCTTGCCGAGGCTCTGGGCGGGATCGACCCGGACACACCCCGGGCCGCGCTGCTGCGGACCACGCTCGGGCAGGTGCTGCTGCATCGGCACGCCCGACTCGGCGACGCCTGGGACCTGACCGAGGCCCTCGACTGCTTCGCCGCCGCCGTGGAACCGGCTGGGCAGGCGCCGCGGATCCTGCCGGTCGTCCTGGCCGGTCTGGGCGCCGGGCACCGGCGGGCCTACATGGGCGCCGGCGACGTCGGGCACCTAGCCGACGGTGTCACCGCCTACCGGGACGCCTGCGCGCACGCGCAGTCGGCGCAGCCCGAGATCGCGCTGAACGCCGGCACCGAGTGGGGGCGGTGGGCGTCCGCGCGGCAGGACTGGCCCGAGGCGGCGCACGCGTACGAACAGGCGATGGGCGCGGCCGAGCAGCTGTTCCGGACCCAGTTCGACCGGACCGACAAGGAGGTCTGGCTGGGGGCGGCCGGGGGTCTGGCTACCGCCACGGCCGAGGCGCACGGGCGCGCCGGCCGCCCCGGTGACGCGGTGCTTGCCCTGGAACGCGGCCGTGGGCAACTGCTGTCCGAGGCGCTGCGCGGCGAACTGGCCGTGCGCCGGCCCGACCTGGCCGAGCGGTTCCGGGAACGCAACGAGCAGTGGCGTCGGCTGCGCTGGGAGCCACCGCTCTGGACCTGGTCCGAGGACATCGACGACACCGACCGGGAGTCCACGTGAGCCTCGACGACCTACGCGAGAAGGAATACCAGACCGCCCTGGAGGTGAACGCCCTGCGTCGGGCGGCCTTCGCGCCCGACGCGCCGTCCGGCCTGTTGGAGCGGCTGGTCAGCACCGAGCGGCAGCTGCGCGAACTGAGCCGCGAACGCGAGGAACTCGAGGTCGTCGACACCTCCGGACGGGAGCTGCGCGGGGAGCGATCGACCGGGCTGGTGGCGACGGTGAAGCTCGGGCTGACCGAGGTCCCGACCGCCGTCTACCAGTTCCTCGACCCGCGGGAGCACCCGCTCGTGCACTGCGAGATCCGCTGCCATGACAAGCCTCGCCGGGTCCGGGTCATCTCGTACATCGAGGGTTACTCGGCCCGCGCCGTCGACACCGTCGAGGTCGTGCCGACGGGAACCGTGAAGGTCACCCTGCAGCCGGCTCTGTTCGCCGACCGGATCCGCGACCTCACCGAGCGGACCACCGCCGCGCTCAACGTGCTGGTGGAGGACCTCGACGGCCAGGTCGAGGTGCACCGGACGTTCCCGATCGGACTGCTCGCCCGGACCACCGTGGCGATGCGGGTGGCCGACGAGCTGACCGGGGCCACAACCGACCTGAGCCGGTACCTGGGGGCCTTCGTCACCCCGAACGCGCCCGAGATCATGGCCTTCCTCACCGCCGTGGCCGCCCATCACCCCGGCCACCAGCTTTTCGGCTATCAGAACGACGAGGACGACGTGACCGCACAGGTCCGGGCCGCGTTCGATGCGCTGGGCGAGAGGGCTGTCACGTACGTAAATTCGGTCTTCTCCTTCGGATATCGCCGAGGGACCACCGCGCAGCGGGTCCGTCTGCCGCGTCAGAGCCTGACCGACCGCCAGGCCAACTGCATCGACGCCACCGTCCTGATGGCCAGCCTCCTCGAAGCGATGTCCCTGAGCCCGGCTCTGGTTCTGCTCCCCGGTCACGCTCTGCTCGCCTGGGAGACCTGGAAGCGCTCCGGGAAATGGCGGTTCCTAGAGACCACCCTGATCGGTCAGGCGACCTTCGAGCAAGCCTGCGCCGCCGGCAAAGAACGCGCCACCCTCTATCGCGGTAAGCCCGGTGAGCAGGACGACCTCGACTTCCGGCTCTGGCCGCTGCGGCACCTGCGCGCCCGCGACCGCATCTTCCCGATGGAGTGAGCGTGGACGCCGACGGCCTGCGCCCGCTGATCATCGCGTTCGTCCAGCTCGGGACGCGTGAGGAACTGGCCATGCTGGTCCGCGCCCGGCCGGAGTTGCTGACCGCCGAGGCTGACGATGCGTTCGGCGAGCTGCAGGCGGAGTGGGCGCGAGCCGGATCGCCATTGGCCGGGGGCACCGCGGCGCACCGCCGGATCCTGCGGACCATGCGCGCCGCGATGCTGAGCTCCGGGACCCGGGCGGACGACCCGGAGGTCCGGGCGACCGCCTGGACGCAGCTCGGCCACCTGCGCCTCGACCATTACCAGGCCACTGGGGCGCCCGAGAGCCTCGCCGAGGCGGAGTCGGCCTACCGGTCGGCGCTGGAGGTGCCTCGCCCCGGGCGGCTCAGTCACCTGGCCGCCGCGCTGCTGCACCGCTGGCGGCACCATGGTGACGCCGACGCGCTCGACGAGGCGGTCCGTCTGTCGGAGCAGGCCGCCCCGGGAAACCCGGTGGCGCTGAACAATCTCGGCAGCGCGCTGCTGGAGTTGTACCAGCGTGACGGTGGCGACGCCCTCGACCGGGCCGTTGCCGCCTTCGCCGAAGCCCTCCGGCTGGACACGCCCGGTACCCCGGACTACCGGATCACGCAGGCGAACCTGTCCGCCGCCCAGCTACAGGTGGACGACAGCGTCGCCGACGCTCGCGCCGCTCTGGACGCCGCGACCCCCGTCCAACGGCCGGGTGCGCTGGACAACCTGGGCACCGCGCTGTCGCGCTGGTACGACGAGACCGGCGACGTCCAGGCGCTGGAGCAACTGGTCGCGGCCTACGAGGAAGCGGTCGCCACGACACCACCGCACTCACCGCGCCGCCCGATCCGCCGGGCCAACCTGGGTGACGCGCTACGCGACCGCTACCTGCGCATCGGCACGCGAGCCGACCTCGACCGGGCCGTCGACCTGCTCGACGAGGCCCTGCGGCTGACACCGGCCCGGTCGCCGTCGCACCGGGACCGGCTCGCCGCCTCGGCGGTCGCCCGGCTGCAGCGGTCCGGCCCCGGCGACCTGGCCGTGGCGGCCGACCGCGCGCAGGCCGCCCTGGCCGCGACCCCGCAGGACTCGCCGGACCGGTCGGCCCGGCTCGGTCTGGTCGCCGCCTGCCTGCAGAAGCTCGGTGCGTGGGAGCCGGCCGTGGCGTTGTTCCAGGAGTCGCTCGACGCGACCTCGCAGGCCGATCCGCGGTACGCCCGTCACCTGCACAATCTCGGACAGGCGATCGGGCCTCACGACCGGGACACGGCCGAGCGGCTGTTGCACGAGGCCTGGCGTACCGGCGCCGCGCGCGACCCGGCCGCCGCCGTCTCGGCTGGGCTCGCCGCCGGGATCCTGTCCTCCGACGACGGCGACCAGGCCGGGGCCACCCGGGGCTATCTGCGGTCCCTGGCCGCGGTATCGGCGCTGGTCGTCGCCCAGCATCACCGGCGGGCCAAGGAGGGCTGGCTCCGCGAGGCGCAGGGCGTGCCGGCCCGGGCCGCGGGTGCGCTGCTACGGCGTGGTCTGCCTGCCGAAGCCGTGCTGGTCCTGGAGTCCGGACGGGCCGCGCTTCTGACCGAGCAATTGCGGAGGGTATGGCCGTGAGCACCCTCGACCGGTTGCTGCGGACCCGCTGGTGGATCCGCAAGTGGTGGTTGCTGCACCGCCTGACCGACCGGGATGAGGCGCTCGAGCGGCTCACCGCGTACGCCGAGGACGCCGACGACCCGGATCTGTACCTGCTGCACCTGGCGCTGGTGCGACGGGCCGGCGAGGTGGGCCCGGCCACGGCGACGCGGGAGGTCCGCACGTACGTCCGGCAGGTCCCGGACTACGCGGTGGCCGGCGCCGGCGCCTACAAGAGCTACCTCGCCGGCGGCGACCCGCAGATGCTCGACATAGCGATCGCTATCTTCGAGAAGGCCGCGGCCCTGACCGGCGAGGGCCTACCGGAACGGTCGACGGTGCTGAGCAATTTCGGTCTCGTCCTGACCGAACGCCACGACCTGCCGCAGGCCCTGGACACCTTGGCCGAGGCGGTGCGATGCGCCCCCGACCCGGACCGTCACCTGGCCGCCACGGTCAACTACGCCTCCGCGCTCACCACCAGCGGCGATCCAGCCACGGCCGCCACCCTGCTCGACGGCCTCGACGCCCCGCAGGCGCTGGCCGCTCTGGGGCACGCCTGCCTCGAACTGTTCCGGATCGCCGGTGACCCCGTCGACCTGGACCGGGCCGTCGCGGCCCTCGACTCGGTCGCCGCTCCGGATGACCCCCGGTGGCTCACTAACCTCGGCGTGGCCCTGTCCGAACGTCACCTGCTCACCGGCCGGCCCGACGACCTGGACCGCGCGGTGGCGCTGCTGCGTGCGGCCGTCGCAGCGAGCACACCCGGCTCACCCGACCGGCCCGCCCGCCTGGCCGACCTGGGCTCGGTGCTGGCCGAACGTGGCCCGGCCGACCTGGACGAGGCCGTAGTCGTGCTGCGGGAGGCGCTGCGGGACACCGCACCGGGCTCACCCGACCACCCCGATTGGCAGCAGAACCTGGCCCTGGTGCTGCGCGACCGCTACGTGCGCGACGGCGACCTGCCCGACCTCGAACAGGCCCGGACGCTGCTGGAACCGTACGCCGACAGCGCTCCCGACCAGCTGGCCGTGACGCTGCGGATGCGGTGGCAGCGACGCGGTGACCCGGCCGACCTCGACCGGGCGGTCACACTGCACCGCATCGCGATCGCCGAAACCGGCCCGCACGCGGCCGTCGTACACAACAACGCCAGCGGCACGTACCGGGCGCTGTGGACCGCCACCGGCGACCCGGCAGCGCTGGGCCTGGCCCTCGACGCCTACCGGGCCGCACTCGCCGCCCTGCCCGCGACCTCGCCCGAGCGGCCCGCGGCCCTGGCCAATCTGTCGATGGGGCTGCTCAACCGGCACACGGTGACCGGCGATCGGGCCGACGCCGACGAAGCCGTGGCGGTCGCCCGGCACGCAGGGCAGGCTCTCAAGCTGGCCAACGTTCTACGAGCGAGGTACGAACTCGGCGGCGACCCGCGCGACGCCGAGGAGGCCGAGGACGCCTACCGGTCCGCGGTGGTCGAGCCGACGCTCGGGGAGACGTGGTTGCGCAGCGCGCAGGCCTACGGCGACTGGGCGACGTCCCGGCAGCACTGGCCGGACGCGGCCGGCGCGTACGGCGCCGCGGTCACCGCCGCCGACCGTCTGCTGCGCCGCCAGCTGTCCCCGGCCGACGTCGAGGCATGGCTGTTCGCCGTCCGGACCCTGCCGGCCGCGGCCGCCTACGCGCATCTGCGGCTCGGTGAGACGACGACCGCCGTCGACCGGCTCGAATGGGGTCGCGCCCGGCTGCTCACCGACGCGCTGGAACGCGACCGCGCCGACCTGCGCGCCCTCGCCGAAACCGCACCGGACCTGGCCGCCCGGTACCGCACGGCCGCGGTCCGGCTGAGGACTTCGGAGGTACGCCGGTGAGCGCGGCCGACCGTGCCGAGGCGCTCGTGCAGCGGTATCGGTCGCGCGGCCGGGACGCCGATCTCGAAGCCGCGACGGCGATCGTCCAGGTGGCGCTGCGCTCCCGCCCCGATCCGCTCACCCGGGCCGCCCTGCTGCGGCAGCGCGCCGCCTGCCGCCAGGAGCGAGGCGAGTTGTCGCAGGCCCGAGCCGACTACGAGAAGGCGCTGGCCCTGCTGCCTCAGGCGGACCCGCTGCGGCCGGTCATCCTGACCGAACTCGGCACCGTGCTGCAGGACCGCTTCGACCTGACTCACCGGTGGGCGGACATCGACCGAGCCGTGGCCCTCGGGCAACAGGCGGTCACCGCCGATCCGGACGAGCCCATGCACTGGGTGAACCTCGGGACCGCCCGGCACACTCGCCACCAGAACGGCGGCGACGACTCGGACGATCTCGACGAGGCGCTGCACTGCTGGGATCGGGCGTTCGCGCTGCTGCCCGAGTCGTCGCCGTTCCGGGCGGCATTCCACGACCGTCTGACGATCGGGCACCTCGAGCGTGGGGACCTCGAGACAGCGATCGAGCACGGCCGGCACGCGGTGGCCTTGCAGACGACGGCGGTGCACGCGTCGAACCTGGCCGCCGCGTTGCTCGAACGCTGGGAGGGCGGCGGGGATCGTGCCGATGTGGACGAGGCGATCGCCGTGTTCCGGAGCACGATCTCCGGGCGGGTCCGCGCCCCCGACCTGCTCGCCTACTACGCGGAGACGTTGGTCAGCAGGTATCAGATGTACGGCGATGTGGCTGATCTGAACGACGCGGCCGGGGCGTTGAACCGGGTTCGAAGGCGGCCGGCTTCCGTGCGGTCGGCGACCGGGCGGGTGCTGATGATGCGGTACCTGGCCGGCGGGGCGCGCGCTGACCTCGATCGGTCGATCCGGGAGGCGCGGGCGGCTCTCGGATCGACGTTCGACGGGGACGTGACGGACTCCTCGCGTACGGCAAGGTTGTCGTCGGTGTTGTTCTTGCGGTTTCGGCGGTCCGGACGGCGGGCGGACCTGGACGAGGCGATCGCCGCGATGGACGCGCCGGCCACGGACGCGCAGGTGCGACAGTTGGCCGACTACCACGCCGAACGTTGGGCCCACGACGGCGACCCGGCCGACCTGACCGCCGCCGACGACCTGACCCGGTCGGCCGGGGGCGAACAGGAGTCCGGGCCGATGGTCGCGGCCGGGCTGGCCTCGTCGCTGCACGACGCGTTCGTCACCGCGGGCCGTGTGGACGACCTGACCGAGTCGGTCGCCCGGCACCGGGCCGCGCTCGCCGCCACCGACCCGCGCTCGCCGGCCTATCCGGCCATGCTCAACAACCTGGCCATGGCCTTGTCGGAGGACGACCCCGACGAGGCGATCGCGGTGCACGAGCAGGCCCTGGCCGCGGTCGGTCCGGACTCGCCTGACCGTCCGGGATTGATCAGTGCGCTGGCCGATGCCGTGACGTCGATCGACCCGCAGCGGGCGGTCACTCTCGGCCGCGAAGCCGTCGCCGCCCTGCCTTCGGGCTCACCGGAACGCGCGCAGATCCTGGCCGGTCTGGCCGTTGCTCTGCGGTGGCAAGGTGATCTTGAGGAGGCGGCGACGACCTATCGCCGGGCGCTGCGGGCCATGGGGCGCAACCGGACCGCCCGGGCCCTGGTCCGGCACGATTACGCGGAAACCCTGGAGGCTCTGGGACAGACCGCAGCCGCCGGGCGCGCGTTCCGGGCGGCGGCCGCCGAGGCCGATACCCCGGTCGCCCGGCTCGACGTCAGCGCAGGCTGGGGTGCTTGGGCCCTGCGGGCCGGCCGGTGGCGGCAGGCGGCGACGGCGTTGTCGTCCGCCGCTGCCGCGCACTGGCAGGTGCTCGGCGCCCAGCAGAGCCGGCCCCACCGGGAGCGCTGGCTGCCCCGGCGTTCCGCGATCGCCACCGGCGAGGCGTACGCGTGGATGCGCACCGGGGCGGCGGCCCGTGCTGTCGCGGCACTGGACGGTGGGCGGGCGTTGAACCTGTCCGAGCAGTTGGAGGCCGGGAGGACAGCGGATCGGCTGCGCGTTGCGGGCCACGGCGATCTCGCCGATCGTTACGAGAGGGCCACCCGGCGCTTCACCTCGCTCGCACCAGTCCGACTTCGATCGGGCGCGCCGCCTTGGCTGCCTCGACCGGCCGGCGACGGCCTGCGCACTGCGAAGGAGCATCAGACATGAACAACGGTCGGTTCAGGTGGCGCACCCGGACTCCGGAGGTTTTGGCGGGAATGCTGGCGGACGTCGCGCAGAAGCGAGAGCGATATCGGGAATCGTCGGACGTCGGGGACCTCGACAACCTGACGTCGGCGTATCGGAAGCTGCTGAGCCATCCCGCGATGAGCAGCGCCCAGCCGGGGCTGAGGGTGGCCGCGCTCGCCGATGCCGGAACCTATTTCCTCGACAGCTACCACACACACGGCGGAGACGAGGACCTCGAAGCCGCGGTTGACGCCGCGCAGCGAGCGGTAGCGGAGATACTGGCTGGCTCGGAGATAGCGACGCTGTGCGCCGACATTCTCGGGACGATCCGGCGCGCTCGGTTCGAGCGCTGGGGCGAACGCCGGGACATCGACCAGGCCGTCGAATGCCACGCGCAGGCAATGCAGGCCACCGGCTCGGACACTCCGGAGGTGCTGGGGCACGTCACGAATCTGGCGAACGCGCTCTGGAGCCGATATCTCCACTTCGGCTCGTGGCCCGATCTCAGTCAGGCGGTGTTTCTCCACAGCCAGGCGGCGCAGGCGTACGAAGCTGATTCACTCGGACGACTTACGGCCCTCAACAACTATGCTCTCGCGCTGCGAGACATGTACGAACACACTGGCGAATTGGGATATCTGGAAGAAGCCGCAGCTGCCGTCTTCGATGCAGCGGCAGATCCACAGCACGATCCGCGCCGCCGTATGCCCGCCATGAACACTTTCGCGTTGGTGATCTCCACGCGATATCAGCACACCCGCCACCTTGGCGATCTCGACCTGATCATCGAACTCGCCTCTTCGCTGCTGGACGTCACGGCCGGACCCGATCTCGCCATCTGCCTCCAGAATCTCGGCCGGGCACTCACCGAACGGCATCTGGCCACCGGTGACATGGGCGACCTCCAACGTGCCGTGGCCGCGCAGGAGAAAGCTCTCCGGGCCATGCCCGATGACCATCCTGACCGGCCGGCCTATCTCGACAACTGGGCATCATCGCTGCTGTGCCGCTGGCAGGCATCGGGCGACGCCGACGACCTGGCGAAGGTCATCGAGATTCGCGAGGCTTTGATGAGTGCTGTCACGACCGATGATCCCGGACGCACGAAGTTCCTGAACAACATGGGACTCGCCCTGATCGCCGCAGACGCCGACGATCCTGATCCGCGAACTGCCGGGCGGATCAGCTCAGTATTCGCGGAGGCTTGCCACGTAGGGTCGATCAGCAGTCCCGGCGAGGTGCTGAGCCCCGCCGGAACGTGGGGAAACTGGGCAACCAAGCGGTCATCCTGGGCGGAAGCGGTCACCGCCTACGAGTACGGGATGTCCGCGGTGCGGAATCTGTTCCAGACGCAGCTGTTGCGCCGGCACAAGGAACTGTGGTTGCTCAACGCCGGTCGATTCGCTACCGGGGCCGCATACGCGCAGGTCCGGGTCGGCGATCCGCAGTCGGCCGTGCAGAGCCTGGAGCGCGGACGCAGCCTGCTGCTCGCCGAAGCCTTGGATCGTGATCGGGCCGACCTGTCACACCTGGAGCGGTTGGGCCACGGCGACCTGCGGAGCCGATTCGCGCAAGCAGTCGAGAGGATCGCAAGCGTTTAGACGTTCCTGGTCGACGCGCCGCTCAGTCTGCGATTCATCGGTGGATCCGCCGGTCGCACCTCGCCGCGCGAATCATCATCTTCGTCGATCGTGAAGCAGGCACTTGCGGCTGTTTGCCTCTCCTGCAGACTCCGGCGAGTTGCTCGCTCGGAACCTGACCGGCATCGACGACCTCGGAAAGATCCGCGCCGAACTCCACCGTCTCCTGCCCGCCGACCAGGACGAGCTCGGCGACGCTAAGAGCTCCTAACACGATCTGCTGAATCGATGTTGATCAGCGTTACGACGTGAAGATCCGTCTCGTCGCTGGTCATGGCCAGGCCGTGGGATGTTGATGACGATTTGTGGGCGTTGATCGAGCCGGTGCTGCCACCGTGGCCGTTGAAGGCGCCGGGGCCGAAGCCGATTCCGGACCGGGCTTGTCTGCAGGGCATCCTGTTTGTGCTGCACACCGGGATCGGTTGGGAAGATCTACCGCAGGAACTCGGCTTCGGCTCCGGGATGATCTGCTGGCGGTGTCTCGAGCGCTGGACCGAGGCGGGAGTCTTCGACCAGCTGCACCAGATACTGCTCGCGAAGCTGAACGAGGCGAACCGGATCGACTGGTCGAGAGCGGCGATGGACGGTAGTCACATCGACGCAAAAAGGGGCGCCGGGACAGGTCCGTCGCCGGTCAACCGCGGTAAATCCGGCTCGAAGCACCATCTGATCTGCGACGGTAACGGCACCCCGATCTATGTGCTGACCAACGGCGCGAACGTGCCTGACATCAGCCGCGCGCTTGATCTGCTCGACTGCTACCCGCCGATAGCCGGCCGGCCGGGCCTGCCCCGCCGACGCTTCGAGGTTTTGCTGGCCGACAAGGGTTACAGCAGCGAAGCCTTCCGCCAGGCCTGCCGCGAGCGCGGCACCGAACCGATCATCGCCAAACCGAAAACGCCCAACATCAAGGGCCTGGGCAAGCTGCGCTACGTCGTTGAGCAGACCTTCGCGCTACTGCACCAGTTCCGTCGGATCGCAGTCCGCTGGGAACGCCGGCTCGAAATCCACGACAGTCTCGTCAACCTCGCCTGCACCATGATCTGCTGGCGCCGCTTGATCAAATGGACTGGATGAAGATCGCGTTAGGAGCTCTTAACTGGTAGGCGCCACTTAGTCAAACACTCGATTGCCTCGGCCCGCGCGGGCCGAGGCAATCCGTGTGAAGGCCACTAAGCCAGTGGCGTACTCGATGAGTTGAGCCGGGACGCCTGCTAGTGCATCGTGATGCTGATCGATTTGCTTGGTGTTGTTCGCGACGAGTTTCTTGATGTTGCGTTGGGTAAGCCGGACCTTGGCGAGGATCTCGTTCGTGGTCGCGGTCCACTGGAACGGTCGCGGGTCGGTGTTCCAGGAGGCGATGTAGGCGCGGATGGTCCGCACGAGGATCTGCACGGAGGCGAAGGTGCCTCGGCGGATGGCTTGGCGGGTGATGATCCCGAACCAGGTCTCGATCTGGTTCAGCCAGCTGGATCCGGTCGGGGTGAAGTGGAAGTGGACGTTCGGGTTCGCGGCCAGCCAGGCTTTGACGTCCGGGGTGGTGTGGGTGGACAGGTTGTCCAGCACTACATGGATTTCGCGGCCGGCGTGCGGGGCGACGGCCTTCTTCAGGAAGGCCAGGAACGCGGGCCCGTTACGTGACGGCACGCAGTCACCGATCACTTCGCCGGTCGTCACGTTGAGCGCGGCGAACAGGTTGGTGGTGCCGTGCCGCACGTAGTAGTGGGTGCGCTGCTCGGACTTGTCGAACTCGATCGGTAGCAAGGGCTGGGTGCGGTCCAGGGCCTGGATCTGGGTTTTCTCGTCGAGGCTGAGCACAACCGCTCCGCCGGGCGGGTCCAGATACAGCCCGACGATGTCGGCGACCTTGTCCGCGAACGCGGGGTCTTTACTGAGTTTGAAGGTGCCCTGCTTCTGCGGCTTGAGGCCGTGCTCACGCCACAGGTTCGCCACCCAATGATGCGAGACGCCCGCGCCGGTGGTGCGGGTGATGTAGTCGGCCATCGTCCGGGTCGACCAGTGCGACAACCCGGTCTCTTGCGGCGGTGTCGTGCGGGTCAGCGCCAGGACCCGCGACCGGACATCCGCGCTGACCTGCTCACGAGGCCCGCCAGGCTTCGCCGCCAGCAGACCCGCCGCACCGTCAGTGGCATACCGGCCCAGCCACAGATCCACCGTCGGCCGCGACACCCCCGCCAGGACGGCGATGTCCTTCTTCATCCTGCCCTCGGCATGCCACAACACGATCCGCGCCCGCGTCCCGATCGCCGCCGACACTTCCGAACTCGTGGTCAGCGCACGCAACTCAGCGCGCTCGTCGGCCGTCAACTCCACCGGGACAGCCAACCACACCAACATTACGTAAGACAACAGAATCACGACGCACTAGATGCCTTCGCGCACTATAATGATCGCGTGAATCGAGTCAATTCTTATCTCAATTCGGCCGCGGACCTTCTAGCCGCCAAGGGCGGTATCGCGGGGCACTCAAGCCATAAACTCACGATAGGTCACAATCGCGAGCAGCCGCTTGTCGAGTTTCTCAACCTCCATCTCCCAACTCGGCTTAACGCACAACTCGGTGGCACGGTTGTCTCCCATTTAGGGGAAGAGTCGGCGCAGATTGATGTTCTAGTAACGAACGATCTGGGCTTAAGGTTCGAAGCGAACGATCGTCCGTTCGTGATGACCGAGGCAGTGGCTGCGGCCATCAGTGTTAAATCTGATCTGGACAAGGCGGCGATATTTGACTCACTGGACGGACTGCTCTCCATTCCCGCGCCGTCGCCCGACGTCTTGACCTTCCCGACGCTCCGAAATGACCCCTTTGCTGCATACACTCAACGGCATCCCACACTTTGGATGTTCGGTTACGACGGAGCTCAGGCGAATACTTGTTTAGGGCATCTGCAGGCGTATGTAGACGATAAAGGTATCGATGCTCACGCCAGAAGTAGGATCTGTGCAATAGTTAATAGGCGTTACACCATCTCCTATCATATCGAGGCCTCCACGACGCATCTTGGAGACAGGATTGAGGCGAATTCCTTCCACGTTTCCGAACTTGGTGAGGGAATGCAGGGGTACGCCTTAGCGCGGCTCATTAACCAAATTAGCCACTACACTGACTGGGTCGGCTACGCATCTACATCGTTCCATCCATATTTTACAACTTAGGCGGACTTCCTGGCGTCTCAACCTGGTCCGTCGTTGGGACTTCAGTTGTTTGCTAAGTGGTCCACTCCGTAAGTTCTTCGGGGGTTATGCGGCGTGGGCCAGTCCGGCAGGCTGGTGGTCGCAGCCGGGAGGTTGTTGGAGGTTCTGCTCTTTCTGTTCGTGTCGCTCGATCCGGGCCATGAGGTCCTCGAGGTCGGCCGGGGTGAACTTCCATCTGAAGGGCCGGGCGGTCGCGTTGTAGTGCTGCTCGAAGGCGGTGAGTCGGTCTTCGACCTGTTCAAGGCTGGTGAAGTCGTTGGGTGTGACGACCTTGCGTTGGACGATCGAGAAGAAGATCTCCACTTGGTTCAGGCAGGAGGCGTGGGTCGGGGTGTGGACCATGACGGCGTTCGGGAACCGTTTCGTGAGGCGGCCGATCGCGGCTTGGCCGCGGTGCGAGGAGCCGTTGTCGACGACCCAGAACACCCGCTTGGCCGATGCGTAGGGTTCTTGGGTCATGACCTTCTCGACCAGGGTCATGAACGGGATGATCCCGGTCTTGGCCGAGCAGTGGGAGAAGACGCGGGCCTGGTGGACGTCGTAGGCGGCCAGGTAGGCCAAGGCGCCGCCGCGCTGGTATTCGTGGTTGACCCGCATCATGCGGGCGACGCCGGGTGCCAGGGTGGGGTGGCAGCGGCAGCGGGCCTGGATGCTGGTTTCTCGTCGCTGGAGACGACGTATTCGTCGACGCCGAGCGGTTCGCCGTCGTAGGTGCGGGCGTAGAGGTCGAGTACCCGGCTGGCTTTGGTGGCGAAGTCCGGGTCGAGGATGAAGATCCAGGACTGGTGCTGCCAGGGCTTGATGGTGTCGGCGGCGAGGATCCGTCGGATCGTGGACGCGGGGATTGCCGGCACGAGGCCGCGGGCGATGGCCTCGTGCGCCAGGTCCGGGCAGCTCCACCGCGACAAGGGAACCGCGAGTTCGGCGGGCAGCTGGCAGGCCATCGCTTTGACCTCGGCGACTTGCACGGGTGTGAACCGCGGTGGTCTGCCGGTCGGCCAGGCCGGGCAGGCCTTCGTCCGCGCCAGTAGCGCACGGTGTCATGTGCCGCCGCGGATATCGACACGCCGCAGGGCAGGATGTGATCCATGCCCGCGATTCCCGAGTCCACCAAGATTTCTCTGGCGCAGCGGCTGCGTGAGCACGCGAAGCTGAAGTGGCCGCAGCTGACCGCGGTAGACGTTCGTTACCGCGGCCAGTTCGCGTACGTCACCGGTGAACTGACCGACGGGGACCAGATGCCATTGATGCGGCTGCGCTACGGCGGATCCGCACACCGCTGGGGCACCGCGATCTACGTGGCCAGCAGCAACAGCTACGAAAGCCAGGTCTGGTTCAGCGGCAGCACCGAAGAAGCCTTCGACTTCGTCTGCGACATCCACATCGGCACCATCACCCCCAAACCCTGACCGGCCCCGTCACTCGTCAACCCCCGATGGGCTTCCGGCTCGGACCACTAAGCGGGGCGAGAAGTTCATGGAGAGGAAGAGCCTCACGATCACCTGCATATCAAACAGATCCGGATGCCTTCGATGATCTGCTCTGCCGGTGGCTGCGGCGGTACCGGTGTTGGGGTGCTCAGCGCGGACTCATCACGCACCGAGTGCGTGGATGGGCTCGTGGCCGGTGGCCCGTTCGGCGGTGAGCGGCACCGCACCGGCTCCGCAGCGGCATCGCCCTCGCCGCCGGGCGGAAAATTCACGATCCGGTAGGCAACCTGGCGCGGTGCGGTCTCCGTTCACCCTGTGAACCCGGAACGGGGAGGGAGTACGGATGACCACCGAGCAGGCCTACCGCGAATACGTCACGGCCAGCCTGGAGCGCCTGCGCCGCACCGCGTATCTGCTGTGCGGCGACTGGCATCTGGCCGATGATCTGACGTCGACCGTGCTGGTCAAGCTGCTGCGGCACTGGAAGCGCGTGTCGGAGATGGAGCATCTCGACGCGTATACCCGGCGCATGCTGATGACGGCCTGGCTCGACGAACGCCGCCGCCCGTGGCGCCGCGAGTCCTTCACCGACCGCCTGCCGGACCGCCCGGCCGACGGCGCGGACACCGACCAGCGCCTCGACCTGCTCTCCCTCCTCTCCCGGCTGCCCCCGCGCCGCCGCGCCGTGCTCGTCCTGCGCTACTTCTGCGACCTGTCCGTCGAGGAGACCGCGCAGGCGCTCGGCTGCAGCGAGGGCACCGTCAAAAGTCACGCCGCCCGGGCGCTGGAGTCGCTGCGGGCCGGCCTCAACGAGGGAGACCCGCTGTGGATCTGACCCAGGCCATGCTGGCCGCCACCGACAACCCGCCGCCCACCAGCATCGACCTCGACCAGCTGATGACCGGCGAACGCCGGCGCACCCGCCGCCGCTACGCCGTCGCCGGCACCGCCCTCGCCGCAGCGCTGGTCGGCGGCATCGTGGTGGCGCAGCAACCGGCCAGACACGCCGATGCGCCCAGCGCGGCGCCCCCACCGGCGGTCGCCTCGGAGGAGCCGCCGTCCTGCGGTATCAGCACGCAGCTGGATGACGGCCTGCTCACCGGTAAACCGCCGCTGCGGGCGGTCACCGAGTCGTGCCTGGCCGGGGCCGGTCGTCTCGGCGACGCGCTGACCACGGTCCTGACCGGCCAGCTCCCGGACGCCACGATCACGCCACCGCTGCCGGCCGAGATCGCAAAGCTCGTCGGGGGGCACGGCTACTTCACCGCGTTCCGGGTCGCCGGCGGCGACCTCGAGGTGCGGGTACGCGGGTCCGAGACGACCGCGGCCGGCTTCGACGCCTGGCGGGCGAGCCGGTGCCTCAAGGTGACCTGCCGGGTCGAGCAGCACGACGGCCAGCCGGTGCTGATCCGCACCTCGACCGGCACCGTGGACGTGGTCGCACTGCACGCCGACGGGACGATGGTGTCGGCGCTGGCCCGCGGCGGGCTCACCGAGCAGCAGCTCGTCAGCATCGCCGTCGCGCCCGCGCTGACCGTCTACCCCTGAGCGTGGTAACTCCTGAACGGCTCAGGGGTTGCGACGACCGTCAGGGTGCTGCCGCTAGCCCGCGGGAGGGGCGGTTGCGGGGCTTTGATGACGTACCGAAAGGGCCAGCGTCTCGCCCCACTGCCGCGCCCGCGCCTCCTCGCCGGGAGCCAGCGGGCCCTGCGCCGACTCGACCCGGAAGCTGGCCGGTTCCAGGACCTGCCGGCCGCCGAGTCCGCGCAGCCGGCGCATCGCCTTGCGGCCCGCGGACCCGGTCGGCAACCGGGTGTCCGCGCGGGTGTCGAAAGCGGCCACCCGCACCCCGGCCAGCTGCGGCATCCGGTCCAGGAAGTCGCGGATCCCGGCGGTCTGGGCGCCGTCGCGGATCGGGCCCTGCCGCGCCGCGTCGGCCCGGGTGGCCGGGCGGCTCATCGAGAACGCGTGCGTGGGGCCGCCGAGGACCAGCAGGTCGACATCGGTCAGTGCGGGCGTCAACCCGCCCGGCGCCCCGGTCCCACCCGCGACCGGGGCCGTGGTTCCGGTTCCGGTCTTCGTGACCGAGGCGGTGGTTCCGGTTCCGGGATCCGTGACCATCTCGCGGATGTCGGCGACAGTGACCTCGCATCCGGTGGCCAGGCCGTCGGCGATCAGGCGGGCGACGATCGCGCTGTTGCCGAACATCGACTCGTAGAGCACCAGGGCGCGCATCACGGCCTCCGGACGATCAGGATCGGACTCTCGGCGTGTTGCAGCAGCTGGAGGCTGGTCCCGCCGAGCAGCGTGCCGGCGATCAGGCCGGCGCCGCGGCTGCCGACCACCACCAGGCCGGCGTCGCGCGAGGCGGCGACCAACGTCGCGGCCGCGCCGTCCGGGGAGAGCAGCACCCCGACCGGGACGTCCGGGAACTTCTCCCGCCACGGCGCGACGTGCGCCATCAGGTCGGCGCGGGCGGTGTCCTGCAGTTCCGGGGTGGCCCGCGGCCGGCACTGGATCACGGTGAGCGCGGTGTGCCGGTCGTGCGCGGCGGTGAACGCGGCCTCCAGCACGGCGTCCGCGCCGGGGGAGTCGTCGACCCCGGCGACCACCGGGCCGCGCTCCGCCCCGGGCTCCTGCGAGCGGATCACCGCGACCGGGCAGCGGGCGTGGGTCGCGATCCGCTGGCTGACCGAGCCGATCCGCAGCCCGGCGAAACCGCCCTTGCCGCGGGTGCCCAGCACCAGCAGCTCGGTGTGACCGGAATCGGCCAGCAGCTGGGCGGTGGGGTTGCCGATCAGGACGTCGGTGGTGACCTCGACGCCGGGTGCGGCCTCGCGGGCCTCCCGGCCGGCGACCGCCACGACGGTCTCGGCGAGCCGGCGGGCGGTCTCGAAGGTGCCGCCGCCGAAGTCGTAGCGGGCGGTGGTCCAGTCCCAGTCCAGGACGTGGACGACACGGAGCGGTTGCTGGCGTCGCCGGGCCTCGCCGGCCGCCCAGCGGACGGCGGTGGTGCCCGATTCGGCGCCGTCGGTGGCGACGACGATCGCGGGATTTCGCATATCCCGATCGTCATCCATCTCGATGCGCGCGGGCAGAGCCGGCCGGTCCGGTACGGGCGGGACCTGTGGCCCTGTGTGCCGGGCCGCGCCGGGAGAAGGCTTGGGGCAGAGCCGAAGGAGGAATGGCGATGAGGACCTGGACCGTGGGTGACGTCATGACGAAGGCGGTCGTGTCCGTGAGTGAGCAGACCTCCTACCGTGACGTGGTCGACCTGCTCGTCGAGCGGCGTTTCAGCGCTGTCCCGGTGGTCGACACCGGTCACCGGGTGATCGGGGTGATCTCCGAGACCGACCTGCTCCGCAAGATCGAGTACGCCGGGGACGAGGCGCCGCGGATCTTCGAGCGCGGCCGCCGGCGCGGCGAGCGGGCCAAGGCGACGGCCCGGACCGCGACCGGCCTGATGAGCGGCCCGCCGGTGGTGGCGCTGGCCAGCACGCCGATCGCGGCGGCGGCCCGGCGGATGGACGTGGAGAAGGTGAAGCGGCTGCCGGTCGTCGACGACCTCGGGCGGCTGGTCGGGATCGTGTCCCGCGGTGACCTGCTCAAGACGTACCTGCGACCGGATCTGGACATTCAGACCGACGTCGAGACCGGTGTGCTGCGGGCGTTCCTGGTCGACGACACCGCGAGCGTGACGGTCACCGTCACCGACGGGGTGGTGCGGTTGTCCGGGCGGGTCGGGCGGTACTCCTCGGCCGAACTCGTGGAGCGGCTGTCCCGGCAGGTCGCCGGGGTGGTCGAGGTGATCTCCGGCTTGACCTACGACGTCGACGACCGCGAACCGGTGGTCACCCCGGTGCCGTTCTTCTGACACGGCACGGCACGGCACGGCACGGCACGGCACGGCACGACACGGCGAAGGTCCCCGCCACTCGACGAGTGACGGGGACCGACGTCCGGAAGTGATCAGTAACCGAAGTCCTGGGTGTAGTACGGGGTGCCGCCGGCCGAGTAGACCGCGCCCACGCCGACCGTCGTCGACTTGCAGTTGAGGATGTTCTGACGGTGACCCGGGCTGCGCATCCAGCCGCCGACGACCTCGTCCGCGCTGCGGTAACCCCACGCGATGTTCTCCGCGGACGGCTTGGCGTACCCGGCGGCCTTGGCGCGGGCCACGAAGTTCGAGCCGCCCCGCCCGGTGTGCGAGAAATCGCCGGTCTTGCCCATCCACGCGCTGTGCCCGCGGGCGGCGTCGGTGAGCTGGTCGTTGACGGTCAGCGCGGCACAGCCGTGCGCGGTGCGCTGCACGTTGGTCAGCCGGATGATGTCGGCCTGCAGGGTCTGCTCGGCGGCCTTGGCCTTCGCCGGCGCGGCCTCTGCCGGGGACGCGCTCATCAGCAGACCGGCGGCGGCCGGGGCGATGAAGGCGGCCAGGGCGAAGCTACGGAGGAGATTGCGCAAGGAATACCCTTCGACGTGCGGCGCCTGACTCGCTGCCAGGTTCACCCTTCACTTCGTCGCCCTGCGGGCGCCTTTGATCGCAGGCCGGTGGCCTCCGGGTCGCTGTTCGGTTGCCGGTTCGCATCAAGCATTTTTGGTACGAAACAGGTCACGAACCGGCGATCACTGCGCTGGCGGCCAACGCTTCCGTGCGCTGCCGGATCGTCGCGCGCAACTGATCAGCTTCGGTCTTGGCGTCGGTGCCGTCGATCGTGCCCAGCACCCTGGCGAGCCCGTCGACAGCGCTCAGCGCCGCGCCGTTGCCGTAGATCTTCTGGTACAGCTCGCGGTAGGCCTGGTCATAGGCCGGCCGGTAGGCGCTGCTGGCCAGGAAACGCTCCTTGAGCTTGTGCCCGCCGAAGCCACCCCCGCCGCGCATCCCGCCGCCGTCGGGCGCACCGCCGTTCGGCCCGCCGCCGGGTGGCTGCAGGCCGTCCGGGAGCTGCCCGCCGCCCGGGAAGCCGCCGGGGAAACCGGCCTGGCCACCGTCGGGCTGACCCGCGCCGGGCTGGCCGCCACCCGGTTGACCGCCACCGCCACGTCCGAAACCGCCCATGCTGACCGTCTCGTGCGGGTCCTGGCTCGCGTCGCCGGAGAACGTCAGGTTGTAGTCCCAGCCCACGACACGGAATCGGCGGCTGCTCAGGTTGTACCAAAGGTAGTAATTGCGGCCCGGACCAGCCATGTCGTCGAAGTTGAGCAGGAGGTTCTGCGTCGCGGCGTAGCGGGCGAACGACGCCACGTCCAGGTGATCGGCCAGGTGCGCGTCGAAGTCGGCGTCGCTGCTGGTGTTCACCCACCTGACCAGGTCGATCACCGGCTGCAGGTCCTGGCTGCCCTTCAGGTTGATCTGCTTGAAGTCGTCGGCGTACGCGGTCGGGTCGTCGCCCTGATCGGTGAACTGGCTGGACGCGAGCGCCTTGTAGAGCACACCCGAGCCGATCGAGGTCGCGAAGTTCTCGTCCGGGTGCTCGACGATCAACCGGGCCACGGCCGGGCTGCCGTTGACCGACAAGCTGCTGTACGCGTAGCGCTGGGTCGTCTCACCCGCGGCGGCCAGCACGGTCAACGCCACCGCCTCGTTGGGCACGGCCGCGCCGCCGCCCATCCCGCCGACCCGGACCGCGATCTCCCGGTGTCCCTGATAGCGACGGCCGTCGACGTACTGGTCGAAACGGATCAGCCACGGCATGGTCTCCGGCTCGGCGGTGTTGATCGATGAGCCGCCGCCGAAGCCTCCGCCGCGGCCGCCTGCGCCACCGGCGATGCTCCGCAGCGTCGAGTTGCCCTTCAACCGCAGGCCGACGCTGGGCAGGCTCACCCCGTCGACGACCAGGTCGGCCTCCAGATACTCCTTCGCGCCGTCGGTCCGGTACGCGTCCAGCAGCTCCTGGTAGTCCTTGTCACGGAAGGTCAACCGCAGGCTGTGCGCCTTCGTCGCGTCGAACAGGTCGGTGGTGCCGGCGATGTCCACGCTGACCCGGTCGCCGCTCTCGTCACTGGCACTCGTCACCAGCGGCGCGACCCGGACCGTGCTGAACGTGACCACCAGCGCCAGCAGCACGGCCACGCAGGTGGCGAGCAGTTTCCAGTAGTGCCGGACCCGGACCGGGATCCGGTGCGCCAGTCTGCGGGGGAGCATCACAGATCCGTCTGGTCGTACCCGGTGAGGACCGTGACCCGCTGCCCTCCGGTGCGTTCGCCGAGGGCGGCGATCAGCCGCCCCGGTTCCTGGCCCTTCTTCAACCGGATCGTGTACATCAGCTCGGTCAACGCCCCGCCCCGGATCGACTCCATGCTGACCAGCTCGAACTCGCTGGTGTGCGCGATCAGCACGTCCTGGATGTGCTCGGTGTAGTTGCCGTCCGGCGGAACCTGGACCTTGACCACCTGGCGCTGCACGTTGTTGGCGAACCAGTTGAACCGGAACATCACCACGATGACCAGGCTGATCACGATGGCCGCGACGATCGCCAGGCTGTAGAAGCGGGTGCCGGTGGCCATCCCGACGCCCATCACCAGGAAGATGAAGCCGACGTCGCGGGTCTCCTTGATCGCGTTGCGGAACCGGACCACCGAGAGCGCGCCGACCAGGGCGAACGCGCGGGCGATGTTGGAACCGACGACCAGCATGATCAGCGAGATCAGCATGCCCAGGATGACCAGGGTCTGCACGTACGACTGGCTGTAGGACACGTTGCGGTGGGTGAACCGGTAGATCCACGCGATCATGGCGCTGAGCAGGAACGACAGGCTCAGCGCGATGGCGATGTCGCCGACGCTGAACGTGCCGGAGAGATCCTGGACGTCGAAGGGCATGGGGATCAGACCTCTTTGTCTTCCGTGGTGGCGAAAATGTCCTCAGCGGACGGGACGTCTTGCGTCGTGGCGGGGATGTCTCCCACCGTGGCGGGGACGTCTTCCCCCGTGGTGGGGACGTCTTCGCTCGTGGCGGGGATGTGGAAGATCGAGCGCGGGGCGCGGCCGAACGCCTCGACCGCCTGGCAGTACTTGGAGACCCGGACCACCGACATGTCCAGGCGCGCGGCCAGATCGGTCAGCCAGTACGGGACCCGCTCGTTGGCCTTGAACTCGATCACTGACATCCGGGCCGGCACGATCAGCCGGTTCTCGGCGCCGGCGTCGAACGGGAAGTCCCGGTCCCGGCCGCGGACCCGGTGGTCCATGGTGACCCGCAGGCCCAGGTCGGCGTCCTGCCCGACGTACGCCTCGCGCTGGTAGCCGGTCATCGCGACCGCCCGCAGGTCCAGCAGCGACACCAGCTCGAGGACCTCCTCGAGGAACGCGCGCTGGGCCGGCCCGTGCTCGATCATCACCCGGCCGTCGCAGAGCTCCCGGGCCAGCCGGTAGGGCACCGCCACCCGGCGCTTCTGGGTCACCCGGTTCACCCGCTGTTTGATCTCGACGTGCACCTCGGTGTCGTCACCCACGGCGAAACGGTCACCGTAGTGCCGGATGCGCAGTTTGCGCCGGAACTTGAGGCCCTCGATCTTCTCCCAGTAGAACCGCAGGTCCGGGGTGTCGTAGTAGACGCTCCACACCCCGTAGCCGCCGTTGACGCCGTGACTGTCCGGCGTCATCCGGGCGGTCAGCTCGGCGCGCAGCCGGGGGATCCGGTCACTGGGCAACAGGTACTTGATCTCGTACCGATTGAAGGAATGCAGCCTGCCCGGCGCGCGCAGTGCGTGCCCGGCTTGATCGTCACCCGGTGTCTCCATCGATGAGTAGCTGACCGGTCGCAGGTCAAGAGAACCTCGGCGCCCCCTGTGAATTTCCCCAAAACGGGAGTTGAACGGGAGGTGTCGAACGTGGAGAGCGCAGGGCGACGCCGCCGTCTCGATGGTGAGGGTCGCCGGTCGCCGGCGTCGTCAGCGGTGGGTGGCGGGCGTTTCGCGCAGCAGGTCGGCGGCGAACCGTTCGGTGTCGGGGTGCATGGGCAGCCCGGCGTCGGCGAGCGCGCGGCGCAGGCGTTCGCACCGGTGGTGGATCGCGGTGATGTCGTCGAGGCGGGCAGCGGCGTGCAGGGCCTGACGGGCGAGATCGTCGTTGCTCGGGTCGTAGTCGCTGGCGGCCTCGTACCAGGTGTGGCTGACCTGGGGGTCCGCGTCGGTGAGCAGGCGGGCGGCCTGGAGATGGATGCGGATCAGCAGCCGGCGGGCATGTTCACGATCGGTGCCGATCCAGTCGTATCCGGCGTCCTCGGCCAGCGACCGGCCCGCGGCGACGGCGATCACCTCGCGCAGCTGGTGCAGCCGGGCCTCGTCGTCGACGGCCACGGAGATGGCCTTGTGGGTGTCGAGGATCTGCCACCAGTCGACGTCGATCAGGTCGGCGTTGAGGTGGTAGCGGCCGCCGGTGTTGACGACCGGCTCGAGACGGCCGGTGTCAGTGGTCGTGCCGGCCCGGATGATGGCGCGGATGACGGTGCGCAGGTTGGCGACGCTGGTGGAGAGCCGGTCGGTGGCGCGTTGCAGGGTGACGTCGGGCCACAACGCTTCCATGATGTCGCCGAGAGCGGCACCGTCGCGGTTGAGCACCAGGTAGACGAACAGTTCGAGCGCCTTGCTGCGCAGCCCGCGGACCGGTGTGCCGTCGCGGCCGAGGATGGCGGGCCGGCCGAGCACGCGGGCGTTGACTCGCCCGGCCGTGACCGGCTGGCCTGAGGTGTCAGCCACGCCGGCGAGGATCGTGGCGGCTGCTTGCGGGTCGAGCACGGCCAGGGCGCCGCGCTCGGTGGTGCCGTCCTCGGTCACGGTCAGGGTGGTGCCGGACGGCCAGTCACCGAGCAGGGTGACGTCGATGCCCAACGGCGCGCCGAGCCGGGCGGTACCGGCCAGCCGGGTGTGCCAGGCCGACTCCGGCACCTCGGCGAGCAGCAGCAGGCCCGGCGCGTCCAGGGTGGCGCCGTCGTCGAGGTCGTCGGTGAGCCGGCTGCGCCGGATGATCTCCTCGTCGACGGTGGCGAGCGCGTGCGCGAAGTCGGGGGTGACGGCGAGCGCGGGCCCGGCCGGGGTGTCGCCGAGCAGGTCGGTCACGGTCGCCGCGGGGGAGACGGCGTGGCCGGTGCTGCCGGTGAGCACGGCGACGAGGGCGGCTCGGGCGGCGTCGGGAGCGCCGGGTCCGACCAGCGCGGTGACCGGGTTGTCCGGGGTGGGCGGTTCGCTTGCGGCCGGTTGCGGGTCGGGCAGGGCGACTTTTTCGGTACGACCAGAGCGCCGCAACAGTGTGAGCGCACCGACGGGGTGAGGTGCCGGGCTGGTGGCAGTGGCGTGCACGGCGGGGCGGTTGTCGTGGCGTCGACGCCACAGCAGACCCCCTGCGTACACGAAACCGGCGATCGTCAGCCCGGCGGCGCTGAAGGTGATCGCCTTCCCGGAGTGGCCATCGGTCGGTGGTGTCGCCTGCGGTGAGGGGGCGGGCGGTGTCGTGGCGCCGGCGCCCGGATGCGGTCGGCGAGTCGGTGCCGGCTGATGGCGGGCGGGGGCGGTCTTGCCGGTGCAGTGACCGGATGCGGGGGTGGTGGCCGTGGTCGGCAGGCGGAGTTTCCAGCCCGGGTAGATCACGTCGGGGTCGGTGAGGCGGCCACCGACCTCGGGGAACGTGGTGCCACGGTTGAGTCGGAAGATGGTGGGCCAGCGGTCCGGGTCGCCGAGGCGCCGGCGGGCGATCGTCGAGAGGGTGTCACCGGGGCGGATCGTGCAGGTCGGGTTCGGGTGCTCGGCGGTGGGCGGGTTCGGGCTGGTCGTCGCGGTGGTGGCGGGGGGGGGGGCGGTGGGTTCCGGGGGGTAGGGCGGGGGGAACCCTGGGGGGCCGACCCCGGTGGCGGGGGGGCTTTTGGGC
>NZ_LLZH01000350.1:0-36389 GCF_001509495.1 Actinoplanes awajinensis subsp. mycoplanecinus | reverse complement strand
GTCTGGCGGGAGGGGTCTGGCGGGGAGGGGTCTGGTCAGCGGTGAGGGCCGGGTCGGGCGCGGCTGAGGAGGTGGCGGGCGACTCGGTTGCGGGTGGCCAGGGCCAGCCGGCTGGCCGGGACCAGGAGGGCCGCGGTGCGGTGGACGTGGCGATGTTTCGGGGTGGTCAGCTTGCGGTGGCTGGATTCGTACCGCCGGAAAGCGGTCGCAAGGTCGGCGGACCCCTCGCTGAGCGCGGTCGCCAGGTTGTGGGCGCCGGCCATCGCCAGGGTCGAGCCGTCGCCGAAGAGTGAGACGCAGGACGCGGCGTCGCCGACCAGGACGACCCGGCCGCGGGTCCAGGTGTCCATGCTGACCTGGCTGACCGCGTCGAAGTAGAGGTCGTCGGATTCCTCCAGGCGGGCGAGGATCTCCGGTACGCGCCACGCCATGCCCCGGTATGCCTCCGCCACCACCTGCTTCTGCCTGGCGGTGTCCCGGCGGTCGAGCCCGGTGATCTCCGGGTGCCGGAAGATGAACGCGGCACCCGCCACGCCGCGCGCGGGGTGCAGCGCGAGCAGCCGGCCAGGGACGTTGAGCAGCATCACCTCCTCCGGCTCGGCGGGTGGTCCGCCGAGCTGCACGGTCGCGACATAGAGCCCCAGGTGCCGGCTGAACTCCTGCTCCCGGCCGAAAGCGATCCGGCGCACCGCGGAGTGCAGCCCGTCTGCCCCGATGACCACGTCGAATCGGCGCGGCGCGGCATGCTCGAAGGTGACGTCAACGCCATCGGGATCCTGGCGCAGGGTGGTGATCGTGTCGTCGAGCAGCAGCTCGGCGTCGTCCTCGGTGGCCGACCAGAGGGCGCCGGCCAGATCGCCCCGGAGGACCTCGACCTCGCCGTCGCGGGAGGGCATCGGGATCCGGGCGAGGGAGCGCCCCTCCGGGTCGAGGACACGCATCGCCTTCGCGTGGGTGGCCATGGCCCGCAGCTCCGGCAGGATCCCCATCCGCTCGGCGACCGGCAGGGCCGGGCCTCGAACGTCGACGGGGTTGCCACTGGAGACGAGGTCTCCGGCTCGCTCGACCAGGGTGATCGCCCAGCCGTCGCGGGCCAGCCAGTAGGCGACGGTGGCACCGGCGATCCCGGCGCCTGACACGAGTGCGGTGCGTTTCGTCATGCCTCCATAAAACCGCACTCAGTGCGGAATTGTAATGAGTGCGGTTTTGCAGTTGGTGCGGTAAGGTGCAGAACGTGTCCCTTCGTGATCGCAAGCGCGCCCGGACCCGGCAGGCCCTGGTCGCCGCCGCGACCGAACTTTTCGAGTCCCGTGGCTACGACGAGACCACCATCGCGGACATCGCGTCGGCCGCGGAGATCGGCACCCGGACGTTCTTCAGCTACTTCCCGAGCAAGGAAGACCTGCTCTTCCCGGAGGTCGACCTCCGGGTGCACGCCGCGGTCGACGCCATCGCCGTCCGGGGCCCGGCGGACGGCCCCGCCGAGGTGCTGCTGCGCGCCCTGCAGAAGGTGGGTGAGGACAGCGATGATCTCGCCGGCCGTCTCGCCGCGCTGCGTCTGCACCTGGTCCGCACGGTTCCGGCGGTCCGCGGCCGTGGGCTCCAGCTGCAGCTGGACGCCCAGCGGGAGATCGCCCGCCATCTGGCCGCCGCGTTCCCCGACCAGATCGACGAGGTCGGCGCCGCTGCCCTGACCGGAGCGTTCGTCGGTGCCGTCATGGGTGCCCTGCAGGTCCTGCTGGAGGACCTCGACCGCTCCACCGACCCGGCCGCGGTCCAGCAGGCCGTCCAGGTCGCCGTCGGCGTGGCCCTGACCCCGTGGTTCCGCACCGGCCCGCCGCCGGCCGACTGACCGCAGGCCCGGGGCCCGACGGTATTCCTTACTCGCTGACCATCCCTTGTTCGCTGGCCGCAGGCGCATTGGCCGGCCGGATGGCATCTCTCGCTTGCTGGCCGCAGGCGCATGGCGGCTTCCCGGATCGCCTTGGGTGCAGCCTCCGCGCGGCCGGGTGACGGGTGTCCGGCGGGCAGCGGCCGCGGGCTCGGTTGCCCTGAACTTGCGGCCTGGGCGCCCCGGCCATCTGGTCGCGTGCAGATGGCCGGGCTCGGGAGGGTCAGGTGGCGGGGCGACTCCACTGCAGGGACAGGCCGGTCGCTGCGCGTTCGGTCCGGATCTCCATTGCGGAGCCGAGCATGGTTGCGCGGTCCACCACCAGCGCGCTCTCGTCCAACGCGTACGTCACCCGCTCCGACACCAGGACCGGCTCGCCCGGCGTCCGGCGCAGCAGGGCGGCCACCGGTTCGTCGAGCAGCCCGGGCCGGACCACTTCGGAGGCCCGGTTCACCAGGCGCCCCAGGCTGCTCAGGGCCGCGTACAGCGAGGTGTCGCTCAGATCCGCCTCCACCAGGTCGGTGCCGCGGACCCAGGAGAGCTGGTGCACCGCGGGCCTCCCGGCGACCAGGCGCAGCCGTTCCAGGCGCAGCGCCGGGTCGTGACCGAGCAGCTCCGCGGCCCAGTCGGGCGGTGTGCCCGCGGACTGGTCGAGGATCTCCGTGGTCACCGTCTGGCCCTGGGCCCGGAGGTCCTCGGCGAAGCCGTGCAGCGAGGTGAGCTGATATTTCACCCGGGGGTATACGAACGTGCCCCGGCCGGGCTGTTGTGACAGCAGGCCCTCGTCCTCCAGCTGCTTGAGGGCTTGCCGCAGCGTCGCCAGGGTCACCCCGTACCGCGTGCTGAGCTCTTTTTGCGGGGGCAGGGCGGAACCGGGCGGCAGCTCGCCGTCCTTGATCTTGCTGGTCAGGTCATCGGCGATCACCTGATATTTCGGCGTGCGCGGGGGCAGCTGGCACCTCCTGGTCGAGCTGATCAAGGGCGGTGCGGAACGCGGCGACCTCGACGCGCAGGTCAGCGGGTGACGCACCGTCCAGAACCCTACGCATCAGAGCCGCTCCGATCACCACCCCGTCCCCGGCGCGGGCGGCCTCGGCGGCCTGTGCCGGCGTGGAAATACCGAAACCGATCAGCACCGGCAGGTCGGTGACCGCTTTGATCCGGTCGGCGAGCGGCGCCGCGGACTCGGCCAGCGCGTCCCGCTCGCCGGTGGTGGCCATGACGCTCACCGCGTAGACGAAGTTGCGGCTGCGGGCGCCGATCTCGGCCAGCCGATCCGGCGGGGTGACCGGCGCGGCCAGCAGGATCAGGTCGATGCCGGACGCCGCGGCGGCTGCCTCGAGCTGGTCGAGCTCGTCGATCGGCACGTCAGGCACGATCAGCCCGGAGAATCCGGCGGCGGCCAGCCGCCGGCAGAACGCCTCCGGCCCACCGCCGGACGCGGCGTCACCCGCATCCGGCTCGCTGCCGTGTGCGGCACGGTCTGGTCCGGTTTCGCCGCTGTGCGCGGCGCCATCCGGCCCGGAACTGCTTCTTCGGGTGGCACCGGCCGCCCTGGTCCCGCCGTCTTCCGCGAGGCGCAGGGCCTCGGGCTCGCGGTCTGGCGCGGTGCCGCCTGCCTGCTCACGGTCCGGCGCGGTGCCGCCTGCTTCTGGCTCACGGCTTGGCGCGGTGCCGCCCGCCTGCGCACGGTCTGGGGTGGTGCCGTCTGCCTGCGGCTCACGGCCCGGCACGGTGCCGCCGGCGTGCGGCCGGGCGGCGGAATGGTGGAAGACCAGGTTGGCGTAGGTCATGGCGATCAGCGGGATCCGGATGCGGTCGCGGGCCGCTGTCAGGTCGGCCAGGATGGACGTGACCGAGGCGCCACGGCGCAGGGCCTGGTCGGAGGCCTGCTGGATGGTGGCGCCGTCGAGCATCGGGTCGGAGAACGGGAGCCCGATCTCCACCGCGTCGGCGCCGGCCTCCTGGAAGGCCAGCAGGTAGTCGATCCAGTCCGGGGTGATGCCGCCGGTCAGGTACGGGTTGAGGCGCTTCACCGGACCTCACCCGCCAGGGTCGCCATGTCCTTGTCGCCGCGGCCGGAGAGGGTGAGCAGCACCGTCGACCCGGTCGGCAGGTCGGGAGTGCCGGCCGCGCGCAGGACCCAGGCCACCGCGTGCGCCGACTCCAGGGCGCAGATGATGCCCTCGCTGCGGGCCAGTCGTCGCACCGCGACGAGCACCTCGTCGTCGGTCACCGTGCGGTACTCCGCGCGGCCGGACGTGCCCAGGTGGGCGTGCTCCGGCCCGACACCGGGATAGTCGAGCCCGGCCGCGATCGACTCCGCCTCGCGCACCTGCCCGTCCGCGTCCTGCAGGACCAGCGACCGGTTGCCGTGCACGATCCCGGGCGTCCCGTAGGTCATCGCGGCCCCGCCGTCGGCCTCCACCCCGATCAGCCGGGCCGGCGTGTCGACGAACCCGGCGAATGTGCCGGCCGCGTTGGACCCGCCGCCCACGCAGGCCACCACCACGTCGGGAAGTGCCGGCGCCTGCGCGCGGGCCTCCTCGCCGATCACCCGCTGCAGCTCACGCACCATCCATGGATAGGGGTGCGGGCCGCTCACCGAGCCGAGGCAGAAATGCGCCTCGTCGACCGCGGCCACCCAGGCGCGCATCGCCTCGTTGGTGGCGTCCTTCAGGGTGCGGCTGCCGCTGGTCACCGGGATCACCTCGGCGCCGAGCAGCTCCATCCGGAAGACGTTGAGCCGCTGCCGGGCGATGTCGCGCTCGCCCATGTAGACGGTGGCTCGCATGCCGAACAGCGCGGCCGCGGTGGCGGTGGCGACGCCGTGCTGGCCGGCGCCGGTCTCGGCGATCAGCCGGGTCTTGCCCATCCGCTGCGCCAGCAGCGCCTGGCCCAGCACGTTGTTGATCTTGTGGGAGCCGGTGTGCGCCAGGTCCTCCCGCTTGAGCAGCAGGGTCACCCCGAGCTGGGCGGAGAGATTCTCCGCGGGGGTCAGCGCGGTGGGGCGACCCGCATACTCGGAGCGGAGCCGGCTGAGGCGCCCGCGGAACTCCGGGTCGGACCAGGCCTCACGGAACGCCGCCTCCAGGGCGGCGCAGGCCGGGATCAGGGACTCGGGCACGTAACGCCCGCCGAAATCGCCGAACCGCCCGGCGGCGGTCGGTGCGTCCATCTGAGAACCGGGACTCGTCTCCGGCAACAGGTTCGTTTCGAACAGCATTAGCGCTCCAAAGTTATAGAACTCTGCCGCCCCATCATGGCACAATGAGGCGGCAGAGTTCTAGAACTATTTGGAACGGAGGTCAGGCGACCTTGTACAGCGCCTCCGGGGTCACCAGACCCGCCAGCACCCGGCCGTCATCGGTGATCAGCACGCTGAACAACGATCCGGTCAGCAACCGGCCCTTGCCCCACGACCCGCTCACCTCCGGCAGGACACCGAGCAGAGCCTTCGCCGTGTCGGCCTCCTTGCCCGTGCCCTTGCCGGCGGCGGTCAGCTCGGACAGCGCGTCGGTCGGCAGCGTGGCGGAGACGATCGTGGTCCAGCCCTTGCCGATCACCTTCGGGTCGCCCTTCGCGCCCGACGGCGCCGTCGAGGACGGGTGCGGGACACCCTTCTTCGTGGCGTCGGCCTGGTCGAGAGCCTTCGTGCCGGCCTCGTCGATCTTCGCGCCGGGCGGCGGGTTGAACGTGAACTGCTCCGCGTCCGGCACCTGGAAGCTGATCGTGTCGAAGGCGACCCGGACGGCCGGCTTCACGGCGTTCTTCGCGTACACCTCGACCCGCAGCGGGATGTGCTGCTCGGCGTCGATCGCCAGCCGCACCTGCCCGACCAGCGAGTCGGTGTCCTTAGGGCTGAGCACCAGCTCGTATGCGTCCCGCCCGGCCACCTGGGCCGCGCCGGTGGTCTCCACCTTGGTGCTCGGGTCGATCGCGGCGAGCGCCGCGGCCGCCGCGTCCTGCGGCGACGACGGCACCGAGCTGGGCAGCGAGTGCTTCGGGGACGCCGCGTCGCCCTTCAGCTTCAGGTGCGTCCCGGTGTTGTCCGAGCTGCTCCACTGCCACAGGTCCGGACCGTTGCGGATCACGTCGGTCTCACCCTGCGTGCTCTGCAGGGCGAACCGCACCTTGTCCTCTCCCGCGTACCAGACGCGGGCGGTGTTGCTTCCGGCGATCAAGCTGGTCAGGCCGCCACCCGCGGAGCCGCCGAGGCTGCCCGCCAGTCCGGCGACACCGGGCAGGCCGAGGTCGGCGCTCTGCACCACGGTGCCGGAGAGACCGGCCGGCTTGGCGCTCGACAGGTCCACGAGCAGTTGGGCCGCGCTGCGGTCCGGCAGCGACGGTTCGGCGCTGGCCACGATCGTGCCGGCCGCCGCGCCGCCCCCGATGACGACGACCGCGGTGGCCCCCGGTACCAGCCATCGCAGAGCAGGCCTGGATTTCCACACGGACACGATGTCCACCTCCCGTTGGTATGAGGCCATCCTGCTTCGGACCCGCTGTGACCAGGCTGAGAACGACCCGTAGGGGCCGGGCTGTAGGGGTGACCCCGGCTGTGAGGTGACTGAGAGCCGATGGTCCCCGTGGATGCGCACGTGCCAAGGTATGGGGGTGCGGTTGCTGGTGGTGGAGGATGAGGAACGGCTGGCCGCCGCGCTGCGACGCGGCTTGCAGGCCGAGGGGTTCGCGGTCGACGTGGCCCATGACGGTCAGGACGGCCTGGAGATGGCCCGGCACGGTGGCTATGACGCGATGATCCTCGACGTGATGCTGCCCCGGCTCTCCGGTTACCGGGTGGTGCGGCAGCTGCGCGCCGAGCGGCAGTGGCTGCCGGTGCTGATGCTCTCCGCCAAGGACGGCGAGTATGACCAAGCCGATGGCCTGGATTGCGGCGCCGACGACTATTTGACCAAACCCTTTTCGTACGTCGTGTTGCTGGCACGGCTGCGTGCTCTGCTGCGCCGCGGCACCCAGGCCCGCCCGGTGGTGCTCGCGTGCGGCGACGTCGAGCTCGACCCGGCGGAGAAACGCGTGCTGGTCGGCGGGGCCGAGGTGACCCTGACCACCCGCGAGTTCGCCCTGCTGGAGTACCTGATCCGCCGTCCCGGCGAGGTGGTCTCCAAGACCGAGCTGCTCGACCACGTCTGGGACGCCGCGCTGGACACCGCGCCGAACGCGGTGGAGGTGTACATCGGCTACCTGCGCCGCAAGATCGGCCGGGATCGGCTGGAGACGGTCCGCGGCGCCGGGTATCGCCTGGTCGCCGCGCACGCCCGGGCGGGGGAGAACGCAGCGCCGGCAGGGGAGAACGCGGGGCCGGCGGGGGAGAAGCAGAGGGTGGAGCGGTAGATGCGACGCCGTCTGCGTGAGCTCAGCCTGCGGGCCCGGCTGCTGTTGATCTCTGCCGCCGCGCTGTCCTTCGGGCTGGCCGCGGGTGGGGTGTTGCTGGTCGCGGTGCTGACCTTCGCGCAGGGGCGGGCGGTGCACGCCGAGGCGCTGGAGACCGCGCAGGGTGTGGCCCGGCTTGTCGACCAGGGGCAGCTGACCGACCCGATCACGGTCACGCCGGGCGTTCAGGTGCAGGTCATCGACGAGCAGAACAAGATCCGGGCGGTCTCCGCGACCGCCGACCGGCTGGTGCCGATCCTCTACGAGGACGAGCTGCGCGACCTGCCGGACGGCGAGGGCGTGACGATCCCGGGCAACCGGATCGGGTTCGACGGTTCGGCCCGGGTCGTCAAGGTCACCGCCGGCCTGCCGACCCAGCCGCTGCGGGTGCTGGTGGCCCGGTCCACCAGCCAGCTCAGCCAGAGTGTGCACCTGCTCCGGGTCACCCTGCTGATCGCGTTTCCGCTGCTTGTCGCGCTGCTGGCGGCCGGGTTGTGGCGGGCGCTCGGCGCGGCGTTGCGCCCGGTCGACGCGCTGCGGGCCGGGGCTGAGGAGATCACCGGGGGCACCCGGGCCGGTCGGCTTCCGGTGCCCGGCTCGCACGACGAGGTCCGCCGGCTCGCGCTGACCCTCAACGACATGCTGCACCGGCTGGACACCGCCCGGGCCCGGCAGCGCGCGTTCGTGGCGGACGCCGCCCACGAGTTGCGCAGCCCGCTCACCAACATGCGCACCGAGCTGGAGGTGGCGCAGCGGCTGCCGGACGACACCGACTGGCCGGCGCTCAGCGAGGACCTGCTCACCGACGTGCAGCGGCTCTCCCGGCTGGTGGACGACCTGCTGCTGCTGGCCCGTGCGGACGACGGCGCGGGCCGGGCGATCTCCGGACGGATCGAGGAGGTCGACCTCGGGCAGCTGGTGGGTGAGGTGGCCGCGCGTTATCCGGAGGTCCGGTACGCGGCGGCCGTCGAGCCGTTGCCGCTGGTGGCCGAGCCGGACGCGCTGGCCCGGGTGGTGGCGAACCTGCTGGACAACGCGTGCCGGCACCGGCGGTCGCAGGTGACCGTCAGCACCGGGACGGACGGGCCGGATCTGGTGCTGACGGTGGCCGACGACGGGCCGGGCATTCCGGCCGAGGACCGGGAGCGGGTGTTCTTCCGGTTCACCCGGCTCGACGACGCCCGGGCGCGCGACGCCGGTGGCTCCGGGCTGGGCCTGGCCATCGTCCGGGAGCTGGTGCGCCGGCACGGTGGTTCGATCACACTCGGCGATGCGAAGCCCGGCCTGCGGGTCGAGGTGCGCCTGCCGCGCCCGGCAGAATCCGGCCCGGCGAACCGGAAGCCGGGGGAGGCACGTGCGACCGCCAAGAACGCGGCGGTCACGAGCCGGGTGGACGGTGGCGCGGAGGTCATGAGCCGGGTCGAGGGCAGGTAGCGCGGCGGGCGGGAGCACGGATGGCTGACCCGGGGTGGAAAACGCTGCAAGTCGCGGGAACTTTCTTCATCGTCGGGCCGACCAATGGGCGTGCCCGGCAGCGGGCGACGATACGACGGAAGGTTTCCCCCCACCATGTCGCTGCTCAAGCGTTCCGCAGTGGTGGCCACCGCGGCCGGACTGATGACCCTGGCACTGGCCGGCCCGGCCGCCGCGCACGTGACGGTCAACCCGAGCACGGCCACCGCGGGCGGCTATACGAAGGTGTCGTTCCGCGTGCCGAACGAGTCGGACAGCGCCTCCACCACCAAGCTCGAAGTCAACCTTCCGGCCGATCAGCCGATCGCGTCGGTCTCGGTCAAGCCGATCCCGGGCTGGACCGTGGTGGCCGTGAAGAGCAAGCTGGCCACCCCGATCAAGGCGCACGACACCGAGATCACCGAGGCGGTCTCGAAGATCACCTGGACTGCGGCGAAGGGCTCGGAGATCAAGCCGGGCGAGTTCCAGGAGTTCGACGTGTCGATGGGCGCGCTGCCGGAGTCCGGTCAGATCGTCTTCAAGGCGCTGCAGACGTATTCGAACGGTGACGTGGTGCGCTGGATCGACGAGCCGGCCACCGACGGCACCGAGCCGGAGAGCCCGGCGCCGGTTCTGAAGATCGTCCCGGCCGCGGACAGTGCTGCCGCGGCGACGACCGCGGCGGCGGCTCCGGCTGCCGAGGCTGCTGACTCCGACGACTCGGGCAGCGGCTCCGGGCTGGGCCTCGCGGGACTGATCGCCGGGCTGATCGCGCTGGTGCTGGCCGGCTTGGCGTACGCGAAAGCCAGCCGCAAGCCGGAAGCGGCCGTGACGGACAAGCCCGCCGCGAGCTGAGCCGGCCTGGATCGTCAGCCGGACCGCGGACCGGAAGCGGCCGCGGAGCGCGGGAAAGAGGCTGTCACCGGGAGGCGGGTCCGGGCTCCGGCCTGGGCCCGCAACCGCGGTGACCTGCGTTACGCTGCCGCGGAAGATCAACGACAGCCGGCTGGAGAGATCATGAAGTCCCGTGTCTGGCACGGCACGCTCGCGCTGATCGTGCTCGCCTCGCTGATCACCCAGATCGTGCTGACCGCCACCGACAGCGCGCCGCACGCCGGGCCGCCGGTGCAAGAGACCACGGTGACGCGGTTCGTCCGGTTGTTCAGTTATTTCACCATCCAGAGCAACCTGCTGGTGCTGATCGCCATCGTCGGGCTGGCCCGCGACCCGGCCCGGGACGGCCGCGTCTGGCGGGTGATCCGGCTGGACGCGCTGCTCGGCATCGTGATCACCGGCATCGTGTACGCCACGATCCTGGCCGGGCAGGTCGAGCTGCACGGCGCGGCCTACCTCGCCGACCTGGGCTTTCACTACATCGCGCCGTGGGCGGCGCTGCTCGGCTGGCTGCTCTTCGGGCCCCGGCCGCGGATCGACGCGCGCACCCTGGCCTGGGCGGCGCTCTGGCCGGCGCTGTGGATCGGCTACACGATCGCGCACGGGGCGGCGACCGGGTGGTATCCGTATCCGTTCACCGACGTGGACGCGCTCGGCTACCCGCAGGTGATGATCAACATGGCCGCCGTGGTGGTGATCGCGCTGCTGCTCGGGACCGTGCTGCGGGTGCTGGACCCGCGGCTGCGGCTCGGCTCACCGGCCGCATCGTCCGGGAGCGCCCCGGTGGTGCTGCCCCGGCAGCGCGCCGCCGCCGACAAAGCAGCCGACCAAGAGGCCTAGCCGGCGCGCTGTCGCCGGCCGAGCAGCCGGCCAAGAGGCGTGGCAAGGTTTCATCGGATCATGCGTACGGGTCGCGGCCGGGTCCCCGGACCGCGGCGGAAGCGGCCTCGGAAATCTCCACAGCGGCCCCGGCGAGCGTGTAGACCCGGGCGGTGGCGTGGCCGTGCGGTGTCAGCAGTCCGCTGCGCGTCAGCGTCTGGATGTCGCGGATGGCCTGATCGCGGCTGAGGCTCTCGTCCTGCTGATAGGTGGTGCGCCGCAGCTCGCCGATCGCGGCCGCGTAGAGAGCGGACACCGTGCGCTCGGCGAGGCCGCGATCCTCGGCGAGGCCGGCCAGGTCGTTCCACAGACGTACGGTCCAGGTATATCGCCGCTGCACTCGTTGGGCCTGACGGTGATGTGCCGCGAACACGAACGTGAGCCATCGGTGTGCGTCGCGTTCCGGCTGGAAACTGCCGCCCTGCGTGGAACGGAGCGTGTCGTAGTACTGCAGGGTGTTGGTCTGCTCACCCAACCACTCCTCGATGGAGGAGCATTCCGGAGCCAGTTCCCCGGTACGGGCCAGGACCAGGGTGTGCAGCGCGCGTGCAGTCCGGCCGTTGCCGTCGCGCCAGGGGTGGATCGCCACCAGGTTCAGGTGGGCCATCGCTGCACGTGCGTAGGCGGGCGCATCGAGGTCGCCGTCGCGGAGCCAGTCGACCAGTTCGGTCATCAGACCGGGGACCAGGTCGGCGTCCGGGCCGGTGTACATCGGCTCCAGCGGGTCGGCACTCGACACGAAGATACTGCCGGCTCGGTATCGGCCGGGCCACTTGGCCGGCTGGTACCTCGTGATCATGAAGTGCAGGGCGGAGAGCGCGGTCTCCGAGTAGGCGAAGAAGTCCATCAGCGGTGTCTGTTGCACGTAGGTCATGGCGTCCCGGTAGCCGATGACCGCCTGCTGGGTCTCGTCGCCGGCTGCTGCCGACATCGGGGCGTGCTCCACGAGCGCCCGGGCGTCCGCGCTGCTGATCGTGATGTTCTCGATGGTGTTGGAGCCCTGGATCGCCGCAGCGAACAGGCTTCGGCGGAAGGGGCCTTCCCAGCGCGGCGTGGAGCCCAGCTGCGTCCGAAGCTCGGTGCGCATCGCGTTCAATTCCCTGAGGACCCGGAGGTCCGCGCCATCCAGCGATGGCATCGCGTAGAGCATCCGGTCGCGGCTCCGATCGTACGGTCAAGGGGTGAAGCGGAAGGTTCCGGTGACCGCGTCGAAGAGGTCCAGCAGGTCGTCGGTGAGGGGCAGGATCGGTGAGCTTCCGGTGATCACGGCGATCCGCTCGGCGTGCGGGCCGGGGAACGGCACGAACGTCTGCATGGCCACCGACCGGATCCAGCCCTCGCCCTCCGGCAGCACGACGTCGGTGACCCCGCGGGTGCGGGCGACCGGGCCGATCCCGGGCAGTTCCGCCTGGACCACCTCGCGCCACGGCCCGTCGGCGCCACTGCGCGGCAGCGGCCGGAGCTGATCGGCGATCGCGGACGGGCCGGTGTCCTGGTCCGGGTTGCGCACGATGCTCACCGTGACGCTCGCGGTCAGCAGCGCCTCGTCGAAACCCTGCACCATCGCGGCGCAGTAGGCCACGCCGTTGGCATACGCGGAACGGGCGACGCCGCGCAGGGCACGGGTCAGCGCTGTGCGATGCGGAGCGAGCGCGGGCACATTCCGGACCCGCTCGTTCACCAGCGCGCTGAGGGCGCTGTTCCGGGTGTCCGGATGCACGTCGATCTCGAACCAGGACTCGGGCACGGTGATCGCGAAGCCGGTCGGGTCGGTCATGTCTTCACCTGATCCTGTAGTTCCTTCGCCAGCTCGTCGTCGGCCTTGCGGAAGTGCTCGACCGCCTGCTGGGAGAGTTTGACGAGTCGTTCGCAGTTCTTGTCGACCCGGGAACGCCCGTCGCTCCAGTGCGACTCGAAGTCGTCGAGCGCGTCGTCGACGTCGTCGCCGCCCAGCTCGCCGACGAACTGCAGCATCCACCGATCCGCGCCGTTCAGGTTGTCGCGGATCCGCTGCAGCGTGCCGGCCAACTCCTCCAGGCCGCCGAGATCGACCTTCAACTGGTCGGAAGCCATGTCCTAGCCTTTCCAGATCTGGCCGAGGGGCGTGGTGAACTCGCCGGTGACGGGGTTCATCGTGGTGCCGGGCGGCGGCAGGGGCCGCAGCCCGAGCCCGCTGATCCGGCCGTTGAGCTCGCCCAGCTCCCCGGGGGTGAGCGGGGCGCCGTTGCGCAGGTACTGCACGTCGAACTCGAGGAACTGCCGGACGCTGAGCTCGCCGAGGTCGGTGCTGTTCGGGAACATGCTGGTGCTGCTGGGGCGCACGTTGAACTTCACCGCGAAGTCGCCCTGCACGTTGTAGTTGTTCTTGAGCTGCTGGAAGATCGTGAACGAGTCCTTCACCCGGGTCTCGACGATGTTCTTGAACGCCGAGTTCGCCTTGTTGGTCAGCGGGGTCAGGTTGTCGGTGATCCCATGGCCGCCGAGGTCCGCGTTGAGCAGGTGGCCCTTGATCCAACCGCTGTTCTCGACGCCGTGCGACTCGAGGTGGGCCTGCACGTCGGGGGTCCGCTCGCTGCGGTTCAGCCACTCGGTCGACCAGTTCTCGCCGTACTGCGGCACCGAGCCGTGCCCGGTGCCGGTGAGGACCTCGTCCACCTCCCGGGGACCGTCGAACCGCCCGGGCGTGTAGGTGTTGATCTTCGTGAGACCCGGGTCGTCCTTCATGGCCGTCTTGATGTTCCGGATGCTGCGCTTGTCCGGCGCCAGGTCGAACAGGACCCGGGCGGCCTTCGACGGGCCCGCGGCGGCCGGCTTCGTCACGCCGCCGGCGGCCGTCCGGCGCAGCCCGGCGAGGTTCTTCGCGTTGGCCCGGTCGGCGGCCTCGGCGACGCGCCGGAGGTCCTCGCCGCGCTGTGCGGCGTTGCGGCCCGGCCGGCCGCAGTGCATCAAGCCGAGCTGGTCGGACTGGAGCAGGGGATCGTCCACGTACCGGACCGGGCTCGGCCCGGCACCCAGACCCAGCGGATCCGGGCTCAGGTACCGGCCGGTGCCCGGGTCGTAGTAGCGGTGCACGTTGTAGTGCAGGCCGCTCTCCGGGTCGGCCTGCTGGCCGGGGAAGCGCAGCACGGTGCCCGTCGCCGGGCCGGTCTGACCGCCCCACAGGTCGGCGCTGGACCGCCAGGTCACCGTGCCGTCCGCCGCGACCAGGTCGGTCGGCGCGCCGTTCGGGTCGCAGACCAGCAGGTGCAGGGCGCCGTCGTACTGCAGCAGCGGGCGCAGGCCGTCGAGGTCGTGCTGCCAGGTGGTGACCCGGCCGGAGGAGACCGACTCCTCGACGAGCACCGGGCCGTCCCAGGCGAAGTCGGTACGTTCCAGCACCGGGCCGTCGAGCGGGGCGTCGGCCGGTCCGTCGGTGAGGCGCTGGGTGCTGACCCGGCGGCCCAGGGCGTCGTAGCCGTACCGCCAGCGGCCGCCGTCCGGTGCGATCACGGCGTGCAGGTGGCCGTCGGCGGTCCAGCGGTACGTCCAGGTGCCGTCCGGCCCCTGCCGGGCGGCGAGGCGCCCGGCCCGGTCGTAGCGGTACGTCTGCTGCCCGGCCCGGACCAGCTCGGTGCCCTGGTAGGCCCGTTCCCCCGGGACGGTCGCGCCGGACGCCCCGATCACGTCACCGGACGGGTCGTAGCGGTACTCCTCCCGGCGCGCCGGGCCGTCCACCCCGGTGATCCGGCCCTCGGCGTCGTGCCGGTACGCGGTGGCGCCGTCCCGGCTGTCGGTCACCGTGGTCAGCGCGCCGTCCGCGCGGTAGCCGAACGTCCGGTGCACCTCCGGCGCGGCGCCACCGGCCAGGTGCTGCCCGACCAGGCGGTCACCGGCGTCGTACTCGCGGGCCACGGTCACCGACGCGTCGAGCCGTTCGCCGACGTGCCGGCCGTGCTCGTCGTGCAGCAGGGTCAGCTCGTGCCCGGCCATGGTCACCGCGGCCGGCGTACCGGACGGGTCGAACGACCACCGGGTGCCGACCCCGGCCGGGGTGCCGCGGTGCACCGCGTGGCCGGCGTCGTCGTAGGTGAACGTGACCGCCCGTCCGTCGATCGTCTCGGCGGTGACCCGGCCGAAGAAGTCCCGGGTGACGGTCAGGGTGGCGTCCGGGCTGGTCGCCTCGGTCAGCCGGCCGACCGGGTCGTGCCGGAACGTCGTGGTCCGGCTCTCCCCGTCGGGCGACGTGGCGTGCCGGCGTACGACGTTGCCGAGCACGTCGTACTCGACCACCACGCTCTCGTCCGCGGCGTTGACCGTGCGGATCAACCGGCCCGCCGCGTCGTAGGTGCGACGGGTGGCGCGCCCGTCGAAGTCGATCTCCTCGACCAGGCGGCCGGCCGGGTCGTACCGGTAGTGCCACTGCCGCCCGGCCGGGTCGGTGACCCCGCTGAGCCGCAGCTCGGTGTCGTAGGTGAACACCGTCCGCGCGCCGGACGGTGACACGGTCGCCACCGGCAGGTCGAACGGGCCGTACTCGGTGCGGGTGGTGGCGCCGAGCGCGTCGGTCTCGGTGACCTCGTTGCCCTCGCCGTCGTAGGTCCACTCGGTACGCCCGCTCGCCGCGTCGTCCCGCCAGGCCGGCGCGCCGTCGGTGGTCCAGCCCAGGGTGACCGGCTCGCTCAGCGCCTCCGGCCGGCCGAGCGCGTCCCGGCCGACCACCGCCACCTCGGGAGCGGTGGCGCCGATCAGCAGGGCGGTCGGCACCGCGGGCGTCGTGGGCTCGGCGGCATCATCAGCAGGGCGGACCGGCTCCTCGGCCACCTCCCGGTGCCCGGCGAGCAGCCCGACACCGAGCGGTTCGGTGTACGGGTCGGGCGACTCCGCCGGCCCGTAGCCCCGCCGCCACACCCCGCCGTCCTCGTCGGTCACCACGACCGCCGTGATCCGGCCGTCCGACCAGATCACCGCGGCCTGGCTGCCGTCCGGGCGCACCACGGTGTCCAGCTCGCCGTCCGGGCCGTAGCGGAACCCGGTGGCGCGGCCCAGCGCGTCCACCCGGGACAGCAGCCGGTGCTGGGTGTCCCACTCGCTGCGGACGGTGTTGCCGAGCGGGTCGGTCTCCGCCACCACCTGCAGGTCCTCGTTGAGCTCGAACACCGTGGTGTGGCCCAGCGAGTCGGTGGCCCGGGTCAGGCGCTGCTCCGCGTCGTAGGCGAAGCGGTAGGTGAAGAACCCGTCGCGGCCCTCACCCAGCACGCACCGGCCCTCGTCGTCGTAGGTGTAGCGGTACCACATGCCGTTCCGGTCGTCCCAGCGGATCAGCCGGCCGTCCTCGTCGTGGGTGAACCGCATCGGCAGGCCGGACGCGTTGACCACTTCGGTGAGGTGCCCGTCCGCATAGGAGAACGTGCGCAGCGGCACCGGCTCGCCGCCGTCCGCGGGGGCCAGGTGCAGGGCGGTGATCAGGCCGTCCTCGGAGGTGACGGTGATCCGCCGGCCGTCCGCGTGCCGGATCTCGGCCGGCACCCCCTCGTCGTCGCGGACGATCGCGATCCGGCCACCGTCCGGGCCGGCGACCGCGGTCAGCGGGGCGTGCCCGGCGCCCGGCTCCTCGGGCAGCTCGAACAGCCAGGTCAGGCCGGCGGCCGGGTCGCTGACCGCGAAACCGTTCGCGGTACGGCGCAGCGGCACCGCCCGCCCGTGCCCGGGGAACACCGTCTCGCCGTCCGCGGGCACCGGGTAGGTCAGGAGCGCACCGTCGGCGAGGAACAGGTGGACGGCGTCCGGCTCCACCGCGACCCGCTGGTCCAGCGTCGACGCCCAGGACGGGCCGAACGAGCGGCCGTCCCGGTAGTCGGAGCGGTGCGTGCGTTCCAGCAGCAGCGGCGGCGCGCCCGGCAGGTCGAGATCTGTTTCGGTCATGAAGACCCGGCCGGTGCTGATGTCCACCGGGTCGCCGCAGGCCGGGATCTCGATCGAGCGCTTCGACGTACGGATCGGCAGGTCGTTGATCTTCCCGGACAGCTTGTTGATCAGGTTCTTGACGACGGTCACCGTGCCACCGGCGGCGCGGCCGAGGGCACCGGCCATCCCGCGCAGGGTCTGCTGCATCGAGGCCATCGCGGCCTGGCCGATCGCCTTGAGGCCACCGGCCTTGTAGAGCGCGGAGAGCCGGCCCAGCGAGGTCAGGCCGCGGACCCCGGGGATGATCCCGAGGATGCCGAAGATCAGATCGGCGATGCTGCCCTTGCCTTGGGCATAGTCGACTATCGCCTTGATCAACAGGATCGCGCCGGCCGCCAGGGCGATCCAGGCCAGCGGACCGCCGATGATCATCGCGATGATGCCGGCCACCAGGGCGACCCACTTGGCCACCTCGCAGATGATGTCCCACAGGCCCTTGAAGAAGTCGCCGAGCTTCTCCCAGAACGACCGGGGCTGGATGCCGGCGTCGGACGCCTCGGCGATCTCCCGGCGGCACTCCCGGGCGGCGCCGTCGCGCAGCTCCCGGGCCTGCTCGGCGAGCGACTTCGCGGCGTTCAGCGCCTGCTCGGCGGAGGCCACCTTGCCCTGCACGTCGGCCAGCCGCTGTTGCGCCGCGGTGGAGTCCCGGAGTGCTTGTTTGACCTGCTCCGGGTCGGGGTCGGTGCCCTGCTGCAGGGACTGCGCCTGCCGCGAGATCGCGGTCATGTCGCCCTGTGCCAGGTTGAGCCGGCCGGCCAGCCCGTCGAGCTGCTCTCGGGCGATCCGTCCGTCGGCCAGGGCCCGGTCCGCCATCGCCTGCGCGTTCTGCAGCTTCGGCGCGAAGGCCTGCAGGGCCTCACCCGCGGTCCGGTGCGACTCGTCGACCTTGCGCAGCTGGTCGGGCAGCTCGCCGAACTGCTCGCGGAACACGTCACCGGACTGGCCGATCCAGGTGAGCACCGCGCCGTCGCCCTGCAGCGAGTCCACCGCTAGCCGGGCGCGGCGCGCGTCGTCGGCGAAGTCGAGGAACCGGCTGCCCGTGGTGAGCAGGTTCGCGGGCTCACCCGGTGCCGGGTCGGCGCCCAGGTCGAGGATCCACCAGTCACTCGGCCGCGACATCACACGCTCCCACCGCCCGGGCATCCGGGGCCGGTGCCCCGACTCCGATCGATGTCCATGATCGACCGAAATTGCCGTGAGGACCGTACAACATCACCCCAAAGCGGCTCAGGACGCGTAGCGCTTCTCCGCCCGGGCCCGCGCCTTCGTCGCCTCCACCTCGCGGTCCTTCGGCGGCGCGGTGGTCACCAGGCTGTCCAGCAGCTCCTGGGTAGCCGCCGCGATCGCCGCCACGGCCTGATCGAAAGCGGCCTGGTTGGCCTGTGACGGGCGGGTGGAACCGGCCACCTTGCGGACGTACTGCAGCGCGGCGGCGTGCACCTCGTCGGTGGTGGCGGGCGGTTCGAAGTTGTGCAGTTGGTGAATGTTGCGGCACACGGCGGGCCTCCTCGGCGGGACCGGATCTGGTCGGATCTATGCCATACTCGGCCATCCGGCGCGACCCGGGAAGCCGTACACACCTCTCTCTACGGGGAACGTGGGGTGGGCATGCGACTGCGGACGGCGCTGACGGTGGGTGCGTGCCTCGCCGCGGCGGTCCAACTGCTCCACCCGTACTTGCCGCGATCCGTCGGATTTGCCCTCTCTGACATGATCGTGGCGTCCGCGAGCGGTTACGCCGCGTGGCACTACCGGCGGCGGGCGCGGCAGACCCGCGACGCCCGGCCGATCCGGATCGGGTACGCGTTCGGCGCCGTGGCCTGCGCCGCCTGGAGCGTCTCGAACCTGCTGATGCTGGCCGCCACGGCCGGCCTGCCCGCCCTCAACGGCGCCGGCGCGCTGCTCTCCATGGTCGCGGCCGCCCTGGTCCCGGCCGCCGTGCTGCTGGCCGGGCACCGGCTGCGCGGGATCGCCGCGGTGCGCCGGGTGCTCGACGTGGCCGCGGTCTCCGGCGCCGTCTTCGCACTGGCCTGGGAATACGTGCTCTCCGGGGTGACCGGGCGGATCGGTGGCGTGCCGGAGGGCTACGCGATCGCCATCGTCGCGGTGCTGATGCTCGGCTCGTCGGTGGCGCTGGTGACGCTCTCCGAGTCCGCGCCGAACCGGGGGATGAGCGCGCAGCAGGTGCTGGCCGGCGCCGCGTTGCTGCAGGCCGCGACGGTGATGCTCTCGCTGCGCAACGACGTCGTCGGCGGGCCGTGGTACCAGCACGGCGTCGGCGCGGGCTACGTGCTGGGCGCCTGGGCCACCGCGGTCTCCAGCCGGTTGCGGATCTCCCGGCCCGGCGCCGACGTGATGGAACGCCTGGTCTTCGGCCCGTGGGCGCTGCTGCCGTACCTGCCGGTGGTGATCGCGGTCGGGGTCGCGGCGGCCCGCGAGGCGCGCGACGGCCGGCTCAACCCGGTCCTGGTCTGGCTGTTGCTGTCCAGCTTCTCGCTGGTGCTGATCCGGCAGTTCCTCACCCTGATCACTGTCGGTCGGATGGCGGTGGTCCTCGAGGCGCAGAAACTCGCGCTGTCGCACCAGGCGCACCACGACGCCCTGACCGGCCTGCCGAACCGGGTGGCGTTCCGGGCCCGCGCCGCCGAGATCCTGACCCGACGCCGGGCCGGCGTCTGCGCGATGATGCTCGATCTGGACGGCTTCAAGCCGGTCAACGACACGCTCGGTCACGCGGCCGGCGACGAGGTGCTGATCGTGGTGGCGCAGCGGCTGACCGCCGAGTTGCGCGAGTCCGACCTGGTCAGCCGGTTCGGCGGGGACGAGTTCGCGATCCTGGTGACCGATGTGGGCGGCGGCGCCGACGCGGTGGCGCAGCGGCTTCTGCGCCGTTTGTCGGAACCGATGACCGTGCACGGCGCCGAGGTCACGATCAGCGGCAGCATCGGCCTGGCGGCGCTCCGGTCCGGGCAGGCGGGCGGCATCAGCTCGCTGCTGCGCCAGGCGGACACCGCGATGTATGCCGCCAAGGCCTCCGGCAAGGGGGTAGTCCGCTGGTTCGAACCGGACATCTGGCCGGCATCCGCTTAGCGAAAATTCAAGATCAAGAGCTTGATGTCGTGCGTCCGCCGGGGTACAGATCGTCGCTCCCGCCGGGACCCTGCGGGCTTCGCTGGCCGCTGGCGCGTCCAGACCGCGAAGCCCTCCGGGCGACGTCCGTGGGTGGGCACGATCCCGCAGGACCGCGGCCTGCCCGGACCGAGGCGCGCCTGCGGGTCCCGGCTGGGCCTCAGGGGTGTCTCCGCGCTGCGGAGACACCCCTGAGAGCCAGCCAAAGTCGGGAGTCGCGCTGCGGCCGGGAGTGGGAGCGGTCTCGCGTTCGCCTCACGGGCGGGACTCGGCTCGTAGCCTGCGGACGTGCGCTCCGTAGTCGTACCGCAAAAGGGGTGGAAAAAAACGGCCCGGCAGCGATCAGCCGGGCCGTTCTCGGGGGAGTTTCAGTTCGCGGTGATGGTGATCGGCTCGGCGGTGAGCGTGTTGCAGCTGACGTAGGCCAGGTCGATGGTCACGTCGGTGAACACCATCCACGGCAGGGTCAGCGGCGGCGGCTCCTCCGGCGTGAAGGTCATCGGGATGAGGCCGAAGAACTTGCCGGAGAACTTCGGCGTGTAGAACTTCACGTTCCCGTCGGTGGTCAGCTTGGCGCTCTTGATCACTGTGGTCGCGTCGCCGGCCTCGTCGATGGTCAGGCTGAACGGTTCGTTCGTGGCCTTGGACATGTCGAACTGCAGCACCTTGACCGGCCCGTTCGCGGTGGGGAGGTCGATGACACCCACGTACTTCGGGTCGTACATGTTCAGCGTGCCGACCTTCATGATGCCCGGCTTGATCGCGGACTTCGGGACGGCGCCCTCGGCGACCTTGCCCCGCTGGCGAGCGCCGAGGCAGGGGAGGATGTCCGGGTCGACCGAGGCGGACGCGGAGACCGACGCGGAGGCGGAAGCCGACGCCGAACCGCCGGCCGGACTGGCCGGGGCGGCGGGCGCGGTGTCGCCGGTCGCCGGCGCGGTGGTCGCGGGGGTGGTGGCCGGCGCGGTGGTGGGCTCGGCCGGCTCGGTCGCCGACGCCGACGGCGACGCGCTCGGAGTGGGCGACTCCTCTTCGTCGCCGAGGCCGAGCAGGTTGCCGACGCCGTCGACCACGTCCTGGATGCCGTCCAGGACCGGATTGCCGTCCTCGTCCTCGGTGGCGGCCGGGGACGCGGAGGCCGAGGCGGAAGCGGAGGCCTCCGGCGCGGTGGTGGTCTTGGTGGCGCTGGGCTTGGCCGAGCTCGACGCCTCGGGCTTCTCGGCGTCCTTGGCCGGCGCCGTCGAGGCGGAGGCCGACAGCGACGGCGAGGCGGAGGCGGAGGTGGTGATCGAGGGCAGGCCCTCGGGGCACTCCTCGGCGGCGTTGGCCGGCATCCGGCTGCCGACCAGCATGCTGGCGCCGACGAACGCCGGCACCAGGATCAGCGCGAGCGTCTTGCGGTTGATGCCCCGGCCGGAATCCGGCTCGTCGCCGCGCGGCTGGTCGAAGCCGGGCAGGATGCTCGGGTCACTCTGCGCGGAGGAGCGCAGCGTGGCGGTGCCGTGCGGCCGGTCGTCGTGCCCGGCGACCGGGATGACCTGGGTGGACTCGCCCGGCCCGGTGTAGATCTGGGGGGAGTCCGGGTATTCCACCGAGCTGTCCGGGCCGGAGCTGTCGAGCGGCTCCTGAGCCGGGACGTCCGGTCCGGCGGTGGCCGGGATCCACGAGATCGCCAGGGCGCCGCCGATCAGGCCGGTCAGCATGCCGAGGAACCAGCCGCCGAAGTTCAGGCCGATGAACGAGTAGAGCGCCGTCAGCAGGCCGACGATGCCGTAGAACATCCGCTGGGCCGGGGTGGTCCAGACGAGGATGCCGCAGATCAGCATCACGACGGGCAGCACGTAGGACAGGAAGCCCTGCGGCCCGATGTGAATCTCCAGCTTCAGGTCGCTGAAGAGGGAGAGGTTGGAGCTGAAGAACAGCAGCAGACCGGACAGCGATAGGAACAGGCCACCCCAGAACGGCCGGTTCCGCCGCCACCGGCGGTACCTGCTCCAGAAGTCGTCGGTCGCCACTCGTCCTCCATTGTTTTTCTTACCGGGCAAAAGGGTGGGGCCCGCGGAAAGTCGCTCCACGAGCCCCGGTCGAGCTAGATCAGTAGCACTCGTCCTTGGTGCCACCGAAGAGCAGCTTGAGGCTCATGCCCTTGAGCTTGAAGCTGGAAGCAGTGGTCAGGTACGCCTGCTGCTTCAGGTTCTCGATGCTGACGCCGCTGGCCTGCTGACCGAAGGTGCCGGCCCGACCATGCGTCGCCTGGCCGTCAGCGTTGAGGGTCGAAGCGTCCAGGCCGATCTGGATGTTCTTGAACGTGGCGTCGCCGCCCAGCTCGGACATGCCGATCAGCAGGTCGTCGGCCTGCACCGCGTTCTTCGCCGAGTCGGCCGGGTTCGCCGCGTCGTACTTCGCGTCGGTGGCCGCCGTGATCTTGAGGACGAACACACCCGCGTTGACCGACTGGCACAGGTTGTACAGGTCGGCGTGCTGGATGCCCGAGGTGGCGTCGTAGGTGGTCTTGCCACTGACGTCGGTGACCGCACCGCCGTACTGGGTGAAGCCCCGGCCCTCGAGGTGGTCGGCGGTCAGCTTGAACTGCGTGCCCGACACCGTGATGTTCGCGGCGAGGGCGCCCTGCGCGAGGGCAACGACAAGTCCACCGGCCACGGCGGTCGGAACGCCCACGGCGACGGCAAACCGGCGCCAGTTGGTGCGTCCGGCGGCCGGAGCGCTCTGCGCATCCTTCACGGATCCTCCAATAGAAAGTGATGACGGCGAGACTGCCGCACCGCCAATGGCTCGCATCGACGGGCGACACTTCTGCCAACCGTCGACAGTGAGGCAAGTCGATGCCGTCGTCGTAATGTTCGGGAAATGTTGCCGCCCCCGCACGGTGACTACAAGGGGCTTGGCTACTAGTCAGTAACCCACATCACTTGATCTTGTTCACGCAGCGTGATGTTGCTGTCCCGGGTGTCCGAAATTCCTGCAGCAAACCGGACAACCGGCCTCGATCCACGACCGGCGTGGTGACCGCGGGTTATGACGCATCGTCGGTTACGGATCGGTAACGAAATCCAGAGAACTCTCAGAAACGGGTTTATCCGACCGCTACGGCGAGGTGAACCGCCGGTCCGGGGGATGTTGATCTCCACCGAATGGGCTGCCCCGCTCATGTGCCGACCGCTCCCTGCCGATGTGAGAAGCATGATCGTGTCCGAGGAGCGCGGCCGATGAGGCTGCAGCGCCGGCTCAACCTGGGCTTCGCCGCCCTGTTGGTGCTGTTCACGGCGTTCCTCGTGGTGCAGTTCGGCGTCGGCGCGCAGCTGCGCGAGGACCATCACCGGCGCAGTGACCAGATCGCCACGGCCCGGGAGGCCAACCGGCTCGCCCTGCAGGGGATGACCGACGCGGAGACCGGGCTCCGGGGCTTCCAGCTCACCGACGAACGGCTGTTCCTGGAGCCGTACCAGAACGGCCGGGGCGCCGCCCTCGTCGTACTGGCCCGGGCGGCCGCGCAGACCCGCGACCGGCAGGCCGTCGAGCTGCTGGAGGCCGAGCGGCAGGCGGTCGACGACTGGCTCGACCAGTACGCCATCCCGATCGCGACCGGCAGCTCGCCGGTCGGTATGCCCAGCAACGCCCTGGGCAAGCAGCTCTTCGACCGGCTGCGGACCGTGAACAGCGCCGCCGACGACGCGATCGCCGCCGAGTGGCGTTCCGAGGAGACCGCCGACCGCCGGATGGAACGGACGCTCGCGATCTCGTCCGGCGCCCTGGTGGTGGCCGTGCTGATCGCCGGATACCTGCTGGTCCGGGTCAGCCGCCGTCAGCTGCTGGTCCCGCTGGCCCGGGTCGGCGACACCATCCGCCGGCAGGCCGCCGGGGACCGCTCGGCCCGCGTCGCGGTCGACGGCGCCGTCGAGCTGCGCACCGTGGTCGACGCGCTCAACGATCTCGCGGCGCAGACCGAGCAGCTGCTCGCCGCGGAGAAGACCCGGTCGGCCCGGGCCGGGCTGCGCCAGACGGTCGCCGCCGAGCTGCAGCGGGAGGACACCGACCCGGCGATCACCGGATACCGGGTGGTCGCGCAGATCGGCGCCGCGCTCGGCGCGGGCACCGTGCGCAGCCGGCTGTACGTGCCGGGCACCGGGCAGGTCGCCGTGTGCTGGCCGGCCGGTGCCCCGGACCTCGACCCGGCGATTGTCGACGGTCTGTCCGACGGGCCGGTCGGTGAGCCGGTGACGCACGCCGACGGCGGGCTGTCCGTCACCCTGGGCGGCGACGCCGAGTGCCCGGGCGGCTACCTCTACGTCTGCCGGGCCGACGGGCCGGACCGGATCGAGCCGTCGGAGCGGCGGGAGGACGCCGCTTCGTCCGAGCGGCGGGAGGACGCCGCGGGGTGGACCGACTCGGAGCGGCGGCTGCTCGCCGGGGTGGCCCGGGAGATCGAGCGGGCGCTGCGCCAGCAGAGCGTCCGGGTGCACCAGGACCTGCTGATCAGCGAGCTGCGGATGCTCGACCAGCGCAAGGACGTCTTCATCCAGACCGTCACGCACGAGCTGCGCACCCCGCTGACCAGCATCCTGGGCTACACCGAGATGCTCGCCGAGGACGACGACGAGCTGTCGCCGACGCAGCGCCGCTCGGTCAACGCGGTGCTGCGCAACGCCCACCGGCTGCAGAACACCATCGGCGACCTGCTGCTGCTGGACCGGCCGGCCACCGCGGCGGACACGCTCACCGAGCCGGTCGACCTGTCCGCGCTGACCGCCGCGGTGCACGCCGAGCTGGGTACGGCGGCGCAGGCCAAGGAGCTGCGGGTCACCGTCGACGCCGAGCCGGCCTGGGTGCGCGGCGACCGGACGCAACTGCAGCGGGCGCTGCGCAAGCTGGTGGAGAACGCGATCAAGTTCACCCCGGCCGGCGGCAGCGTGACCTGCCGGTGCGGCGCGGACGAGGAGACCGTCACGATCGTGGTCATCGACACCGGGATCGGCATCCCGGCCGCCGACGTGTCCGGGCTGTTCACCCCGTTCCACCGGGCCGGCAACGCGATGGACCAGGCGGTGCAGGGGCCCGGGCTCGGGTTGGCGATCGTCCGGGACATCGTCCGCGACCACGGCGGGACGATCTCGGTGGAGTCGGTGGTCGGGCGGGGCAGCACGTTCACCGTCACGCTGCCCGCCGTGCCGGTGCCGGCCCCGGTCCCGGTGTCCTAGAGCGCGTGGACCGACAGTCCGGCCAGGTCAGCGGTCCGGTGGGTGATCAGCAGGACGGTCCGCTCGCCGGCCGCCTGGAGCAGGTCGCGGACCAGAGCGCCGGCCGTGGCGTCGTCCAGGTGCTCGCCCGGCTCGTCCAGGATCAGCACCCGGGCGCCGGTGAGCAGCAGCCGGGCCAGCGCGAGGCGTCGCCGCTGCCCGCCGGAGAGCGCCAGGCCGTGCTCGCCGACCAGTGTCTCCAGCCCGTCCGGCAGGGTGCCCACCCAGTCCCGCAGCCGGGCACCGGCCAGCGCGCCGAGCAGGTCGGCGTCGGTGGCGCCGGGCCGGGCGATCCGCAGGTTCGCGCCGATCGTGGTGTCGAACAGGTAGGCGTCCTCGGGCAGGTAACCGACGATCTCCCGGACCCGGGCGGCCGGGATGTCCCGCAGATCGGTGCCGTCCAGGGTGATCCGGCCGGTGCGCGGGTCGAGGAACCGGACCAGCAGCGCGGCGATCGTGCTCTTGCCGGACCCGCTCGGCCCGACCAGGGCGACGCGCGCGCCGGGCGGCAGGTCCAGATCGAGTTCGGTCACCGCCAGGCGATCGGCGGTCCAGGCGGCCGTCACGCCCGCCAGTCTCAGATGCGGCACTCGGGTACCGATCGACGCCGTTGAGCCCGCAGCGTGGATCTCAGCGGGCCAGTCGAGTGGATCAGCGGTGGCGGTCGGAACCGTTGCGTCCTTTCCCTTTCGCGTCGTGCGCGACCGGAGCGGGTCGGGCACGGACCAGATCTCGGCGAGGCGGCGCAGCGAGGTCCGGGCGGTCGCGTACCGCTGAGCGGCGGCCGGCAACGGCCCGGCGATCTCGAAGACCGCGAGGGGCGTGAGCACCACCAGGGCGAGCAGCTCGCCGGGCAGGCTGCCGGCGCGCACCGCGGCGGCCCCGGCGAGCAGCCCGGCCAGCACGCTGACGCCGGTGCCGAGGGCGGTCACCGCGGCGCCGACCCCCGCGGTCGCCGCGGAGCGCCGCGAGGCCGAGGTCAGCCGGGCGTCCAGGTCCGCGAGCCGCTCGCGGCGGTTCTCGATCGCCTCGTACGCCAGCAGGTCCGGCATCCCGTGCACCAGGTCGACGACGCCGGTGGCCAGCTCGGCCCGCAGCGGCGCCAGCCGCCCGTCGGCCCGGCGCGCGGCGGCCCGCTGCAGCAGCGGCACCAGCACCCCGGTGACCAGCAGCGCGGCGGCCAGGGTGAGCCCGGCGACCGGCACCAGTGCGCCGATCATCAGCACCGAGGCGAGCCCGACCACGGCGGCCACCGCGTAGGGCAGCAGCACCCGGGTGACCAGGTCGAGGACCGCGTCGACGTCGGCGGCGAGCCGCTGGGCCAGGTCGGCGCGGCGGAAGTCGGCCAGCCCGGCCGGTGCGAGCACCTCGAGGCGCCGGTAGAGGCCGACCCGCACGCCGGCCAGGATCCGGAACGCGGCGTCGTGCCCGATCAGCCGTTCCAGGTAGCGCAGCACGCCACGGCTCAGGCCGCAGGCGCGGACCGCGACGATCGCCACCATCAGGTGCAGGACCGGCGGGTGCAGCGCGGCGCGGGAGATCAGCCACGCGGAGATCGCCGCGAGGGCCACCGCGGACCCGGCCGCACCGGCTCCGGCGAGCACGGCCAGGGTGAGCCGTCCCCAGGCGGGGCGCAGGACGTGGTACGTCGACAGCGTCATGACTGTCCCGCCGGGAGGAGTCGGGGAGCGCCGACCTCGATCACGCGGTCGGCCAGGCTGATCAGTTCCGGTCGGTGCGCCGCCATCAGCACGGTCCGCCCGCGGGCCAGCTCACGGATCGCGGCCATCACCCCGGCCGCGGTGGCCTCGTCGAGGTTCGCGGTCGGCTCGTCGAGCAGCACGATCGGCGCGTCCCGCACGAACGCCCGGGCCAGCGCCACCCGTTGCCGCTGCCCGGCGGACAGCCCGGTCCCGGCGTCACCGAGCACGGTGTCGTAGCCGTCCGGGAGCCCGGCGGCGAACTCGCTGACCCCGGCCGCCTCGGCAGCCGCGCGGATCTCCGCCTCGGTGTGGCCGGCGTCGAGCGCGATGTTGTCCCGCAGCGACGCGGCGAACAGGTGCGGGCGCTGCGGCACCCAGGCGATCGTGCGCCGCCAGGCCGCCCGGTCCAGCTCGGCCAGGGGCACCCCGCCGACGGTGACCTGCCCGGCGGCCGGGGTGGCGTATCCGAGCAGCACCGACAGGGCGGTGGACTTGCCACACCCGGACGGGCCGGTCAGCGCGACCACCTCGCCGGGCGTGATCGTCGCGGTGAGCCGCAGCGCGGGTCCGGCGCGGTCCGGGTAACGCACCTCGACACCGTCGAAGACGATCGGACCGGAGACCGGCGCCCGGCTGCCGTCCGGAGCGGCCGGTTCGGCCAGGATCGCGAAGACCTCCTCGGCGGCGGCCAGCCCCTCGGCGCTGGTGTGGTAGTTCGCGCCCACCTCGCGCAGCGGCCGGTACGCCTCCGGCGCCAGGATCAGCACCAGCAGCGCGGTGCTCAGGTCCAGGTTCCCGGAGACCAGGCGCAGGCCGATGCCGACCGCGACCAGGGCCACCGACAGGGTGGCCAGCAGCTCCAGGACCAGCGAGGAGAGGAACGCGGTCCGCAGCGTGCGCATGGTCTGTTCGCGCTGCTCGGCGCTGATCCGCCGGATGATCCCGGCCTGGGCCCGGGACCGGCCGAGCAGTTTGAGGGTGGGCAGCCCGGCCACCACGTCCAGGAAGTGGTGCGAGAGCCGGGCCAGCAGCCGGAACTGCCGGCGGTTCTGCGCCTCGGTGTGCATCCCGACCAGGGCCATGAAGACCGGGATCAGCGGGAGGGTGACCGCGATCGTGACGGTCGCGGTCAGGTCGGCGGGCAGCAGCCGGACCAGCACGATGCCCGGCACCAGCACGGCCAGCACCAGCTGCGGCAGGTACTTGGCGAAGTACCCGTCGAGCGCGTCCAGGCCGTGGGTGACCAGGGTCGCGACCTCGCCGGCCGGTCGGCGCCGGGCGGGACCGAGCGCGACCAGGTGGCCGAGCAGCCGGCCGCGCAGCTCGCTCTTGACCGCGGCCGCCGACCGGGCCGACGCGAGCTCCTGCAGCCAGGCCACCCCGGCCCGGCCGAGGACGGTCAGGGCCAGCAGCAGCCAGGCCGGGCGGCGGCCGTCCAGGAAGACCGCGGTGATCGCGCTCGCCAGCAGGGTGGCCTGGGCGACCAGCAGCACGGCGTGCAGACCGCCGAGCACGACGGTCGCGGCCAGGTAGGCCCGGGTGCTCCGGGCGTACCTCAGCAGCCGGGGATCGAGCGGTTTCACGCCGGGATGTCGCTGAGCTTGAGGCGCTTGCGGAACAACCAGTACGTCCAGCCCTGGTAGAGCAGCACGACCGGGGTGAAGAACACCGCCACCCAGGTCATCACCCGCAACGTGTACGGCGTCGACGACGCGTTGTGCACGGTCAGGCTGTACGCCGGGTCCAGCGTCGACGGCATCACGTCCGGGAACAGCGTCACGAACAGCGCCGCGACGGCGAGCACCAGCGTTGCCGCGGTGGCCAGGAACGCCCAGCCCTCGCGCCGGGCACGGGTCAGCGGGATCGCGGTGACCAGCGCGACCGCGGCGAGCACGGAGACCGCGATGCCCCAGCCGTCGCCGCTGGCGATCCCGGTCCAGACCAGGAAGCCGGCCGCGATCGGCACCGCGACCATGGCCATGGTCTCGGCGATCTGGCCGGCCTGCTCGCGCATCGGGCCGTCCGTCTTGAGCGCCAGGAACACCGCACCGTGCAGTGTGAACAGGGCCAGCGTGGTGAGGCCGCCGACCAGGGCGTACGGGTTGAGCAGGTTGAAGAAGCCGCCTACGTACTCGTGCTGGGCGTCGATCGGCACGCCGCGCAGGATGTTGCCGAAAGCGACACCCCAGAGGATCGCCGGAACTAGACTGCAAACGAAGATCGAGACGTCCCAGCGCTTGCGCCAGGCCGGTTCGTCGCGCTTGCCGCGATATTCGAAGGCCACGCCGCGCACGATGAGCGAGACCAGAATCAGCAGCAGCGGCAGGAAGAAGCCGCTGAACAGGGTGGCGTACCACTCGGGGAATGCGGCGAAGGTGGCGCCGCCGGCGACCAGGAGCCAGACCTCGTTGCCGTCCCAGACCGGGCCGATCGTATTGATCGCCAGGCGGCGGGAGCGGTCGTCCCGGCCGACGAACGGCAGCAGGATGCCGACGCCGAAGTCGAAGCCCTCCAGCAGGAAGTAGCCTGCCCAGAGGACGCCGATCAGCAGAAACCATACCGTGGTGAGTTCCATGGGTTGACGTCCTCAGTACGCGAAGGCGAGCGGCCGGTCTTCGGCCGGTTCACCGGTGTCAGCAGGGATTTCCGGGGCTCCGGCGCGGGCGTACTTCAGGAACAGCCCGACCTCGATCACCGCGAGCACGCCGTAGAGCACGGTGAGCACGATCAGGCCGGTGGCCGCCTCACTCGTGGAGACCGACGGGCTGCCCGAGTCGGCCGTCTTGAACAGGCCGAACACCGTCCAGGGCTGGCGGCCCATCTCGGTGAAGATCCAGCCGAACGAGTTGGCCAGCAGCGGCATCGCCACCGTGCCGATCCCGGCGATCCACAGCCAGCGGCTCCGGGCCCGGCGCTCGCCCCGGTTGAACCAGAGCGCCGCGAGGGCGACCAGCATGGCCAGCCCGCCGAACCCGATCATCAGGCGGAACGACCAGTAGGTGACCGGCACGATCGGCGTGTAGTCGCCCTCGCCGTACGCCTGCTGGTATTGATCTTGAAGGTCGTTGATCCCTTCGACCTCGCCGGCCGGGGTGCCGGTGGCCATGAAGGACAGCAGCGACGGGATCCGGACGCTCCAGACCTCCTGTCTGCCGTCCAGCGAGCCGATGGTGAAGACCGAGAACGAGGCCGACTCGGTGTTCTCGTAGAGCGCCTCGGCGGCGGCCATCTTCATCGGCTGCTGCTCGGTCATCACCCGGGCCTGCAGGTCACCGGTGATCAGCACGCCCAGCCCGGCGATCAGCACCACCCAGGCGCCCAGCCGCAGCGACGGCCGGAACACCTCCTCCTGGTGGCCCCTGCGCAGGTGCCAGGCGCTGACCGCGAGCAGCAGCGCACCGGCGGTCAGGAAGCAGGCGGTCAGCGTGTGCGGGACGGTGACCAGCGTGGTGCTGTTGGTCAGCACCGCGCCGATGCTGGTCAGCTCGGCCCGGCCGTCGCCCATCGTCCAGCCGACCGGGTGCTGCATCCAGGAGTTGGCGGCCAGGATGAAGTACGCCGAGAGCATCGTGCCGAGCGAGGCGAGCCAGATGGTGGCCAGGTGCAGGCGCTTCGGCAACTTGTCCCAGCCGAAGATCCACAGGCCGAGGAATGTGGACTCCAGGAAGAACGCGAGCAGGCCCTCGATGGCGAGCGGGGCGCCGAAGATGTCGCCTACGAAGCGTGAGTAGTTCGACCAGTTCATCCCGAACTGGAACTCCTGCACGATGCCGGTGACCACCCCGATCGCGAAGTTGATCAAGAAGAGCTTGCCCCAGAACTTGGTCGCCCGGAGGTAGTGCTCCTTGCCGGTCCGGACCCAGGCGGTCTGCAGTCCGGCGACCAGGGCCGAGAGTCCGATCGTTATCGGAACGAAGATGAAGTGGTACACGGTGGTTATTCCGAATTGCCACCGCGATAGGTCGAGCGAATCCACCGAAGATCCTTTCCGCAACGTACCCATGAGCCTTGACCAGGTGATACCCGTCGATCAGGGCCAAAGGTCCCGACTGCGGACCACACAAGGTCCCGCCCGGAACCGTCTTTCGAGAATCCAAGATCCGAAACACGCGGCGCGTAGCGTACGAACGTGGATCTGCACACGGTTACCGAAGTGATCAGCCCCGCGGCACCCGGCATGTGGCGGCCCGGCGACGCCTGGCTGGGCGGCGGCACGGCGCTGTTCGGCGAGCCACGTCCAGACGTCTCCCGGCTGCTCGACCTGCCCTCGGCCGGCTGGCCGTCGCTGACTGTGCGTGACGACGGGGTGGAGGTCGCGGCCACCTGCACGATCGCCGAACTGGCCGCCCGGCTGAAACGGCACCGGATCGTCGGGCAGTGCTGCCACTCGTTCCTGGCCTCTTTCAAGATCTGGAACGTGGCCACGGTCGGCGGCAACCTGTGCGCCGCGCTGCCGGCCGGCCCGATGATCTCGCTGGGCTCGGCGCTGGACGGGGTGTGCACGCTGATCGGCCCGGCCGGGGACGAGCGCCGCGTCCCGGTCGCCGAGTTCGTCACCGGCGACGGGCGGACGGTGCTCCGGGACGGGGAGCTGCTGCGCTCGGTCCTGCTGCCCGCGGCGTCGCTCCGGTCGCGTACGTCGTACCGAAGAGGGTCTTTGCATCAGCACGGACGGTCCGCGGCCCTGCTGATCGGCCGGGCGGAGCCCGGAGGCGGCCTGACGCTGACGGTGACCGCCGCGACCCGCCGGCCCTGGGTGTTCCGGTTCGGCGCACCGCCGTCGGCGGACGACGTGGCGGCCGCGGTGGCCACCATCCCGCCGGACGCCTACACCGACGACGTCCACGGCCGCCCGGCCTGGCGGATGCATCTGACCAGGTTGTTTGCGGAGCAGATCAGGACGGAGATAGGGGCATGACCGCCTGCACCGAGCGGCACCTGGCCGCACCGAATCATGATCTCGCAGGCGAGGGCCGGAAGGGCATGCCGAAGGAGTGCACAGCATGAGCGTGGAGATCAACGGAACGCCGCACGAGCGTGCGCCCCGGCCCGGCCAGTGCCTGCGCACCTACCTGCGCGAGGAGGGCTGCTTCGGGGTCAAGAAGGGCTGCGACGCCGGCGACTGCGGCGCCTGCACGGTGCACGTCGACGGCGAGCCGGTGCACTCCTGCGTCTACCCGGCGTTCCGCGCGCAGGGCCGGCGGGTCACCACCGTCGAGGGCCTGGCCCGCGGCGACGCGCTGCACCCGGTGCAGCGCGCGTTCCTCGACGCGCAGGGCTTCCAGTGCGGGTTCTGCACGGCCGGTCTGATCATGACGACCGCGGCGCTGACCGAGGAGCAGCACGACGACCTGCCGCGCGCGCTGAAGGGCAACCTGTGCCGGTGCACCGGCTACCGCGCGATCGCCGACGCGGTCGCCGGCGTGGACAACCTGGCCACGCCCGGCCCGGGCTGCGCGGTCGGCGCGGCGCTCGGCGCACCGGCCGGCCCGCAGGTGGTCACCGGCACCGCCCGGTACACGTTCGACCTGGACGTGCCCGGCGTGCTGCACCTCAAGGTGCTGCGCTCGCCGCACGCGCACGCCCGGATCGTCGCGGTGGACACCTCGGCCGCGTTCCAGGTCGACGGGGTCGAGGCGATCCTCACCCACAAGGACGCGCCGGACCGGCTCTTCTCCACCGCCCAGCACGAGAACGTGGCCGAGGACCCGGCCGACACCCGGGTGCTGGACGAGGTGGTCCGGTTCGTCGGCCAGCGTGTCGCGGCGGTCGTGGCGACCAGCGAGGCGGCCGCCGAGGAGGCCTGCCGGCGGCTGCGCGTCGAGTACGAGATCCTCCCGGCCGTGCTCGACCCGGACCTCGCGCTGGCCGGCGGCGCGCCGCTGGTGCACGGCGACAAGCTCGACCGCAACGTGATCGGCGAGCTGCACGCGTCGATGGGTGACGTGGCCGGCGGGTTCGCCGCCGCCGACGAGGTGTACGAGGCGACCTTCCGTACCGCCCGGGTGCAGCACGCCGCGCTGGAGACGCACGGGGCGGTCGGCTGGCTCGACGACGACGGCCGCCTGGTGATCCGGTCCAGCACGCAGACCCCGTTCCTGACCCGGCGGGCCGTCGCGTCGCTCTACGACCTGCCCCTCGACCGGGTCCGGGTGATCGCCGGCCGGGTCGGCGGCGGCTTCGGCGGCAAGCAGGAGATGCTGGTCGAGGACCTGGTCGCGCTCGCCGTGATGCGCACCGGCCGCCCGGTGAAGTGGGAGTACACCCGCTCCGAGCAGTTCTACGGCTCGACCACCCGGCACCCGTTCACGGTGACCATGAAGGCCGGCGCGACCCGGGACGGCACGTTGACCGCGCTGACCCTGGACGTGCTGGTCGACGCCGGGGCGTACGGCAACCACAGCGCGTCGGTGATGTTCCACGGCTGCCACGAGTCGGTCGCGGTCTACAAGTGCGCGAACATGCGCACCGACGCGCACGCCGTCTACACCAACACCGTCCCGGCCGGCGCGTTCCGCGGCTACGGCCTGGGCCAGGTCACCTTCGCCGTCGAGTCGGTGCTCGACGAGGTGGCCCGCAGGATCGGCATGGATCCGGTCACGTTCCGCGAGCGCAACGTGGTCCGCGACGGCGACGACCTGACCGCACCCGGCGACCACGTCGAGGACCTGGGCATCGCCAGTTACGGCCTGGACCAGTGCCTGGACGTGATGCGGGAGTCGTCGCGGACTCGGGACGACGCCCCGGACGGCTGGCTGGTCGGTGAGGGCATGGCGATCGCGATGATCGCCGCGGGTCCGCCCGGCGGGCACTTCGCCGACGCCACCGTCCGCCGGCTGCCCGGCGGACGTTTCGAACTCTCGGTCGGCACCGCGGAGTTCGGCAACGGCAGCACCACCGTGCACGCCCAGATCGCCGCGGACGAGCTCGGCGTCACCCCCGACAAGATCGTGATCCGGCAGTCGGACACCGACGTGGTCAAGCACGACACCGGCGCGTTCGCCTCCACCGGCGTGGTGGTGGCCGGGAAGGCGGTGCTGCGGGCGGCGCGCGCGCTGCGGACCGAGGGGGGCGAGGTCGCGCACGGGCACTTCGACGGGACACCCCGGTCGGTGGCGTTCAACGCGCAGTGGTTCCGGGTCGCGGTCGACCCGGACACCGGTGAGCTGCGGATCCTGCGCAGCGTGCACAGCGCCGACGCCGGGACCGTGATGAACCCGCTGCAGCTGCGCGGGCAGATCGAGGGCGGGGTGGCGCAGGCGCTCGGCGCGACCCTTGCCGAACACGTCGACCTCGACGAGACCGGAGCGGTCACCACGACCACGTTCCGGCAGTACCACCTGCCGACGTTCGCGGACACCCCGCGGACGGAGGTGCACTTCGCGGCGACGGTGGACAGCATCGGGCCGCTGGGGGCGAAGTCGATGAGTGAGAGTCCGTACAACCCGGTAGCTCCGGCGCTGGCCAACGCGCTGCGGGACGCGATCGGCGTGCGGATGACGGAGATCCCGTTCACCACCGACCGGATCTGGCTCGCGATGCAATAGGTCGAGCCTGCGCGCGCCGTGCTGCTCACGGTGGCCGCGCCGGCCGTCCGGCCGCATTGGCCGCGTCGGCCGCCGAGCCGCGTCGGCCGGGCCGGCAGGGCCGATCCGGCCGCCTGACCCGATGGTCGTCCGGCTTCCTGTCCGACCCGGTGGGTCGAGGGGCAGGCGTTCCACCGCGGGGATCGGGGCGGTGGGGGCACGCGATCAGGTAGGTGCGTGCGTCTGCTGCCTGTGGCAGGGGCGGTAGGAGGACGCGATCTCGGCCTGCGGACGTCTACCGCCCACCGGTGGGCTGTGGATGCACGCGATCGGTTGATCGCGTGCCCGCACCGCCCCTGCGGCGAACGGTATTTGCCCGATAAGCGCAACGTTTGTTCGGTTTGTCCCGCTCTGGGACCGACCAGCGGTGGCAGTGTGTGGCCCGTTGCGGCTGCGCCGAGCGGTGGTCCGTTTGGCCTGCTCTGGCGCCACTGGACGGTGGCTGCGTCTGGTCTGTTCTGGGGCCGTCGAGCGGTGGCTGCGTCTGGTCTGTTCTGGCGCCGTCGGGCGGTGACTGCGTGTGGCTTGCTGCGGTGCCGCCGACCCGAGTTGCGGAACCTCCCGGAGGTCCGGGCGCCGCTGTCGGTGAGAACCGGGTGTCGTCTCGAGAGGGGGCCAAAGCCCGGCAGGTGCTTGAGGAGCTCTCGTCAACCGACCAGCAGCGCCTGCTCTAGTAACCCAGCCTCCTAGGATGGCAGAGAGGCGGTGAGTGCCGCCTCTCTGGACGCTGCCAGCCGCCAGCTGGCAGCTGCCGGGTCGCCGCTGACGGCTCCGCTGGACGTCGCGCGAGCGGGTGCTGGCTGGTCTTCCTGCGGGCGGGTGCCGGCTGGTCTTCGCGCGAGCGGTGCTGGCTGGTCTTCGGTGGTCTTCCTTGGGTCAGGTCGCCCCGGCCTGCGGCTTCCTGGTGAGGGCGAACGGTCCTGGCCGGCGGGGCCGCGCGCGGTGGGGGCTTCGTTTCGCGGTGCGGTTTCGTTGCTGGGGGTTTGCGGCTAGATTGCGGGGAGGTGATCGATGACCCTGGATGGCTGCGATGGCAGATCGGCTGCTTGCGGAACAGTTCCAGATCGTGACCGACCCCGTCGCGGACTCCGTGGCGCTCTCGGCGATCTTCGCGGTGCTCTCGCTGCTCACTCTCTTTCTCCTGCTCGGGGTGTTCCGGGTCCGGGCCTGGCTGGCCGGGGTGGTGTCGCTGGTGGTGGCGCTGATCGTGGCGGTCACCGTTTATGCGATGCCGGTCGGTCAGGCGCTGTTGTCGGCGTCCGAGGGCGCCGCGTTCGGGTTCTTCCCGATCCTGTGGATCGTGATCAACGCGATCTGGGTCTACAACCTGACCGTGGTCAGTGGTCACTTCGACGTGCTCCGCCGCTCGATGGAACGGGTCAGCCCGGACATGCGGATCCAGGCGATCATCGTGGCGTTCTGCTTCGGGGCATTGCTCGAAGCGCTCGCCGGGTTCGGCACCCCGGTCGCGGTGACGGTGGTGATGCTGATGGCGCTCGGCTTCCCACCGCTGCGGGCCGCTTCGGTCGCGCTGATCGCGAACACCGCGCCGGTCGCGTTCGGCGCCCTGGCGACACCGATCACCACGCTCGGCACGGTGACCGCCGGCGCGAGCACCGACCCGCGCCTGAACACCGACACGCTCGGCGCGATGGTCGGCAGGCAGACGCCGATCTTGGCCCTGGTGGTGCCACTGGTCCTGGTGGCCGTCGTGGACGGTCGCCGCGGGATCCGGCAGACCTGGCCCGCCGCTGTTGTCGCGGGCTTCGTTTTCGCAGTCGGCCAGTTCCTCGCTTCGAACTACATCTCGGTCCCCCTCACCGACATCATCGCCTCCCTGGCGGCAGCCGCCGCGGTCGTCCTGCTGCTGCGCTTCTGGCAGCCCTCGGAAACCCCGGACCTGTCCGAGGAGGTCAGCCGAGAGCGCTCGGCGGCGTCCCTCACCGCCGTCGGCCGGTCGGCTGGCACCGTCGGCCCAGCGGCCGGCTCCGCGGGTCCGACACGTGGGTCGGGTTCCGGAAATCCGTCGGGAGCCGCAGATGGGCGGGGGCGGGGTGGTGCGAGCATCGAGGGCGAGTCGGGCGGTGCGGGCACCGGGAGCGGCCCGGATGCTGCGGGCGCCGGGGGCGGCCCGGATGCTGCGGGCGCCCCAGACAGGTCGGGCAACGCGGGCGGCCCGGGTGGGGCGAGCAACGCGGGCAACGCGGGCAACGCGGGCAACGCGGGCAACGCGGGCAACGCGGGCAACGCGGGCAACGCGGGC
>NZ_LLZH01000349.1:0-36683 GCF_001509495.1 Actinoplanes awajinensis subsp. mycoplanecinus | reverse complement strand
TACATCACCAGAACCAGCCCCGGCCACTACGCCCTCCCACCCACACCCTTGACAACCACACCACCGCCCTAACCGCGCGGCCTTGCCCCAGGTGGGCGGCAGCCGCACGCGATCTGGCAACGCGGACTCGCACCGCCCCGCCCGGCAGCCACAGACACATCCGAGCGGGCACGTGCACCCGCCGCCCACAGGGTGATCGAGGGGCGACCAGCCGGCGATCATCGTGCTCGACGCTCCCCGGGCAGACACCGTGTTCACCCCGCCGGGGCCGGTTACACCGCCACTGGGGCCGGTTGCACCCCGGCCGCGAGCGCACGGCCGGGTACTCGCACGCATCCGGCCACCCGCGCCACCGCCCCGACCGGGATGACCTCGCGGGCCAGACGGTTCCGGCCGCCAACGGCCCACCGCGATCACCTTGAGCTGAGCGGCGCTGGAGGGCGCGGGGCTGGTGCTGGCGGCTGCCTCAAGCCCTCCGAGGCAGCCGCCAGCACCAGCCGAGGACGCGACGCGCGTGCGGAGCCGTGGGAGCGCGGATTGTCGCGTGCTCCCAGTCGTACCGTGGGATTTTGTCGTCCGGCGGACTGCCAGGCGGTCCGAAGAGACGGCCGCGACCAGCAGCGGAACGGGTGGGTGGTGGCTGGATCTGTGGGAAGGTGGTCCGTGCGGACATGGCTGCCGGCGGGCGGAACGGCGAGGCTGGGTGCATGACGACGATTGACGTTCCGGACACCACGCTCGCCCGTGAGGCCACCGAACTCGTGCGGGACACCGCCAGCGAGCTGGTTTATCACCACTCCCGCCGGGTGTACCTGTTCGGAGCCCGCCAGGGGCGGAACCGGGACCTGAGCTTCGACCCGGAGCTGCTCTACGTCGGCGCGATGTTCCACGATCTCGGGCTGGCCGAGCGGTTCCGCGGCAGCGGGCGGCGGTTCGAGGTGGACGGCGCCGACGAGGCGCGACGGTTCCTGCAGGCGCGCGGGGTGCCGGAGGACAGTGTGCGCCGGGTCTGGCTGGCGATCGCGCTGCACACCACGCCGGGGATCCCGCCGTTCCTGGAGCCGGAGGTCGCGCTGGTCACCGCCGGTGTCGAGTACGACGTGCTGGGCCTGGGCTACGACGACATCAGCGCTCAGGAGCGGGACGCGATCGTCGCACTGCACCCGCGTCCGGACTTCAAGCGGCGGATCCTGGCGGCGTTCACCGACGGGATCCGGACTCGGCCGGAGACCACGTTCGGCACCGTGAAGGCCGACGTGCTGGAGCACTATGTGCCCGGGTTCGAGCGGGGCGACTTCGTTCGGACGATCCTGGACTCACCGTGGCCGGAGTGAGGCACCTGGTGGTGATCCTCGCGTTCGACGGGGTGCAGCTGCTCGACGTGGCCGGGCCGGCCGAGGTCTTCACGACGGCGAACCGGTTCGGCGCGGACTACGACGTGCGCGTGATCTCCGGAACCGGCGCCGACGTCGTCACCTCCTCGGGGGTCCGGATCGGGGCCGGGACCGCGCCGGCCGGGCTGCCCCGGCGACTCGGCACCCTGATCGTGCCGGGGCGCTCCGACTGGCCCGCCGCGATCCGCGACGAGGTGACCATGGCGGCCGTGACCGGGCTGGCGCCGCGGGCGCGCCGGGTGGCGTCGGTGTGCGCCGGGGCGTTCCTGCTCGCGGAGGCCGGGCTGCTCGACGGGCGGCGGGCGACCACGCACTGGCAGCTGGCCGGTGACCTGGCCCGGGCGTATCCGAAGGTGCGGGTCGACAGCGATCCGGTGTTCATGAAAGACGGCCGGGTGCTGACCTCGGCCGGGGTCACCGCCGGGATCGATCTGTCGCTGGCGCTGGTCGAGGACGATCACGGCGCCGAGCCGGCTCGGGAGGTGGCCCGGCAGCTGGTCGTGTTCATGGCACGGCCGGCCGGGCAGTCGCAGTTCAGTGCCCGGCTCAGCGTGCGGGACGCGGAGCATCCGGTGCTGCGGGCGGCGATGGACGCGGTCACCGGTGACCCGGCCGCCGACCACGCGACCGAACGGCTGGCGTCGCGGACCGGGGTCAGCCCACGGCATCTGACCCGGCTGTTCCGGGCGCACACCGGGCTGAGCCCGGGGCGGTATGTGGAGTCGATCCGGGTGGAGGCCGCGCAGGTGCTGCTGGAGGGCGGTTCCGGCTCGGTGGAGCAGGTCGCCGCGGAGTCCGGTTTCGGCTCGTCGGAGACCATGCGCCGGGTGTTCCAGCAGCACCTGGGCGTCTCACCGACCACCTACCGAGCCCGCTTCCGCAGCACCGGCAGGGCCGCATCGCGGAGCGCTGAACAGTCCGACGCGGAGCATCCGCGGGCTTAGCATGGTGAATGCTCGATCTCACGCCGCGACCCGGTGACCTGGAATCCATCGAGACGGCCTCGCTTGACGAACTGCGGGCGCTGCAGCTGACCCGGCTGCGGGCGACGCTGCGGCACGCGTACGAAAATGTGCCTCTCTATCGCCGCAAGTTCGACGCCGCAGCCGTGCAGCCGGACGACTGCCGTGCGCTGGAGGACCTGGCCCGGTTCCCGTACACGACGAAGCAGGACCTGCGGGACTCCTATCCGTACGGAATGTTCGCGGTCCCGCGCGACCGGATCGCCCGCATCCACGCGTCCAGCGGAACCACCGGGCGGCCGACAGTGGTCGGCTACACCCAGGCGGACCTGGACATGTGGGCGGATGTGATGGCGCGTTCGCTGCGCGCGGCCGGCGCCCGGCCCGGCGACCGGGTGCACGTCGCCTACGGATACGGCCTGTTCACCGGCGGTCTCGGCGCGCACTACGGCGCGGAACGCCTGGGGTGCGCGGTCATCCCGGTCTCCGGCGGCATGACCGAACGTCAGGTCCGGCTGATCCTGGACTTCGAACCCGACGTGATCATGGTGACGCCGTCCTACATGCTGACGATCCTCGACGAGTTCGAGCGGCAGGGCATCGACCCGCGCAGCACCACCCTCAAGGTCGGCGTCTTCGGCGCGGAACCGTGGACCGAGAGCATGCGCAATGAGGTTGAACAGCGAATGGACCTTCACGCCGTGGACATCTACGGCCTCTCCGAGGTGATCGGCCCCGGCGTCAGTCAGGAGTGCGTCGAGACCAAGGACGGCCTGCACATCTGGGAGGACCACTTCTACCCGGAGATCATCGACCCGACGCTGGAGCACGTGCTGCCCGACGGCGCGGAAGGCGAACTGGTATTCACTTCGCTGACCAAGGAGGCCATGCCGATCATCCGGTACCGCACCCGCGACCTCACCCGCCTGCTGCCCGGCACGGCACGCACGATGCGCCGGATGGAGAAGGTCACCGGCCGCAGCGACGACATGATGATCCTGCGGGGCGTCAACGTCTTCCCCACCCAGATCGAGGAACTCATCCTGCGCCTGCCCGAGCTCGCCCCGCAATACCAGTGCGTCCTCGCCCGCCCGGGCCGCCTCGACGAGATGACCGTCCGCGTCGAATCCCGCGAACCGAACCCGAACCGCTCCCGCCTCTCGCAGACCCTGTCCGACCTGATCAAGCACAATGTCGGGGTCACGGTCCGGGTCGAGGTGGTCCCGCCGGCCGCCCTGGAGCGCTCGATCGGCAAGGCCCGCCGCATCGTCGACAACCGCCCCCGCCCGTGATCCAGGCTGCGGCCTCCCCTTTCCGACCGTCATTTTCCGGTACGAATACGGAGCTACCGCCCGCAGGCTACAAGCCGAGTCCCGCCCGTGCCCTCGCCGGACCGCAGCCACCCCCGACCGCCCCGCGCCCCCGGGTGACCGGCTGGCCCTCAGGGGTGCCTCAACGGCGTTGAGGCACCCCTGAGGGCCAGCCGGAACGGGGAGCCGTGCACCGGCCCGCACGACTCGCACGGCTGCACGGCCAGCCGCCGCCTTCGGCGACGGCGACGAGGTGGAGGAGGAGGACATCACGCCGGTCCGGCTGGCCGTGCTGGTCGACCGGTTCCCCCGCCTGCGCGAACTGGGCGACATGGGCCTCGGCGAGAAGGCCTGGCTCACCCCCGAGGGCACCTGGAACCGCTGGGCGTCCGACGCCCACTGAGTCAGCCCTGCGCGGTCGGCCTGACGATGATCTCGCTGACGTCGACGTTCACGGGCTGGCCGATCGCGTAGCCGATGGCGTCGGCGACCGCGGACGCCGGGATGGCCAGTTGCTTCGTCGCGGCCTGCACGGCGGCCCGCACGTCCGGGTCGCCGCCGTGGTCGGCCAGCTCGGAATGGGTGAAACCGGGGCTGATCACGGTGACCCGGATGTCCTGACTCTCCTGGCGCAGCCCCTCGGACAGCGCCCGGACGGCGAACTTGGTGGCACAGTAGACGGCCGCGGTCGGGTCGACGCGGTGGCCGGAGGTCGAGGCGACGTTGACGACGTGACCCGAGCCCTGGGTGCGCATGTGCGGCAGCACGGCGGCGATCCCGTGCAGCGTGCCACGCAGGTTGACGTCGATCATCTGGTTCCACTCGTCGACGCGCAGCGCGTCCAGGCGCGACAGCGGCATCACGCCGGCGTTGTTGACCAGGACGTCGATCCGGCCGTGCGCGTCGGCGGCCAGGGCGACGAAGGCGCGCACGCTGTCCACGTCGGTCACGTCCAGCTCGTGGTGGTCGACGGTGCCACCGGCGTCGCGGATCTCCTGCGCGAGCGCGGCGAGGCGGTCCACCCGGCGGGCGCCCAGCACGACGTGGTGCCCGTCGGCGGCCAGCCGGCGCGCGGTCGCCGCGCCGATCCCGCTGCTGGCACCGGTGATGAGAACAATCTTGCGGTCGGTCACGGAGGGCTCCTGAGAAGGGGGGAACGTGTGGCGGAACCCAGCGTCCGACACCGCGCCCGGGCCAGGAAGGGCGTCTCGACCCTGGGTGCGCCACACCCCGGGAACAGAACCATTGACACGTATCAATTTTACTCGAATAGTGGGGGCACTCGCGAAGGAAGGGGCCTCCATGCGCCGCGCTGTCGCCGCCGTTCTGCTGCTGCTCTGTGCGGCGATCATGCCGCCCCGGCCGGCACACGCCGCGCCCGCCGACCCCGTCGCGATCACCGTGGACGCTGCGGACATCGCGGTGGACAACGTCAACGGGCTGACGTTCAAAGGCTTCGGCGTGCTGAGCGCGAACAGCACCAGCGCCCTGCTGCTGGATTACAAGGCACAGCAGCCCCGGGCCTACGCCCAGCTCCTGAAGATCCTGTTCGGCGGCCGGCACCCGATCATGGATCACGTCAAGATCGAGATGGGGAACGACCGGAACAACTCGACCGGGTCCGACCCGGCCACCATGCGCTGGGAGACCGAGCCCGCCAACGTGGCCCGGGCACCCGGATTCCAGCTGGCCGCCGACGCCAAGCGGCTGAACCCCGCGCTCAAGGTCAGCATCCTGCGGTGGAACGCGCCGGCCTGGGCGAACACCAACGACAAGATCTACACCTGGTACAAGAACACCATCCTGGCGGCGTACCGGCGCTACGGCTTCATGGTCGACTACGTCAACCCCGGGGTGAACGAGGCCCGGGCCGATCTCGCCTGGACCAAGCAGTACGCCCAGCGCGTGCGCACCGACGCCGAAGGCTTCCGGCCCGGCGAGGCGGAGCGCTACCACCACATCAAGCTCGTCATCTCCGACGAGGCCGGGATCGGCAGCTTCGGCGCCGCCATGACCGGCGACGCCGAGTTGCGGGACGCGGTCACGGCGGCCGGGTACCACTACAACACCGACGACGACAGCGGCGGCAACTTCACCCGGCTCGCCGAGCAGTACGACACCGAGGTCTGGAACAGCGAGGCGCAGGCCACCTTCAGCAACTCCGCGTTCCGCCCGAACAACAACACCCCCGACCCCACCGTGCCGGGCACCGGGCTCGGCGGCTCCGGCAGCGCCCTCGAAATGGCGAACACCATCGTCAAGGGCTTCGTGAAGTCGCGCCGCACCCACTTCGTCTACCAACCGGCGATCGGCTCGTTCTACGAGGGCGGCCAGTACGCGTTCAAGGAACTCGTCTCGGCGCGTGACCCGTGGTCCGGCTGGATCCACTACGACGCCGGGCTGGCCGTGTTGCAGCACTTCACCAGCTTCGCGAGGGCCGGCTGGGAGAACGCGTCGAACACGGCGGGCATCTGGCGGGTGCTCCCGCAGGCGAGCGCGTCGACCGCCACCGGGACGAACCCGGTCGTCGGACGCAACGGCCTGCCCGACTACCTGACGATGGCCGCCCCGGACGCGTCCGACTTCTCCACCGTGATCGTCAACGACTCGGAGAGCTCCCGGACGTACACAATCAGGCCTGTCGGTTTTGATCTTGAAAAAAGAACGCTCGCGGTCTGGCAGACGACCGCTAGCGGGGCGGGCGTGCGGTTCAACGCCGGGTACAAGCAGCACGTCGGCGACGTCGCGCCCGGGGAGGTGATCACGGTCGCGCCCTACTCGATCGCGACCGTCACCACGCTCGACGTCAGTCACGACCCGGCGTGGACCGCGCCGCTGCCGGTCGAGGGCAAGCGCACCGTGCTGGACGCGGATCCGGCGCACGGCACGCTGTGGTCCGACGATTTCCGGTACGACCGGAAGTTCATCGACGCGCGGGGCGGGGACACCGGCGCGACGCCGCTCTACACGTGGGACCGCAACGGAGCCTTCGAAGTGGTCGGAAAAACGCTGCGCCAGCAGGTCGACCGGGAGACCACCGGTGTCGGCGGGGCGTGGAACAGCGCCGACCCGGTCACCGGCGTGGGTGACCTGCGGTGGACCGACTACCAGGCCGGTGTCGACGTGGCCTTCGACCGGGTGCCGGCGGCCGACAACTACGCGGCGATCGGGGCACGCTCGACCGGCGGGGCAAGCTCACACAACGTGAACGGCACGCCCTACGTGGTGCGCCTCGGCTCGGACGGCACCTGGCAGCTGCGGCGCACCGGGACCGTGATCGCCGGCGGCGTGGTGGAGGGCTTCGACGCGAGCGCGTGGCACCGCCTCGACATCCGGGTCGTGGGCGCCCAGGTGACCGGTTTTGTCGACCACGAGCAGGTGGTCACGTGGACCGATCCGGTGCCGTTCCTGTCCGGGCGGGTCGACCTGGCCAGCGGCTTCCATTACACGCGGTTCGACAATCTGCGCGTCACCCGCGTACCGGGAAATCCGCCCTATTACCGCGAGCTGATCGACAACCTGGAGATGAGCGATCTCGCCGTGACGCCCGCGCCGAAGCTGGTCTACGGCGGCGGCTGGCGGCACGCCAACGGTCGCGGCATGTTCGAGTACCAGCGTTCCGCCTCGATCAGCCAGGGGCCGGGCGCCACCCTGAGCTACACGTTCACCGGGACCGGGTTCGACCTGCTCGGCGTCAACGACGGCAGCGCCCGCCTCGACGTGCGGGTCGACGGCGCTCCGGTCGAAACCGGCGTCGCGGCCCGAATCTCGGTTAACTTCCAGCAGACCTACGCCCTGCGCGGGCTGCCCCGGGGCCGGCACACCGTCACCGTCGAGGTTACCGCGGGCACCCTGCTGGTCGACGCGGTCGGCGTGGTCGGCAGGTGACCGGAGGGGCGCCGGCCCGCCGGGTCACGCCAGCAGGGTCCGCAGCGTGCTCCGGAAATCCTGCGCCGCGCCCGGGCTGATCCCGGCGAGGAACGCCCGCTCGACCTCGGCGTGCGCCACCTGCGCCGCGTCGAAGGCCCGCAGGCCCGGCTCGGTGAGCTCGACGACGTTGCGCCGCCGATCCGCCGGGTCCGGTCGCCGTGTGACGATGCCCTTGCGTTCGAGCACGTCCAGCAACGCCACCATCGTGGTGCGGTCGATGCCGAGGGTCTGCGCCACCTGCAGTTGCGAGGCCGGCTCGCGGTGGGCCAGCACGCGCAGCGCCCCGAAGTCCTTGCCGTCGATCCCGAACGGCGCGAGCGCCGCGTCCGTCATGGTCGCGAGCTTGAGGGCGGCGTGCTTGAGCAGATAACCCAGGACCTCGTGCGGATCCGCGGTCCCGTTCGGTTCGGTGGACATGCGCCCCAGTCTAGGCCTACGCTGATCGTCAGTGATGCTGACGATCAGCACTACGACGAAAGGCTCACCCATGATTCTCGTTACCGGCGGCGCCGGCTTCATCGGCACGCACACCGTCCGCGCCCTCACCGAGGCGGGCGAGGAGTGCGCGCTGCTCCAACGCCGCAGCCCCCGGGTGCCGGCGCACCTCGCGGGCCTGCCCGTGCACGTCGTGCAGGCCGACGTCGCCGACCTCGACGCCCTGCTCGCCACCGGCCGGCAGTACCCGATCACCGGGATCGTGCACCTCGCCGTCGCCCTGCCCTGGCCGGTCACCGACGACGACCCGATCGACGCCTCCGGGCGGGCGCTCGAGGCATTCCTCAACATCGTCCGAGCGGCGCGGGCCTGGGGTGTGCGCCGCGTCGTGACCGCGAGCACCATCGGCGTCTACGGCCTCACCGGCGGGGGTGCGCTCACCGAGGACATGCCGATCTCGCTGGAGCACCTGCATCCCATCCCGACGTTCAAGAAGATCACCGAGTTGCTCGCCGCCCATCTCTCCTCGGTGACCGAGGTGGAGATCGTCAACGCCCGGATCTCCGGGACGTGGGGGCCCGGCGGCCACCTGCCCGACCCGTTCTTCGCCGCCCCGTCGCTGGCCCACGCCGCCGCCCGGCACGGTGAGCCCGACCTGTCCGGGTTGCTCGCCGCGCCGCACGCCGAGGACGCGCTCGACCTGCTCTACGTCAAGGACACCGGCCGCGCGCTCGCCCTGCTGCAGCTCGCCGGCGAGCTGCAGCACACGACGTACAACGTCGCCTCCGGTCACGCGACCAGCAACGCCGACGTGATCGCCGCGATCGCGTCCACCGAACCCGGGTTCGGCTACCAGCTCCCCTCGGCCGGTGCCCGCCCGGTGAGCTGGCTCGACATCACCCGCCTGCGCAAGGACACCGGGTTCGAGCCGCGCTGGGACACCGCGGCCGCCGCCGCCGACTACATCGCGTGGTTCCGCGCCGGAAACGAGCGGTGAGCCTGGCCGTTCCCCCGCCTGCGGGTTCCCGGATCGCAAGAATGGATCAGTGGCGAACCTTCTCTTCCGGCTCGGCGGCGCCGCGGCCCGGCGTCGCTGGCTGGTCCTGGCGGTGTGGGTGGCGGTCCTGGCCGCCGTCGGCATCGGCGCGGCGACCCTGGCCAAGCCGACCAGCTCGGCGATCACGATCCCGGGCACCGAGTCACAGCGGGCCATCGAGCTGCTCGCCACCAAGTTCCCCGGCACCGGCGGGGCGAGCGCCCGGATCGTGGTCGCCGCGCCGGCCGGGCACACGCTGACCGAATCCGCCTACACCACGCTGGCCTCCGACGCCCTGGCAGCGCTCGCCGAGGCGCCGCAGGTCATCTCGGTCACCGGGTTCACCAAGGCCACCCTGAGCGCCGACAAACGCATCGCGTACGCCGACGTCAGCTACGCCGTGGCGGTCGCCGACATCACCGACGAGGCCAAGGACGCCCTCGAGGCGATCGCCGCGCCGGCTCGCGCGGCCGGCCTGCAGGTCGAGTTCTCCGGCGGCGTCATCTCCACCACCGAGGAGGCCGGCAGCAGCAGCGAGGCCTACGGCGTCGTGATCGCCTACCTGGTGCTGGCCGTCACCCTGGGCGGTCTGCTGATCGCCGGCATGCCGCTGCTGAACGCCCTGGTCGGCGTCGCCACCGGCATGCTCGGAATCCAGGTGATCACCGGTTTCGTCACGCTCAACGCGACCGCGCCGGCGCTGGCCACCATGCTGGGCCTGGCCGTCGGCATCGACTACGCGCTGTTCATCGTGGCCCGGCACCGCCAGCAGCTGCACGACGGGATGGCCGTGCACGAGTCGATCGCCACCGCGACCGCCACCGCCGGCAGCGCCGTGGTCTTCGCCGGCGTGACCGTGGTGATCGCGCTGTGCGGGCTGGCCGTGGCCGGCATCCCGTTTCTGACCGTGATGGGCCTGTGCGCCGCCGGCACCGTCACCATCACCGTGGTCCTGGCGCTCACCCTCATCCCGGCACTGCTCGGCTTCGCCGGTAACCGGATCACCCGGAGCCGGATCGCTTTCCTGCACCGGCGCGCCGAACCCCAACCCCACCCTTTCGGTACGCGCTGGGCCCGCATCGCCACCGCCCGCCCCTGGCTGACCGTGCTCGCCTGCCTGGCCGTGGTCGGCGCCATGGCGTACCCGGTGCTGGACATGCGCCTCGGACTGCCCTCGGACGGCACCAAGTCCACCGCCAGCACCGAACGTCGCGCCTACGACCTGCTCTCCGCGGGGTTCGGCGCCGGGTTCAACGGACCGCTCACGCTCGTGCTGTCCGGGCCCGGCCGTACCGACATGAAGGCCGTCTCCGCGCAGGCGGCCACCATGCTCCAAGGTGACGCGGACATCGCCGTCGCGGTCGCCGCGGCCACCAACGAGGCCGGCGACGTGTCGATCCTGTCGGTCATCCCGAGGTCCGGCCCGGACTCCGAGCAGACCAAGGACCTGGTAAAGCGGATCCGCGCCGCCGGTGAGCAGGCCAAACAGGCCGGGATCACCGCGTACGTCACCGGCACGACCGCGTTCAACAACGACGTGTCCGACAAGCTCAGCAGCGCCCTAGCACCGTTCCTGATCCTGATCGTGGTGCTCGCCCTGATCCTGCTGCTGCTGGTGTTCCGGTCGATCCTGGTCCCGGTCAAGGCGGCGCTCGGCTTCCTGCTCTCGCTCGGCGCCTCGATGGGCATGGTCACGCTCGTCTTCCAGCAGGGACATCTCGGCGGACTGCTCGGCGTCGAGGCCACCGGGCCGATCCTGAGCTTCCTGCCGGTCCTGGTGATCGGCATCCTGTTCGGCCTGGCCATGGACTACGAGGTCTTCCTGGTCTCCCGGATCAAGGAGGCGTACACCCACCACGGCGACGCCCGGCGGGCGATCACCGACGGGATGCGCGACAGCGCCCGGGTGGTCACCGCGGCCGGTCTGATCATGACGGCGGTGTTCGCGGCGTTCATCTTCGGCGACGACGCCACCATCAAGGCCATCGGTCTCGCCCTGGCCAGTGGCGTGGCCATCGACGCGTTCCTGGTCCGGATGACGCTCGTCCCGGCCGTGCTGCACCTGCTCGGCAGCAGTGCCTGGTGGCTGCCGCGCTGGCTGCAGCGGTTGCCGAACGTCGACATCGAGGGCGCCGAGCTCGCCACGCCGGTCGTGCACACCGGCAGCCACGCCGAGGCACGCTTGATGGCCGGCGACCCGGCCGTCACCGAGACGTCGGAACGCCGGTAGCGGTCAGCGCGCCTGGTCGAAGGACGACGGCACCCGGTGGGTGTTCGGGCCGGTCGGCGCGCGGGCCGGGATGGTGGCGGACGGGAGCGTGAAGCTGATCCGGGTGCCCGGCCCGGCCGGGTTGTCGGCCGCGGCGATCGTGCCGCCGTGCCGCTCCACGATGCGTTTGCAGATGGCCAGGCCCAGCCCGGTTCCGGTGTAGTCGGTGTCGCGGTGCGCGCGGTGGAAGTTGCCGAAGACCGCGTCATGGTGCCCGGCCGGGATGCCGATGCCGTTGTCGGTGATCTCGACGCGGGTCAGCCCGTCGCCGTCCGGGTCGGCCGCGGTGGTGACGGTGATCGCCGGGGTGACGCCCGGGGCGGTGTACTTGATGGCGTTGCCGATCAGGTTCTCCAGCAGCTGCCGCACCAGCAGCGGGTCGCCGTCGACGGCGGCCAGATCGCCGCACCGGAACGACGGCACGGCCTCACCGGCGCTCTGCGCGTGATCGATCCGGCCGGCCGTGATGTCGGCGAGCAGGCTGGTGAGATCGCAGTACGCCGGCATCAGCGCGGCGTCGCGGGCGGTGGTGTAGACCAGCAGGTCGTCGATCAGGGTGCGCATCCGTGCCGAGGCCCGCTGGATCCGGCCGATGCCGTCGACCAGCGCGGCCGGGTCGTCGAGGTCCTCCAGCAGCGCGTCGCTCCAGCCCTCGACGGTGGCGAGCGGGTTGAGCAGGTCGTGGGCGACGACACCGGCGAAGTTGGCCAGCTCGTCGCGGTGCCGGCGGTCCGCGGTGACGTCGTACACGGCGACCACGGCGTGCGGCTGCTCGTTGATGTGGCCGGGCAGCAGCACCGCGGTGACCTTCACGATCCGGCCCTCGGGGACACCGGCGTTGCGGATCAGGTACTCGGTCGGGGCGAGTTGCTCACCGGCGAGCACCCGGCGCTGCGGCAGGTCGTCCTCGGCGACCGGGGTGCCGTCGAGGTGGAACACGCCGTAGTAGGTGGCCGCCTCGGCACTCTCGTCGAGACTGGTGAAACCGCCGAGCAGCCGTCCCATCGCGGGATTGCGTACCAGAAAGGCGCCTTGCTCATCGACGACGCCGATGCCTTCGCTGACCGACTCGATGACCGTGGTCAGCAGTTGCGCCTGCTCGCGCAGCCGTGCGGTGAGCGCGTTGCGTTCGTCGCGGGACAGCGCCAGCGACAACCCGACGATCGCGACGGTGCCGACGAACAGCTGCGCGACCAGGGCGCGGACCGGATGCGACGCGATCATCGCGAACGGGCCCTCGCCGGCCAGGGTGAACAGCACGGCCAGGGTGCCGAACATCAGGTTGTGCAGCACCACGTAGGTGGTGTTCAGCCGCACGCCGGCCCACACCGTCATGGCGATCAGCGCGAACGCCGCGGGCAGGTCGTTCGCCAGCCCGAACATCAGGTAGTACGCGGCGACGGAGGCGACACTGAGCAGCGCGTACTCGAGCGTGCGGCCGATCGGCAGGGCCCGCGGCCGGTAGGTGTGCCGGCGCACCCACGACCGGCCGACACCGCGAACGGCGATGCTGATCAGCAGGATGCTGACCACGTTGCGGGTGACCCAGACGAGCGCGCCCGGCCAGGAGTACTCCCCACCGGTCAGCCACACCCCGGTCGGGCCGATCAGCGCGCCGGCCCCGCTCGCGATGGCCGCGGCGCCGACCAGCCGCCACACCTGCCACAGCCGCGACAGGCCCTCGCCGTGATCACTACTGGTCACGCTCTCCGGCAGCCAGCGGTGGAACAGGGCGGTGAACAGGTAGGCCTGGACCAGGTTCGCGGCCACGAAGAACGCCGCCAGGGCCGCGCTCGCGCCGGTGGCCAGGTTGACCGTCATGGTGATCGCGGACAGGCTCAGCACGTCCAGCCACTGCCACCGTGATCCGCGCTGGGCGACGAACCAGACGACCAGGATGCCGGCGGCCGGCCAGACCAGGCTGAGGTTCGTGTCGTCCAGGACCGTCAGCCGGCCGAGGTACGCCGTCACCAGATACAAGATCGAAAATCCGACGGTACGGGCGGCCGAGCGCGAAAACGTCATCTGTCACCCCCCTCGTCTGCCGTTCGGCCACCGGCGGGTAGATCTGAGCCGTCACGCGGCCGCGGTGGCGGGCGGGTGCGGCACCGAGCTGACCACGCGGTCGCGGCCGGCGCCTTTCGCCTGGTAGAGCAGCTGGTCGGCGAGCAGCGGGAGCCGGTCGGGTTCGGTCACGTCGGCCGGCATGCTGGCCACCCCGACCGACACCGTCACGGTGATCTCGGCGGCCGGGCCGACCGGCACCGGCCGTTCCCGGACCGCGCGATGGATCCGGTCGGCGACCCGGCGCGCCTGCTGCGGTGAGGTGCGCGGCAGCAGGACGGCGAACTCCTCACCGCCGTAGCGGGCGAGCACGTCACCGGGGCGCACCGCCAGGGACAGCCGGTGCGCGACCTCGCGCAGGGCCCGGTCACCGCCGTCGTGCCCGTACGTGTCGTTCACCTGTTTGAAGTGGTCGATGTCGAGCAGCACCACCGCGGCGCCGTGGTGCGGTGACTTCGCCAGGCCGGTCAGCGCGTCCTGGAAGTAGCGGCGGGTGTGCAGCCCGGTCAGGCTGTCGATCACCGCCATCCGGCGCTGCACCGCGACCATCCCGGCCAGCCGCCCGATCACCAGCAGGAAGAGCGCTGCGCAGCACGCGCAGATCAGCAGTACGTGCAGCGGCGCCCCGCGCAGGTACTGGACCAGCAGCGTGGCCGGGGCGAGCAGGGAGGCCAGCGCCAGGGTGGCCAGCCGCAGCGGCCCGATGTCCGGGGTCGGCACCGCGCTCGGCGCGTCCAGCTCCAGCATCGACGGGTGTACGCCGACCAGGCCGAGCAGCAGCACCGAGACCAGTCAGAGCACGGCGATCACCAGTGCGCCGATGCCCTCGCTGCTGAAGAACGGGATGCCGTGCATGACGTCCGGGGCGACGGTCAGCACGAGGTAGCCGACCAGCGCGCGGACCGCCACCGAGTTCGTCGGAGTGCTCAGCACGAGCCGGGCGCCGAGCGCGAGCAGCAGCAGGTCACCGAGCGGGTAGGCGGCCGAGACCAGCCGGGTCGCGGCCGTCGCGCCGGTGTCGCCGACCGTGGGGCCGATCAGGTAGACCCAGCACAGCAGGCCGGCCGCGACCGTGAGGATGGCCGCGTCGATCAGGCCGGGCAGGTCCCAGCCCGGTGTGCGGCGGCGCAGGATGAGCACCATCGCGAACGCACCCAGCATGTAGACGAACAGGTACAGCACGTCGGCCGGTCCCGGCCCGGGCGGCGTGGTGCCGGTGATGATCCCGGGCAGGAAACCCGCGACCAGGCCCAGCGCCAGGCAGACCGACAGCACCCGAGGCCACCAGGACGTGGGCCGGTGCAGCCGGATACCGACGAGCAGCCCGGCCAGGCCGCAGGCGAAACAGGCCTGGAAGAGCAGCCCGTAGACCACCGGAGGCGCGCCGGCCACGGTCGCGACGACGAACGCGACGATCATGCCGGTACCGACGACGAGGTACCAGGCCCACGGCGACAGCCGCGTTCGGCTCGGCATGGCCATGGTCCCCCTGTCAACGCCCATCAGGAGGTTCGGCACATCCGGCACGTGATCAAGCTGGTTGGCGGCGCTACCGCCCGGCAATCGTCCTCCCCGGCCCCTCGCAACCTCGGGCTGCCAGCCTGGAGGGAACGAACCTATGGACGGGACCGAGATGTCGATGCTCGAGCAGGTGGCGCCGCCGCAGACCGCCGCCGGTCTCGCCGCGGAGCTGCTGAAGTTGGAGCTGATCACCGCTCCCGACCTGCCCGCCGAACGCGACCGGGCGCTCGCGGCGCAGCGCCTCGCCGTGCGCCTGGGCCGGCGTGACCTCTACCTGCGGGCCACCCTGCACCTGGGCGACGTCCGGGGCCGGGAGGGCGACACCGTCGAGCTGGGCCGGATCGCCCACGCCGTCTACCCCGAAGCGGTCCAGATCGGCGACGCCTATCTGCTGGCCCGCAGCCACCGGCAGCTGTCGGTGTTCTTCTACTCGGTGGGCGATCTGGCCAACGCCATGGCGCACGTCGTGCAGTGCATGTCGCACACCGGCGACGACGTCCTGCCGGCGATCCGGGCCCGGCACCTGATGTCACTGGCCGTGGTGCTCGACGAGACCGGCGCCACCGAGGAGGCCGCCGGGCGGTTCGCCGAGGCGCTGGCCATCGCCGAGACGCTGGGCGACGAGCTGATGACGCTCACCGTGCTCAACAACATGACCTACACCGCGTTCGAGCAGGGCGATCGGGAGCTCGCCGAGCGGCTGGCCGACCGGATGCGGGAGATCGCCCGCAGCCACGGCATCCCGATCCCGGCCAGCAACCTGGACACCATGGCCCGGGTCTGGATGATGTCCGGCCGCTACGCGCAGGCCGAGAACGAGCTGGCACCGCTGTGGGACGAGGACTCGGCGCACCTGCTCAACGTCGGTCACGCCATCGTCGAGGCGCTGGTCACCGCCGCCGAGGCGCAGCGGGAGCAGCACGCCTACGACCGCGCGCAACGCACCCTCGACCATGCGGTGCGGCTGTGCGCCGAACGGGACCTGCCCGGCTTCCGGGCCAAGACCCGAGAGGCACAAGCACTTTTGTACGCCGCGGCGGGCCGCTGGCAGGAGGCGTTCGAGGAGTTCCGGCGCTTCCACACCGAGACGCAGGCCCTGCAGTCGGCGCAGCGGGAGGCGCGCGCCCAGAGCCTGCACGCCGTCTACGAGGCCGACGAGGCCCGGCGGGCCAGCGCGACGTTCCGCGAGATGGCCTACCGCGACGCGCTCACCACCCTGCACAACCGCCGCTACGTCGACGAGGTGCTGCCCACCCTGCTGGCCGGCCCCGCGTGCCGGGTGCTGTCGGTGGCGCTGCTCGACCTGGACCACTTCAAGACGGTCAACGACACCCTGTCGCACCAGGCCGGCGACCGGGTGCTGCAGGAGGTGGCCACGGTCCTGCTCCGGTCGGTGCCGGCCGCGGCGACCGTGGCCCGGCTCGGCGGCGAGGAGTTCGTGCTGCTCCTGCCGGGTTTCGACGCCGCCGCCGGGCTGCGGACCGCGGAGGCGGCGCGCCGGGCGGTGGCCGAGCACGACTGGACCCCGATCACCGGCACTCTCGCGGTGACCACCAGCGTCGGCGTCACCACGGTCACCTGCGACGGCGCCGGCACACCGTCGGCCACGCTCGAGGCCGCGGACCGCCACCTGTACGAGGCCAAACGCGCCGGCCGCGACCGGGTCTGCGCCGGCACCCGGTGATGGGGTGGCCCTGTCTGCGGGAACAGGGCCACCCGTCACCTGCGGTTCGTCACGCCGGCACCGCGATGCTGAACCGCTGAGCGAAGTCGTTCTGGCAGGTGAACTGGTCGATCGGCACGCTGTTGGCCGCGCTCTGGTTGCGCACGGTCAGGCATTTGCCGGCGAACGTCCTGATGTAGTAGGTCCCGCTCCCCGACGGCACGAGGCTGAACCGCTGGGCGAAGTCGTTCTGACAGGTGAACTGGTCGATCGGCACACTGTTGGCCGCGCTCTGGTTGCGCACCGTCAGACACTTGCCGGCGAACGTCGTGATGTAGTACGTCCCGCTGCCGGACGCGACCAGGCTGAACTGCTGGGCGAAGTCGCCCTGACACTGGAACTGGTCGATCGGCACGCTGTTCGCCGCGCTCTGATTGCGTACCGTGAAGCACTTGTCGGCGAACGTCCTGATCTCCTGCGACTGCAGGGCGGCGGGGGCGGCCTGTGCCACGCCACCCGCGGACACCAGTGCCGTCACGGTCGCGGCCGTGGTCACCGCGAGCCGGCGCAGACCGCTTCCCGATGTGCTGTTCATGGGGACTCCTCTTCCGATGACTCGGGGAACCTCGAGGTGTGCACGAGTGGTTCGCCGTGTCGCCGGATGCGGATGTCGAGTGTCGCCCAGACGACAGATCAGAGCGCCGGCAGTGCCGCCACCGTGAGCCTCTGCAACAGCACCCGGCCGATCGACGCGACCGTCGCCGGGTCGTCGGTCCGCAGCACGCCGACGCCGAGCCGGTGGCACAGCGCCACCGCGTGGTGCGGGGTCATCACGACCAGGCAGCTCTCGCCGGGGAACGGCGTGCTCACCCCGTCGGGCCGCAGCACGGCGGAGTAGAGGGCCTGCGCACTGACCTGATCGACCTGGGGCTGCCACGGCGCCAGGTCGTCCGGGGTGCCGTAGGAGCCGAGCAGCACCGCGTGCTCCTGGCCGTCCACGGCGGCGGCCACCCGTTCCAGCGCGCGCCGGGCCGCTGCTTCGCTGATCCGGTCGGCGCCGCCGGTCGCTGCCACCTCGTACGGGGTGCCGACCGGCTGGTGCAGGCCGGGACGCGGTGCCCGCAGTCCGGGCGCGACGGCGATGTCGGTGAGCCGCAGCTCCGCCGGTGGCGCCGGTCGCCCGAAGTACCAGCCCTGGGCCCAGTCCGCGCCGAGCGCGCGGGCGGTGGCCACGTCCGCCGCGGTCTCCACCCCCTCTGCGATGATCTTGGCGCCGGTCCGTCGCGCGGTCGCGGTGACCACCGCGCACACCTCGGCGGTCGCCGCCGCGGACGGGTGGCGCAGCAGGTTCATGTCCAGCTTGATCACGTCCGGGTCGACGAACGGCAGGAACGCCAGCGACATCGGGTCGGCACCGACGTCGTCGAGGGCGATGCCGTTGCCCCGTCGGTGCGCCGCCCTCGCGATACCCAGCAGCGCGGCCGGCACCGTGGCCAGCGCCCGCATGACACCATCATCGGGTCACGACGGTGCGTCGCTGGTGGCGGCGTCCTCGGCGAGGCCGGCTGCCACGATGCGGTCGCGGCCGGTGTGTTTTGCCTGGTAGAGGGCGGCGTCGGCGCGGGCGATCAGCTGCTCGGACGTCTCCACCTGGTCCCAGGCCGCCGCGCCCGCCGAGAACGTCTGCGCCGCCGGGGTGACCTGCCGGAGCCGCTGCATGATCGTGCAGGCGGTGTCCAGGCCGGTGTCGGGCAGCAGCACGATGAACTCCTCGCCGCCGTAGCGGGCCAGGACGTCGGACTGGCGCACCTGGCCCAGCCACGCGGCGGCGGCCTCCTTGAGCAGCCGGTCGCCCGCCTGATGGCCGTGGGTGTCGTTGAACATCTTGAAGTGGTCGAGGTCGACCATGCAGACGCTGACCGGCAACCCGGTCTGCCGGGCCCGTTCCAGCACCCGGGGCAACTCGTCGGTCCAGGCCCGCCGGTTGGACAGGCCGGTCAGCTCGTCGCGGCGGGCCAGATCGCGCACCTGCGCGGTCTGGCGTTCGGCGAAGCGCAGCAGCACCGTCAGCCGGGTGACGACCAGCACCGACATGATCGTGGAGCCGGTGGCGATGGCCATGCCGTGCTGGAACGCGCCGTGCGACATCTGCAGGATCAGGACGGCCGGTGCCATCAGCAGCGCCAGGAGCAGCATCGACATCAGCGGGATGCCCGGTGGCCGCAGTTCGGCGGTGGCGCGTTGCTCATCGGTGGCGGTGGCGTGCCGCACGGCGTACCCGAGGATCACGAACGCGGCGAAGTAGAACGTGTCGATGCCCCGGATCGCCCAGTCCGGCACCGTGTGGCTGCCGATGAACAGCCAGATCAGGTCACCGGCCAGGAAGGTGATCAGGCCGGTGGCGAGCCACGGCGGCGCGAGGCCCCAGCGGACCGCCCGACGGGCTCCGGAGGCGCCGCCGCTGCGTACCAGGATGAGCGCCAGGAAGATCAGCAGCAGGTCGCCGACCGGGTAGGCCACCCGGACGAGCTGTCCGGCCAGGGAGTACTCGGGGTCGTCCAGGGCGGGTTCGATCGCGTAGACCCAGGCCAGCACGCCGATGCCCGACGTGATGGTGGCCGCGTCGAGGAGCGCCGGGCGGATCAGCTGGGGCGGCCAGCGCCGGATCATCAGACCGATGCTGGTCAGGACGGCCGGGTAGAACAGCAGGTAGAACGCGTCGGCGATGGTGGGGTAGGCCTCGCTGCCCAGCACGTCGTACACGATGGTGTTGGGAACGACAGCGGCCCCGTTCGCGAAGATGCCGAGAGCCAACAGATACCAGGCGACCCGCGCGTTGCGCGGCAGTCGCCGCGCGGCGACCACGATCACGGCGGTCGGGCCCAGGGTGTTGACCAGTGACCAGGCCAGCTCCACCCACGGGCCGATCGCCAGCAGCAGGTACCCGGCGATGGCAAGCACCATCGCCACGACGGACGTCCGCCACCAGCGCCGACCCATGGCTCCAGCAGATCGCAATCCGGGGGCGCCCATCACCCGAATCGGGTGCAGAACGGGAGCGAAAGTCAGGCGGCCGTGACGTGCGCGTCGCGCAGCACGACCGTGACCTTGGGGCCGTTGCCGCCGACCGCGGCCCCGAAGGTGACCTGGCCGCTCTTGTGGCGCGCGCCGGCGGCCTTGCCCCGGGACAGGTCGCTGGTCAGGACGGTCTTGCCGTCCACCGACACCTTGGCGGTGCTCTTGACCACGTCCACCCCGATCACGTGCGGACCGTTGTCCTCGATCTTGAGCATCTTCATGCTGCCCGCGACGACGTTGCGTTCGTCGGAGTAGTCGAGCGCGCCGTCGTTCAGGAACAGCACGGCCACGTCGTCGGCGCAGACCGAGGCGTAGTAGCCGTTGTCGCCGTCGGCGCTGAGGCGGAACCAGATCATCACGCAGGACCGCACCGACATCTCGGCCCGGACCGTGATGTGCGTGTCGCCCTCGAAGACCTGCCGGGGGCCGTACTCGCACTGGGTGAACGCCGTGGCCCGCACGATCAGGCCGTCGGCGGGCGTGCACCCGTTGGCCGCGTCACCGGAGGCCGACCACAGCCCGTCCGCGGTCAGCGGATCGAACAGCTCCTTCGCCGACTGCCGGACCGCCGGTAGGGCGATCACCGGGGACGCGCTGGGTTCCGCCGCGGCCGACGGCGTGCTCCGCGGGAGTTGCGCGCCCGCCCAGGCGCCCCCGGCGGCCAGCAGCACGACGGCCGCCGCGGCGAGCTGCCACCGGCCCCGGGGCCGGCGCAGACCCCTGGCGGCCTCGGCGGCCCGGTGCACGTCGGCCGGGATCGGCGTGTCCCGGCCCGGCCCGGCGGTCAGTTCCAGCAGCAGGTCCTGCGCGGTCGGCCGCTGCGCCGGGTCCTTGTCCAGGGCCCGCCCGACGATCCCGGCGAGGCCGGCGGGCAGGCCGTCCAGCTGCGGCGGCTGGGTCAGGATCCGGCCCGCGGTCGCCGCCGGGCTGTCCCCGGCGAACGGGTTCCGGCCGGTCGCCGCGTACGCGACCACCGCGCCCCAGGCGAAGACGTCGGCGGCCGGTGACAGCTGCTGATCCGCGTCCGGCGTGAACCGCTCCGGCGACATGTACGCCAGCGTGCCGACCATCTCCTGGGTGGCCGTGTGGTGACTGGTCGCCTCGACGGCCTTGGCGATCCCGAAGTCGATCACCTTCGGGGAGCCGAGCGCGAACAGCACGTTCGCCGGCTTCAGATCCCGGTGCACGATGCCCGCGCTGTGGATCGCCACCAGCGCCGACGCCACGCCCACCGCGACGCTGTGCAGGCTGCCGCCGCGCAACGGCCCCTGCTCCCGGATGACCTCGGCCAGGGTCGGGCCGTCCACGTACTCGACCACCAGGTACGGCGTCTCGTGGTCGGGGTCGGCGTCGAGGACCTCGGCCGTGCAGAACGCCGGCACCTCCCGCGCCCGGTTGACCTCGCTGCGGAACCGCGCCCGGAAGTTCTCCTCCCGGGCGTACTCCGCCTTGATGACCTTGACGGCGACCAGCCCGCCGACCGGGTCGCGCCCCAGGAACACGGCGCCCATCCCACCCTCGCCGAGGCGGCCGATCAGCTCATAACGGCCCAAAGAGCGCGGATCCTCCGGGCGCAGGGAAGAAGTCACGCGGGCACTCTAGTCCCCAGTGGACCGCCGGTGACCGGCACGCACTTGACACCCTGGTTCAAGATTCTTTCAGCCCATACGTGTTACGGTCCGCCGCCCGGATCGGCGCGCCCGTCACCGGCGGGAGCAAACGAACGGATCAGACGACCCGATGACACTGCTAGACCAGGTGCACGCCGGCCCGATCATCGCCACCCCGCGCTGGTGGGGCCGCCCTCCGGCGATGGCGGCGCTGCTCGCCGGCGTGCTCGGGCTGGTCTGGGCGCTCTGGTTCGCCCGCGACGCCGGTGACCTCGCCGCGCAGTACGCCTGGACGTCGTTCGTCCGCCACCACCCCGGATCGGCCTACAACCTCTCCTGGTACGGCGGCATCCACCCGGCCTCGTACAGCATCGTCTCGCCGTACCTGATGGCGTGGCTGGGTGTGCGCACCACGGGCGTGCTCGCCTGCGCCGGCGCCGCGTACCTCGGCGGGGTGGCCCTGACCCGGTTCGGCATCCGCCGTCCGCTGCCGGTGGCCCTCTGGATGGCCGTCGCGGTCTGGTCGAACCTGGCCGCCGGCCGGGTCACCTACCTGCTCGGCACGGTGTTCGCCCTGGCCGCGGTCACCCTCGCCCCGCCGCGGACCGGCGCACGGCAGCGGCACCGCCCGGTGATCGCGGCCGGGCTCGGTGTGCTCGCGACGCTGTGCAGCCCGGTCGCCGGCCTGTTCATCGAGGTGCTCGCGGCGGCGCTGTTCCTGATCGGCCGCCGCCGGCGCGCCTACCTGCTCGCGGCCGGCCCGCCGGTGGTGATCGCGGCGACCGCGCTGCTGTTCCCGTTCTCCGGCGTCCAGCCGTTCCCCTGGTACGCCGCCCTGGCCACGGTCGGCGCGGCGGTGGCCGTCGCCCGGCTGACCCCGCCGGCCTGGCGCACGGTCCGGGCCGGCGCCTGGGTCTACGCCGTCGGTGTCGCCCTGACCTGGCTGTTGCCCACGCCGATCGGCAGCAACGTGGAACGCCTCGTCCTGTTGGCCGGTGCCACCATCCTGTTCTGCGCGGCGCCGCTGGCCCTTTCGGTCCGTCGACGATCCCTTGCGTACGCCGTGGCCACCGTCCTGGCGGCCTGGACCGTGCTCCAGCCGCTCGCCGGGCTGGTCCGCACCACACCGGCGAACGCCGCGACCACCTCCGAGGCCAGCCCGATGATCGCCGAGCTGATGCGCCTGGGCGCGCAACGGGGCCGGGTGGAGGTCGTTCCCCTTCGTACCCATATGGAAGCTTCGGTGGTGGCGCCCTACGTCGGGCTGGCCCGCGGCTGGAACCGGCAGGCCGACGTCGAACGCAACCCGCTGTTCTACGACGGCACCCTGACCGCGGCCTCCTACCGCACCTGGCTGACCAACTGGAGCGTCGCGTACGTGGTGCTGCCCACCGACGAACCGGACAGCTCCGGCATCGCCGAGGCGGAGATCATCACCGCCGGGCCGTCCTGGCTGCCGCTGGTGTGGAGCGACGCGGCGTGGCGGATCTATCGGGTCGAGGGCTCCGACCCGCTGGTCTCGGCCCCGGCGACGGTGGTCTCGGCCGGCCCGGCCGCGCTCACCGTGCGGATGCCGAGCGCCGGCACCACCACGCTGCGGATCGCCTGGTCGCCGTGGCTCGCGATCGACGGAGTCGACCAGGACGTGGACGGCGGCGCCTGCCTGACCCAGAACGGCTCCTGGACCGACCTGTCCGCACCGGCCGCGGGGACCTACACGATCGAGGCCCGCTACGCGTTCGACCGCGGCACCCCGTGCCCGGTGGACGGCCCGAGCCGGGCACTCCGGCCGAGGTCGAACCGGTAGCCGCAGCCACGCCGACCCGCAGTTCCAACGTTTCCACAGGTCACGACATTGTCCTCTGTAGGTATATACGCGGGGTATACCCTCAGCGTACAGTCATCGCATGAGTGTTCCCCTGACCCTGCTCGGGCTGCTCGAACGCGCACCGAGCCACGGATACGACCTCAAACGCGACTACGACGCGCTCTTCGGCGTGGGCAAGTCCCTGCCCTTCGGGCAGGTCTACGCGACGCTGGGCCGGCTGTCCCGGGACGGCAAGGTGGTGATGGACGAGGTCTCCCCCGGCGACGGACCCGAACGCAAGCGCTACGTGATCACCGAGCAGGGCGCGACCGAGGTGAACACCTGGCTCGCCGACCCGGTCGCACCGGAGCCGCACCTGCAGAGCGTGCTGTTCACCAAGGTCGTGCTGGCCCTGATGCTGGACCGGCCGGCCGAGGCGTACCTGGACGGCCAGCGCCGCGCGCACCTGGCCCGGATGCGTGAGCTCACCGAGATCAAGCGCGCCGGTGACCTGATCGAGAAGATGCTCGCCGACCACGCCCTGTTCCACCTGGAGGCCGACCTGCGCTGGGTCGACGCCACCAGCGCGCGCCTCGACGCGCTGCGCGACCTGGTCAAGCGGGTGAAGCCGTGACCGCCGCGCTGAGCGCCCGCGGGGTCGAGCTGTCGTTCGGGGCGACACCCGCGCTGCGCGGTGCGGACCTGGCCGTGACCGAGGGCGAGATCGTGGCCGTGATGGGCCCGAGCGGTTCCGGCAAGTCGACGCTGCTGCACTGCCTGGCCGGGATCCTGGTGCCGGACGCGGGCGAGATCGACGTCGACGGCGTACGCATCAATGATCTTGATGAGACGGCCCGCAGCGAGCTGCGCCGCGACCGGTTCGGCTTCGTGTTCCAATTCGGTCAGCTGGTGCCGGAGCTGACCGCGGTGGAGAACGTCGCCCTGCCGCTGCTGCTGGCCGGTGTGCGCCGCGACGCCGCGATCCGGCGGGCCCGGCAGTGGTTCGGGCCGCTCGGCGTCGAGGGCCTGGAGAGCCGCCGCTCCGGCGAGCTCTCCGGTGGCCAGGCGCAGCGGGTCGCGCTGGCCCGGGGGCTGGTCGCCGAGCCGAAAGTGCTTTTCGCCGACGAGCCGACCGGCGCGCTCGACTCGTTCACCGGGGAGCAGGTGATGGATCTGCTGGTCGCCTCGGCGCGGGAGCGAGGCACGACCGTGGTCCTGGTGACCCACGAGGCGCGGGTCGCGGCATACGCGGATCGCGAAGTGATGGTCCGCGACGGCCGGGTCACCACACCGGCCGAGGTGGTCGTACCGTGATCGGTCTCGGACTTCGCCTGGCAGTCTCCGGCGGCCGGGAAGCGATCGTGCGCCTCGCGGTCCTGGCCGCGGCCGTCGCGGTCGGCACCGGCATGCTGCTGGTCACGCTCGCCGGCGTCAACGCCGTCCACGCGCAGAACCTGCGCTACTCCTGGCTGAACAGCGGCGTCACCAGCGCCGCCACCGGACCGGAGGCCGCCGACCCGGCGCTGTGGCAGATCCGCGAGGACTTCTTCCGCGGCGACCCGATCGCCCGCGTCGACGTGGCGATCTCCGGACCGGACGGCCCGGTCCTGCCCGGCCGGACCGCGCTGCCCGCGCCCGGCGAGTACGTCGTCTCCCCCGCACTCGACCGGCTGCTGCGCACCCACCCCGCGGACCAGCTGCGCGACCGCTTCCCGGGCCGGCAGACCGGCGTGCTCGGCCACGACGCGCTGCCCTCGCCCGACTCGCTGATCGCGGTCGTCGGCGGTACCCGCGAGCAGGTCAGCCGCATCCCGGGGGCCACCGAGGTCACCCGGATGGTCACCGTCTCCCCTGACGACTGCCGGGACTGCCGGGCCGGCATCGGCGCCGACGGCATCGTGCTGACCCTCTCGGTGGTCGCGGCCGCGCTGCTCTTCCCGTTGCTGATTTTCATCGGTACGGCCACCCGGCTCTCCGCGGCCCGCCGCGAGCAACGGTTCGCGGCGATGCGGCTGATCGGCGCCACCCCGCGCCAGATCACCCAGTTCGCGGCGGCCGAGTCGGCGGCCGCCGCGGCCGCCGGGGCGCTCGCCGGCCTCGCGGTGTTCTTCGCCGCCCGGGTCGGCCTGGCCCGGGTCCCGTTCACCGGGGACCCGTTCTTCCTCGACGACCTGTCGCTCTCGCTGCTCGACTGGCTGGTGGTCACCCTCGGTGTCCCGCTCGCCGCCGCGCTGGCCGCCCGGATCGCGCTGCGACGCGTCCGGATCTCCCCGCTCGGTGTCGCCCGCCGGGTCACCCCGCGCCCGCCGCGCGCCTGGCGGGTGCTCCCGCTGCTGCTCGCCCTCGCCGAACTCGGCTACCTGGTCGGGCACCGGCCACTGACCCGCAACGGCCAGGTGCTCGGTTACCTGGGCGGCATCTTCGGCGTGATGATCGGGCTGATGATCGCCGGGTCGTGGCTCACCATGGCCGGCTCGCGGCTGCTGGCCCGGCGCGCGCAACGGCCGGCCACGCTGATCGCCGGCCGGCGGCTGGCCGACAACCCGCGCGCCGGGTTCCGCGCGGTCAGCGGCCTGATGCTGGCGCTGTTCGTCACCAGCACCGCGACCGGCGTGATCACCACGATCGTGGCGGAGCGGTCCGGCTCACCCGGGGCGGCCGGCCACGACCTGGTCTCGGTGCTGATGCTCCCGGAGTTCGAGGGCACGCCGCCCGGCGAGATCCGGTTGCCGTCCGGGCTGCCCGCGCACCTGATCCGCGTCAACCCGGACGGTGGGCCGGAGACCCAGCACCTGCCCGGGCTGATCACCTGCGCCGACCTGGCCACCATCCCGGACGCCGGCGCCTGCCCGCCCGGCGCCCAGGTGGCCGAGGTCTGGCCCGGCCTGTCGGGGAACCCGGCCGAGGATCCGGCCTGGCCGGCGTCCACGTGGACCCCGGCACAGCTCGCCACCCTCAAGGTCATCAACGTGGTGGTGCCGACCGACGGCACCCCCGCGGCGATCGAGCACGCCCGGACCGTCCTCAACACCACTTTTCCGTACGGTCGGCTGCCCGCCACGGACGCCGACTACCGGCACGACTGGACCCGGCAGCTGCCCCAGTTCCAGCGGCTCGCCGACGTGGCGATCATCTCGAGCCTGGTCATCGCCGGCTGCAGCCTGGCGGTCAGTGTCACCGGCGGGCTCACCGAGCGGAGGCGGCCGTTCGCGATGCTGCGGCTGACCGGTGTCCGCCTCAGCGAGCTGCGCCGGGTGGTGGTGCTGGAGAGCGCGGTCCCACTGCTGGCGGTCTCGGTCGTCGCGGTCGGCACCGGCTTCCTGGCCGCGCACTTCTTTCTTCGCTCACAGATGGAGTACGAGCTGCACCCGCCGGGTACCTCGTACTACGTCATCGTGGTCGCCGGCCTGCTCGCGGCGATCGGGGTGATCGCCTCGACGATGCCGCTGCTGAACCGGATGACCGGACCGGCCGCCGCCCGTAACGAGTGATGTACTCCTACATGATGTAGGTTCTCGGGCGTGACCTCTGCGCTCGGCCCGACCTTCATCGACCCGGAGTGGCTGATCTCGACGTTCGGCCTGGTCGGGATCCTGCTCATCGTGTTCGCCGAGTCCGGGCTGCTGTTCGGCTTCTTCCTGCCCGGCGACTCGCTGCTGTTCACCGGTGGCCTGCTCATCGCCGGCGGCACCTACCTGCACCAGCCGCTCTGGCTGATGTGCCTGCTGGTGTCGATCGCCGCGATCGCCGGTGACCAGGTCGGCTACCTGTTCGGCCGGCGGTTCGGCCCCGCGCTGTTCCGCCGCCCGAACTCCCGGCTGTTCAAGCAGGAGAACCTCACCCGCGCCCAGGAGTTCTTCGCCAAGTACGGCGCCCGCTCGATCGTGCTCGCGCGGTTCGTCCCGATCGTCCGGACGTTCACCCCGATCGTGGCCGGGGCGAGCCACATGTACTACCGCACGTTCCTGCTCTATAACGTGCTCGGCGGCACGCTGTGGGGCTGCGGGGTGACCGTGCTGGGCTACTTCCTCGGCCAGATCGCGTTCGTGAAGTCCAACATCGAACTGATCCTGATCGGCATCGTGCTCGTCTCGGTGATCCCGATCGGCATCGAACTGCTGCGCAGCCGCCGCAAACGCCGCCGGGTCAGCTGACCGCGACCGTCCCGGCCGGGAACAGCGGGGCGGCACCCGGACGGCGGGTCACCAGCAGCACGACGAGCAGCGCCAGGGTTCGTCCTGCTGGCCGAGGCGAGCCTCGTCCTCGCATCTGCTTGTTCAAGAGGCGGCTGATGCCCGCCGTAAGCGGACCGTAAGGAGCTCGGACGCCCCCGCCGAGCAGAATCGACATCGACTTAATTCGATACTCGGAGGGGCTTCAGCGATGCGTTCACGGGGAACAGCGAGCTACGTCGCGATCGCGGCCGTCCTGGCCGGTGCGGGGATCGCCGCGGCACCGGCCGCCGCCGCGCCGGCACTGCCCAGGTACACCTACATCGACCTCGGCGTGCTCGGGAAACCGACCACCGGCGAGTCTCCGCAGGCCATGGCGGCCGGGTTGAACAACACCCGGACCGTCGTCGGGGACTCCACGATCGCCGGCATCTACGGCTTCCACGGTTTCGTCTGGCGCGACGGCGCCCGCACCGACGTGGGCACGATCCTCGCGAGCCCGTACGCGGCCAGCGGCGCCACCGCGGTCAACGACCAGGGCGTCGTCGTCGGGGCGACAAGCGTGACCGCGACCGATCCGGGTCACGCGTTCCGCTACGCCGGCGGTGTCCTGACCGACCTGGGCACGGGTGCGGGACCCGGCAGCGGCAGCAGCGCCCTGGACGTCAACGACAGCGGCACGATCGTCGGCCGCCGGATCACCCAGCAGGGCGCACCCGACGACGGCGCCGTCTGGCGCGACGGCAAGGTCACCGTGCTCGGGTCGCTCGGCGGCAGCGCCGGACCGTGGGGCACCAACAGCGTTGCCAACGCGGTGAACAACATCGGTCAGGTGGTCGGCCAGGCCGCCGCACCGGACGGCTCCCCGCACGCGTTCCTGTGGCCGGGCAGTGGCGCGCTCCGCGACCTGGGCACCCTCGGCGGCGTCGGCAACGGCACCTACGCCACCGACATCAACGACCTGGGCCACGTCGTCGGCGCGTCCGGCACCCGCACCGAGCAGATCCACGCGACGCTGTGGCGCGACGGCGCCATCCGTGACCTCGGCACGCTCGGTGGCACGTACTCGGAGGCTCGTGCGCTCAACGAGTCCGGCCAGGTGGTCGGCTCCTCCCGGACCACCGGCGACGCGGACTACCACGCGTTCCTGTGGCAGTCCGGCCGGATGGTCGACCTGAACCAGCGCGTCCCGGCCCTGCCCGCCGGGGTGACCCTGGTCTACGCGGCCGCCATCAACGACCACGGCGCCATCGCCGGCTACGCCTGCCCCTACACCTGCTCAGCGGGCGGTGACTTCGCCCGGCGCGCGTTCCTGCTGGTCCCGACGCCCTGACCCACGGGCCGGACCACGGGATCCGGCAGAACCGGACCGTGGACGACGCAGCGGGTCGCCGAGGTTCTCGGGCCCGGCCAGGTCTCCCTGGCTGCCCGCGGCTTCATCGAGGTCCGGCGGTTCCGCGCCGCTGGCCGGAGCCGTGGGAGCACGGCCAGCCGGTCAGAAAGTGGCGATCGGGTTGACCGGGCTGCCGGACGTGCCGGCGAAGCGGACCGGAGCGACCGTCAGGTGGAAGTCCCACTGACCCAGCTCGGTGGCCGTGGACGCGCACGCCTCCAGGTCGCAGTTGTCCAGCAGCCACAGGCCCATCGCGACCAGGGCCACCGCGTGCACCGGCATCAGCACGTCCGGATAGCCCGACGGCTGCACGTCCTGCGGGGTGTCGGCCGCGATCAGCGCGACGCCGCGGTCGTGCAGCCACGGCAGGCAGGACGCGTGCCAGCCGGCCTGGGTGAACCCGCTGTTCTCGGCGCCCTCGCGGCGGGCGCGGCCGTAGCCGGTACGCAGGAGCACCGCGTCGCCCGGTCGCACCTGGACACCCTGGCGGCGCTCGGCCTCCTCGAGATCCTCGGGGAACACGCCCTGGCCCGGCTCCAGCCATGGCACGTCGCGGGCCGCCGCCACGTCCAGCAGGACACCGCGCGTGACGATCCCGGTCGCCGCCGCCGTGACGTCCGCCCACGCCGAGCCGGTGGCCGGGTCGACCAGGGAGTGCGGGCGCCCGTTGTACAGCGTGCCGTCCCAGAACAGGTGGCACGGCGAGTCGAGGTGGGTGAGCGTGTTGCCGTGGAACGTCAGGCCGAGCCGTTCCGTCGAGAAGCCCCAGCGGCGGTCGGCGTGGAACGCGGCCGGCAGGTTCTCACCGCCGGGCATGTCGGCGGCGCACGGGCACGTCGTCGTCGACCGCTCCATGTCCCGCGGCACGGCGACCTCCCACGCGCACGACACGCTCCGGCCGTGCCGCACGGCCTGGGCCGCCGCCAGCCGGACGTCATCGGTGATCAGGTTCAGCGTGCCGCGCTCGTCGTCGTCGCCCCACCGCCCCCAGTTCGACAGCGTGTCGAAATACCCGAGCACGTCGTCCTGTGTCATCGACTCCCCCGTTCACTCCCGGCAAGACACCGCAGGCAGGCTATCCCGCCTCGGGAACGCAGACCGCGACGACGAAGCGAAGGTTAGCCACTCGCGCTGAGCGCCCACCGCGGCCGAGCCCGACAGTTCTGTTGAAGATCAGCGGTGTACCGGACATTCGCCCGAATGTCTCCCACCGACGAGTAGCACGTCCCGATCCAACAGGCCGCACCGTTCGTTGACGGGCCGTCATATTCCAAGGTGCCGAACGAAGCAGACCCGTCTGTCGACTTACGCAGTTTTTGATATGTGGCGAAGCCTGACAGGTTCAGACGGCCGGTGAATCGCTGCTATTGACCTTGGACGTTAGGCATGCGGCGTGTGTATGTTCCGTTGGTGTATGGGTTTCCGGCGAATCGTGGTGAGGCGTACCGCCTCGGTCATCGCCTGCAGTGGTTCGCGCAGTATCGCCATCGCGTGCTTCTGGGCCCAGGAGTTCCCAGCGCTGAAGAAGCGGTTGCCGACCCTGTGGCCAAGCCGCACTTCGCCTCGGCGGCCGCCAAGGTCAGCACGGCGACGATCAAGCCGTATGCCGACACGAAGTGGGAGCATCCCTGGCGCGAAGAGCTGGCACCGTGAAGATCAAACACGGATACATGCGCCGGCTCGCACCGACCCCCGAACAGACCGCGGCTTTGGACGATCAAAGTCACGCGGCGCGCGCAGTGTGGAATCTGCTTCACGACTGGTCCACCGGGCACGGCCGCTGCTTACGGCCTTCGGTGAAGGACGCCGACAATGCGATCCGGCAGGCGCGTAAGGAGGTTCCTTGGCTGGCCGTGGTTCCGGCGCAAGCGGCTCAGGCGGTCCTGAAGACGTACCGGCGGGCGTGGACGAATTTCTTCGAGGGCCGTGCCGGGCCCCCGGAGTACAAGAGCCGGGCCCGGTCGCGTGCCGTCGTCGACATCCCGCAGGGCCGATCCCTAGCGGTGAAACGCCTGAACCGGCGTTGGGCGCAGTTGTGGGTACCGAAGGTCGGCACGGTCCGGTTCCGGTGGACCGGTCCGATCCCGGGCGTCGGCCGTGAACCCGGCCGGCTGACCGGCGCTCGGTTGGTTCGTGAAGCCATCGGCTGGCACGTAGTGTTCCGCACCGAGGTCGTCAGGGCCGACCCGGCGCCGCATCCCGGCCCTATGGTCGGCATCGATCGGGGTGTGACCGTCGCGCTGGCGTTGTCGGACGGCAACGATCGAGAGCACGGGCCGTGGATGAGGCCGAAGGAGCAGGAACGGCTGTTGCGCCTGGAACGGGCCGCCGCCCGTAAGTGGCGGGCACATATGCGGGGAGCACCGGCGTCGAAACGGTTGTCCCGCACTTATGACCAGATCGCGAAGCTACGCGCGAGAGCCAAGCGCCGGCGCACCGACTGGCAGCACCAGACCACGACCGCGTTAGCCAACCGGTATGGAGTGGTCGTGGTCGAGGACCTAACAATTGAGAACATGGTCCGTAGGCCCAAGCCGAAACCCAACCCGAACCGGCCCGGAGCGTTCCTGAAGAACCGGGCCAGGGTCAAAGCCGGGTTGAACCGGTCGATGTTGAACGAAGCTCATACGGCGACTGTCACGATGCTGGCGTACAAGCTGGCCGAACGCGGTGGCACCCTGATCAGAGTGCCTGCCCGGTACACGTCACAGACGTGTTCCCAATGTGGGCACCGTGATCCCAGTTTCCGCAAGGGCATCGCGTTCTCGTGCACCTCGTGCGGCTGGATCGGCCACGCCGACACCAACGCTGCCATCAACATTCACGCGGCCGGACGGGTCGTATACGGACTGCTGAGCCCTGCACCTCGGGGCGACGAAGCGTCAAGATCCAACCGGCGTGCGGCATGACCGCCACCGGAATCTGCCCCTGCCAGAGGGGTTGAGGATGTCAATGACACGGCTACTTCGCCGGCGCCGCTCGGCCTGGCACCGGCCGAGGTGGTGCACGCGGTCTTCTACAACTTCGCCGACGGCGAGGTGGCCCGGCACATCCCCTGGGTCTGGGGCAAGATCACCCCGCAGGAGGCGATCGCCGTGCGCGAGCGGGGCAGCGCCGCCGCACTGCGCCAGGCGATCGGGGACCTCGCCCACTCCCCCGGCCTGGCCCGGCTCGCCGCCATCGCCACCCGGGCCGCGGTCAGCGCGCCGGTCGAGGGACGGATTCTGTACGCGGGTCTGCGCGCCCTGGCCGTCCCCGAGGAGCCGGTCGCCCAGCTCCGGCACGCGGCGACCCTGCTGCGCGAGCACCGCGGCGACGGCCACAACGCCGTGCTGGTCGCGCACGGCATCGGCGGCACCGAGGCGCACGTGCTGCTCGCGCTCACCCTCGGGATGCGCGCCGAGGAGTTCGGCCGGGTCCACCACCTGCCCGCGGCACAGCTGGCCGCGGTCGTGGACGGGCTGCGCGACCGCGGCCTGGTCAACACCGACGGCGGGTTCACCGACGCCGGCCGCGAGCTCCGGGAACGGATCGAGGCCCGTACCGACGAGCTGGCAGCGCCGGCGTACGACGTGCTCAGCGCGGACGACCTCGACGAGCTGATCGCGGGTCTCGAGCCGATCGCTGCCGCCGTGACAGCCGCCGATCTCTGAAAAGGACCGTGGGGGTGACGTCCGGCCGTAGACGCCCGTACTCCTTCCAAGATCGTTATGTTCGTGTTCCACGAGTCCACCACGAAGGAGCCGAGACTGTGACCGCCACCGTAAGGTCCGTCGACCTGCCCGAGGGCACCACCGCCCACGACGAAACCCTCGATCGCTGGTACGTCAAACGGCTCGCCGGCATGTTCCCGTGGCGAGCCGGCAACGGCGAGAAGCTGACCAATTTCGAGGTCGACAACTTCCTGCGCAGCGGCCGCATCAACATCACCCTGCCGGAGCGCCACCAGTACCCGGTGGGGTGAGCCGGTCGACCTCGGCACAGTAGAGGTCGCGGCGGCAGGCCAGGACCAGCCGACCGTGCGGTGCCCAGGCCAGCGCCTGGGCCGGATACGGCAGTGTGAGCAGGCCGATGCGCTGTCGGGTGCTGACGTCGACGACCGACACCGTGTTGTCGGTGCGCGCCATCGCGATCACGCCATCGGCTGCCGCGAGGGCAACGACCGGCGCGTCCTGGCCAGGTTCGACCCGGGACACCTCGCCGGTCCGCAGGTCGTGCATCCGTACGAGCGAACCATGCACCGTGACCACGGCGGACCCGGCACCGATCCATCCCCGGACCGCTTCGCCGATCTCGGCGTTCACTGCTTTTCCGGTACGGGTGACAAGATCCCAGACCGTCAACGGGCCGAACATGCCACCGACCGCGGCGGTGGGTCGCCCGTCCAGTAGTCCTACCGCGACACCGCGCGGCGGATAGTCGTTGTCGATCGTGCCCAGGTGCAGCCCGGTCCGGACCTGGGTGAGCTGGATCCGGCCGTTGCATCCCGCGGTGAGCACGGCCGGCTCACCGTCGAGCTCGAACGGCACGGCGACGTCGACCTCCTCGCCGTGCCCCAGCGTGATCGCCGGCTGGGGATGCCCGTCGACCCAGCGGTGCAACGCCCCGTCGTGGGTCTCGTGCAAATCACCGCCGACGGCCAGCAGACACGCTTGAATCGCCGCGACGGCGTTGACCCGCCCGGGCAGCGACCCGAGGTCAGGCCGCCGAGCACCGTCGGCGACCCGCCACACACTCAGGGCACCGTCACCCCCACCCGCCACGATCTCGCCGTCCGGGGTGACGGTCAGGCACCGGATGTCGGTGCGCTGCCCGGAACCGGCACCCGCCCGCTCACCGTCGAGATGCCACACGGAGATCGCGTCATCCACTGCCGAGCCGGCGAGCAGGATGCCGGGCCCGCCGGAGAGCATCCGGGCGTAGCGCACCGGCCCGGCCAGCGGCGCACCGACCGGCCCACCGGCCCGAACGTCCCACAGGGTCACGGCTTCACCGTCCGCGATGCCCAGCAGCGGCCCGCCGTCAGCGGCTGCAAGAGCGGCGATGCTCCACGGCCGGAGCACGAAACGCGCGTCGAGCAGCCGACGACTGCCGGTCTCGGCATCCACCACGGTGATCGCGCCGTCGAAGTCCAGGACGGCGACCGTCGGACTGCCCGGCCAGCTGACGATCACGGCGGGGACCTGGCCGTCGGACAGGGGCAGGACACCGGCACGGGTGCCGTCGACAAGGTCCCACAGGGTCACCGCGTCCCGCCCGGTCGCGGCCACGAGGTGGCCGGCGACGTGCGCGACAGCGACCGCGTTCAGCCGCTCGCCGGTGTCCACCGTCGTGGTCCGGCCGCTCCGCAGCGCCGTGACCCGCAGGAAACCGTCCCAGCCGACGGTCACCACCGCCGGGCCGTCGGCCAGCACCGCGGTGGTCATGTCCTGAACGTCCCGGGCGTCGTCGTGGCCGGGAAGCGTCCCGAGATCCTTGCCGGTCTCCAGGTCGACCAGCTTGGGCGCCCGCGCCCAGTCACGGATCACGGCGAGCGGCCGGCCGTCGACCACCACGGTGACGAACAGCGCCGAGGAGCCGACGTCCGGCACGGTCCGGAGCAGGGCGCCGGTAGCGCGATCCCAGATCCGCAGGCCCGGCTCGGGGCACCGCTCGTGATGCAGGTCGCCGAGGTGACAGTCGAAGTCCTCGTGCTGGTCGGTCAGCGTGACGAGAACGTCGACCCCACCGACCACGGCAGCCGCCAGAGCAGCCGGCTGGTCAGCGGCGAACACCTGCCGCAGCGCCGGATCCGGCCCCGACCAGGTGCTCCAGAGGGTACGCACCCACCGATGCTACGAGCGCCGCACCGGAAGACAGGCCCGTTCAGCTTGTGGCACTCTTCCGGACTCCCGGCACGCGGAGACGACGACCTGGCCAGCCCTTCCACCACAGTGAGCCGCTGATGCCGCACGACATAGCCGGCAAGCGCCGCCACGGCCCGGACGCGACCTCCGCGCCATCCCGCCGTACCAAATTCTGTCGCTCCTGCCCGGCACCGCATCCACGCCGGGGTTGCCAGCGGCCCGACAGTTCATCATGATCTTCGATCGTGATGTCGCTGATTCTCTCGGTCGCCCTGGTGCTCGCGGTCCTGGTGGACGCGACCGTGGGCACCGTCCGCACCCGGCGCGCGTTGGCGGCCGTCGATGCCGTGCCCGCGAACCGGTCCCGCTTCTACCGGCGTTTCATCGTCATCGGCTGGGTCCGCGCGGTCCTCGCGACGCTCGTGGTGTTCAGCGCGGGCCTCTCGCTCACCGACATCGGCCTGGCCGGGCCGGGCAGCGGCCCCACCGCGGGAGCCCCGGACGGCGGCACCCTCGGCTGGCTGGCCGCCGGGGTCCTGGTCCTGTCCACCGGGATCGGCGCCGTCCGCGCCCGTCGCAGCATGCGCGCCGGCCAGATCCACCCGCAGCGAGTCAAGATCGCCGCCCTGATCCCGCGAACGACCGGCGAACGCTGGCACGCCGCCGCCCTGTCGATCACCGCCGGCGTCACCGAGGAGATCTTCTTCCGCGGCGCGCTGATCGCCCTCGGCATCACGGTCTTCCACCTGCCGGTGCCGGCCGCCGCCGCGCTGAGCCTGGTCCTGTTCGCCGCCATGCACGCCTACCAGGGCCGTCTCGGCGTGCTGAACTCCGGCTTCGTCGGCCTGCTGTTCACCATCCTGACCCTGCTCTCCGGCAGCCTCTTCCCGGCGATCGTCATGCACATCGCGGTCGACCTGTTCGCCCTCCTGGTGGTTCCGGCCGAAGCCACCCCGCGTCCGCCGGACATCCCCGAGCAGCCCGCGGTGGTCCCTGCCGACCCCCCACCCCCGACCGAAAAAGACCAGCAGACCGCACCCACCCTCAGACCGCCCGCCCCCGCCGGCTGACCTCCCCCAAGGCAAAACCAGATTTCGTACGCAGGGAAAGCCCACCGACCCACCACCTCCGTCAACAAGCCCGCAATGGCGCACAAGTCGGCAACGACTGCGCGCAAAGTCCCTCGGCGCCCACCCCAGCCGAACCTGCCTGCCGGTTTCTGCCCAGACCCATAACGGCCACCACGACCAGCCCGAATCGCCGAGGCGGCCCTGGCGGCCCTTAAGCAGGGCCGATAAGGACCACCACGACCAGCCCAACCCGCCGAGCTGGCCCTGGCGGCCCTTAAGCGGGACCGATAAGGGCCGCTGCGCCCAGCCGGGGGCGCCGGGCTGGGTCTGACGGCCGTTGTGCCGAGTCGCGTGAGCCACGGCGACCTCGAAAAACCTGCCGGCCGCTTGCCGTGTGCTTCCACCGCCCCTGGACGTGGAACATCGTCCGCGCCGGGCAGCATGGAGCACATGGTTGAGGTGGTGAGAGATTCGCGGGGGCCCACGCTGTTCTTGATGGTGGGTCTGCCCGCGTCCGGGAAGACGTTTCGGGCGCGGGAACTCGCGGCGGAGCGCGGAGCCCTACGGCTCACCCCCGACGAGTGGGCGCTGACTCTTTTCGGTCAGGAGGACCGTCACCAGGAGCCGGGCGGCAAACGGTGGCTGCTGGAGGGCCGGCTCGTGGCACTGGCCCTCGACACCCTGCGGCTGGGGCTCAGCGTCGTTCTCGACTTCGGGCTCTGGTCGCGTGACGAGCGCTCCGCCCTGCGCTCGATGGCCGCTGCCGTGGGAGCGTCCTGCGAGATCGTCTACCTGCCGGTGGAACGCGACGTGCAATGGAGTCGCATGCAGCACCGCTGGGAGCACACACCGGAGCAGACCTTCCCGATGGCCGAGGCGGAGCTCGACCCGTGGCGAGCGCAGTTCGAGGTCCCCGGCGTGGACGAGATCTCCGGTTCGTCTCTGCCCGCTCCGCCACCCGGGCATGAGAGTTGGCTCGACTGGGCTCAGCGATTCTGGCCCTCCCTGGCGCAAAGCTCGACGATCTAGAACCAACGCCGTTCAGTTAGGCGGTGTGGGTGGTCGTCAAGGTGTGTCGTAGGCAGGAAACAGCGGAGCTCCTGTATAGAGGGTGGTCACTCTA
>NZ_LLZH01000348.1:14797-25731 GCF_001509495.1 Actinoplanes awajinensis subsp. mycoplanecinus | reverse complement strand
ACCAAAAAGGGCTACATCACCAGAACCAGCCCCGGCCACTACGCCCTCCCACCCACACCCTTGACAACCACACCACCGCCCTAACCGCGCGGCCTTGCCACCTGGGGGCGCTAGCCGCACGCACAACCCGACCGCGGACCGCCACCGCCCCCGAACCGGCCCACCACGGACCCCTGCCGCCCCTTCAGTGCCGAGCGCGGACTCCTGCCGCCCTGCCGACGCCGAGCGCGGACTCCTGCCGCCTCGCCGGCATCGATCACCCACGCTGACCGTTACAACAACACCGAGCGACTGGACCTCCCGGCCCGCAACGACACCCCTACCCACCTGCACCCGAACACATCAGCTGAGCGGCATTGGAGCGGCATCGGCTGGTGCTCAGGGTTGTCTCAAGCGGTCTGAGGCAGCCGCCGGCGCCAGCCGAGCGGCCCCGGCTGGTCCTCATGGCCGTCTCGACCCGTCGGAGGCAGCCGTCGGCGCCGGCCGCGTGCCCGGCTGGTGCACACGGTCGTCTCGGCCGGTTTGAGGCAGCCGTCGGCGCCAGCCGGGTGGTGGGTCAGCGGATCCGGGGGAGTTCTTCCTGGGCGGCGGAGAGCCAGTCGAGGGCGTATTCCAGATCGGTGGCCGCGGCGCGATGCCGGTACGAGCGGTCGGCTCGGGCGGACGCCGCGCAGGATTCGATGCGGCGGCGCAGGCCGGCGTACAGATAAGGGTCGTCGATCGGTGCCGGACCGGCCACGGCCCGGCGGGAACGGCGGATCCGCAGGCGGCGGAGCCCCGCGCGGACCGCGAGTGCCGCCCAGACGCCGGCCACCGCGATTCCGGCCAGCGGCAGCGGCCGGGTCGGGCCGGGGATCACCAGCAGCAGCGGGAGTGTCACCAGCAGTCCGGCGGTCAGCGCGGCCAGCAACGTCGGACCGTCGACGGGCCTCGTGGTGGGGCGGTAGCGGGCGGCGGCGGTGAGCAGCTCGCGGCGGGTCTGGCCGAGGCGGGCGAAACCCACCCGGTCCGGGCGGTCGGCGGTCCAGTCACGGCACTGCGCGTCGGTGACGGTCTCGGCGAGTTCCTGGTCGAGGCGTCGCAGCCGCGGCGCGACCCCGCCGGAGAACGGATCATCCCGGCTCACGGCTACTCCTTGGCCAGGTCGTCGAGGTAGCGTTCCAGGCAGTCGATGGCCTGGCAGAGCAGCAGGTCGGCGTGGGCCAGGCGGGCCAGGACCGGATCGGCCGGCACCGCGAGGCGTAGTGCCGGAAGCGGCCAGTTCGCCGAGCCGGCCTGGCGCAGTGTCGCCGAGACCAGCTGGACCCGGGCCCGGACCAGCGGCTCCGGCACCTCGGCGAAACCGTACTGCGCCAGGCCGAAGGAGCGCATCGGCACGGTGGGCACGACATGCCGGGCCGCAGCCGCGACGGAACGCCGCGCCAGGACGGAGCGCAGGGCCGGGAGCAGGCGCAGCGTGGTGACGAGCAGGACGCCGGACGCCACCAGCACCCCCGCCGCGCCGGCGCCGGCCAGCCGGGCCAGGGCGGCCACCCCGGCCACCACCCCGAACGACACCGCCGTCGTGACCAGCAGCGAGATCAGGCCCGCCCCGCCGGTCGCCGCCTCCGCCAGGACCGCGTCGGTTTCGGTCAGGCGGGCGCAGGCCGAGCGGATCCAGAACTGCTCCAGGTCGTCGGTGCTCCGGGTGATCTGGGCCAGCCCGTCGGCGAGCAGCGCGCGCACGGCGTCCAGCTCGGCGGGCAGAGCGCGGACCGGCGACATGAATCGAGCGTCGCACCGATGTGGTGGTGGTGAACTGTCGGGTTTCCGCAGGCGGGGGTTCGCTCAGGTCGGCGCGGCCGGCGCCGATCCTCCCGCCGTGCGCAGACAGATGCCAACCCGGGCACTCGACCGGACCCGGCTCGCCGCGGCCGGTATCGGTGGTCTGGCCGTGCTCATCCAGCTCGGCCAGGTCGGCAACCCCTTGCGGTCGGCCGCCTACGAGCGGGTTTCGGCGGCATCGATCATCGCCTTGGTGGTGTTGCTCGCGGTCGTCTACCGGCGCGGGCGTACCTCCTGGTGGACCGTGCCGGTCGTGCCGGTGCTGGTCACGGTCGGCGCGTCCGGTCTGGCGGATCCGCTGGCCGGCACCGCGCTCTCGCTGGTGTTGCTGATCGTCTGCTCGCTCTACGACACGCATCGGCGGTGGTTCGCCCGGCTGGCGGGCTCGGTCGTCGCCATGCCGGTCGCGGTCGCGATCTCCCCGGCCGTGGTCAGCCAGGCCACCTCCTGGCACGCCCCGTCGGTGCTCGGGCTGGTCCCGCAGATCGTGCTGATGGGTGTGCTGACCCGGGCGTTCTATCTGGGTCTGCGTCGGCAGGAGCTGGCCTCGATCCGGGACGGGATGCTGGCGCGCGCCGGCCGGGAACTGCTCGCGATGTCCGATGGTGGTCAGATCCGCCAGGTCGGTGAACGGATCTCCGCTGAGCTGGTCCGGATGCATCCCGGTGTGGCGTTGCTGATCGTCTTCCGGGATTCCGAGGGTTTGGTGATCGCGTACGCGCCGGGTGCGCCGGGCGAGCTCGCCGGGCGGCGGCTGACCGGGGCGACGCCGGATCCGGCCGAGCTGGCCGCGCTGGCGCCGGGGTTCCGGGACTGGCACGTCGACGGGCTCGGCGGTGCTCCGGCGACCGCGCCGCTGCTGATGATCGTCGGCGGGCGCCGCCCGGTCCCGGCCGACCTGGTGGACGCGTTCCGCAGCCTGTCGTACCAGGTGCAGCTCGCCGACGAGGCGCAGCTGGCCCGGGCCGAGCTGGAGTACCGGGCGCACCACGACCACCTGACCGGGCTGCCCACCCGGGCGAAGTTCCTGGGTGCGGCGCAGGACGCGATCGCCGGCGGCGGCGCGGTGGCCCTGCTCAACATCGACCTGGACGGCTTCAAGCGGGTCAACGACCGGCACGGGCACGCGGCCGGTGACGAGTTGCTGGTCGCGGTGGCCCGGCGGATCACCGTGGCGGCCGGGTCGCACGGTCTCGCGGCCCGGTTCGGCGGTGACGAGTTCGCGCTGTTGCTGTCCGATTTCGACGATCCGGCGCGGGCCGAGGAGGCGGCTGGCCGGCTCTGTGCCGAGCTGGCCGAACCGGTGCTGCTGACGGCCGGCCCGGTGCGGATCGGCGCGAGCATCGGCGTTGCGCTCGCCGAGCCCGGCGTCACCGTCACCGACCTGCTGCGCCACGCCGACATGGCGATGTACACGGCCAAGGCGGGCGGCAAGAACCGCGTGGTCCGCTACGGCTTCGACCACCCGGTATCGGTCTGATCAAAGGCGGTCTCGTTGATCCAGGCCGCCGCGGCGTCCGCGGTGGGCACGGTCGGCGCGGCCAGCACCGGCGGGCGATCCACCATCAGCACCGGTACGCCGAGCGCCCGAGCCGCCACCAGTTTCGCGTCCGAGCCACCGCTGTCCTTGGTGACCAGCACGTCGATCCGATGCTCGGCCAGCAGTGCCCGCTCCCCGTCCACAGTGAACGGTCCCCGGTCCAGCAGCACCCGCAGCTGCCGGGGCGCCGGGGCGTCCGGCGGCTCCACCGAGCGGGCCAGGAACCAGCACTCGTCCAGCTCGGCAAAAACGGACAGGCCCTGCCGTCCGGTGGTCAGGAAAACCCGCCGCCACCGGTGCGTCCGCACGGTCACGGCCGCCTCGGCCAGGGACGCGACGCGGTGCCACTCGTCGCCCGGCGCCGCGCTCCAGCCGGGCCTCCGCACCACCAGCAGGGGTACGCCGATGAGCGCCCCGGCCGCGACCGCGTGCCCGCTCATCGTGGCGGCGAACGGGTGCGTCGCGTCGACCAGCAGCTCGATCCGCTCCGCCCGCAGGAACGCGGCCAGCCCGTCCACCCCGCCGAACCCGCCCACCCGTACGTCACCGTCCGGCCACCGGGGCGCACGGGTCCGGCCGGCCAGCGAGGTGGTCACGTGGTGCTCGCCGGCCAGGAGCCCGGCCAGCTCCCGCGCCTCCGTGGTGCCGCCCAGCAGCAGGATCCTCACGACCGGCAGCGGTCCGCCGAGTACAGGTGACTGTCCGGGAACTGCCCCGCGGTCAGTGCGGCCCCCACCACGATCACCGCGGTCCGCTTGATCCCGGCCTCGCGGACCCGGCCCGCGATGTCGGCGAGCGTGCCCCGGACGATCAGCTCGTCCGGGCGGCTGGCCCGGGCCACCACGGCGACCGGGCAGTCCGCGCCGTAGTTGCCGACCAGCTCGGCGACCACCGCGTCGATCCGCTGCACGGCCAGGTGCAGCACCATGGTGGCCCGGCTCGCGCCGAGCGTGGCCAGGTCCTCACCGGGCGGCATGGCGGTGGCCCGCTCGGCGGTCCGGGTCAGGATCACCGTCTGCGCCACCCCGGGCACGGTGAACTCCCGGCCCAGGCTGGCGGCCGCCGCGGCGAACGCCGGCACGCCGGGAGTGACGTCGTAGGGCACGCCGGCCGCGTCCAGCCGGCGCATCTGCTCGGCGACCGCGCTGAACACCGACGGGTCGCCGGAGTGCAGCCGGGCCACGTCCTGGCCGGCGGCGGAGGCGGTGACCATCTCGGCGATGATCTCGTCGAGGGTCAGGTTCGCGGTGTCCACCCGGCGCGCGCCGGGCGGGCAGGCGTCCAGCAACTCGGCGGGGACCAGGCTGCCGGCGTAGAGGCAGACCGGCGCCGCGCTGAGCAGGCGATGCCCGCGCAGCGTGATGAGGTCGGCGGCGCCGGGCCCGGCGCCGATGAAATGTACGGTCATCGCGTCACCGACCAGATAGTCACCGGCATGAAGGCCCGCCAGCCGGTGAAACCACCCACCGGCGAACCGCGCTGCACCGTCAGGCGGGTCAGCTCACCACCCAGTCTCGCGTACGCCCCGGCCAGCACCGCCTCCGACTCCACCGTCACCGCGTTGGCGACCAGCCGGCCACCGGGGCGCAGCGCCGCGAGGCAGCTCTCCAGCACCCCGTCGCCGGTCACCCCGCCGCCGATGAAGATGGTGTCCGGCTCGGGCAGGCCGGCCAGCGCCCCGGGGGCCGTCCCGTGCACGACCCGCAGGCCGGGCACCCCGAGCGCGGCGGCGTTCGCGGCGATCGTGGCGACCCGCCCGGCGGACGACTCGACGGCGATCGCGCGGCAGGCCGGGTGGGCGCGCAGCCACTCGATGCCGATGCTGCCGGAGCCGGCGCCGACGTCCCAGAGCAGCGCGCCGGGGGTGGGCGCGAGCGCGGCGAGGGTGACCGCGCGGACCTCCCGCTTGGTGAGCTGGCCGTCCGAGGCGTACGCGTCGTCCGGCAGCCCCGGGACCACCGCGACCGGCGGGCCGTCACCGCACTCGACGGCGATCACGTTGAGCGGGTCGCCGACCGGCAGCACCCAGTCGCCGGCCGCGCCGGTGCGCACCCGCTCCTCCGGCCCGCCGAGCTGCTCCAGCACGGTGAGCTGTGCCGACGGATAACCGCGGGCGGTCAGGTGCGCCGCGACGGCGGCCGGGGTGTCCGCGCCGGACGAGAGGATCAGCAGCCGGCGGCCCGGGTTCAGCACCCGGCCGATCGTCGCGACCGGTGCGGTGACCAGGCTCACCACGTCGACACGGGCCAGGTCCCAGCCGAGCCGGGCGGCGGCCAGCGCGACCGAGGACGGGTGCGGGTGCACGGTCAGCCGGCCGGGGCCGAGGATCCGGGCCAGGGTGGCGCCGACACCGTGGAACATCGGGTCGCCGCTGGCCAGTACGCCGACCCGCCGGTCGCGCTCGGCCTCGAACAGTCCGGGCAGCGCCGGGAGCATCGGCGACGGCCAGCACTCGCGGCGTGCGGTCACCTCGGGCGGGAGCAGTGCCAGCTGACGTGGCGAGCCGAAGATCACATCGGTGGCGGTCAGCGCGGCCCGGGCCGTACCGGAAAGGTCCTGCCAGCCTCCGGCGCCGAGTCCGACAACGGTGACCGGAGGGGTTGAGGCACTCACCCGCAGAACCTATCCCGTCCCGGGATCCGGAATTTTCCGGTCCGAAGTTGAGCCATCCGGCGGCGGGGTGCGTACGCATTCCTGACGGCTTCCGACCGAGACCGGACCGTCACGTCGGCCAGGGGTGGCGGGCGCCGCGAGACGACTGGTGAGCAGGTGACGACGATGGCCATACCGGCCTTCCAGGACCAGCGTGAGCTGCCGGACGACGACGACGGCTATTTCTCGAGCCTGCGTTCGGACGCCGCGGACACGTCGTGGGACGCGCCGTCCCGTACGCCGGAGCGCCCGTCCTGGGACTCGCCGTCCCGGTCGTCCCGGCACGCCGAGGCCGAGCGGCCCTCGTGGGACGCGCCGTCGCGCGCCTCGCGCCGCCAGGCCGAGGAGGACCGTCCGTCGCGCTACGCCGACGAGGAGGACCGGGCCCCGCGCGAGCGGCCGTCGTGGGACTCGCCGTCCCGCGCGACCCGCTACGCCGACGAGGAGCGCCCGTCCTGGGACTCGCCGTCGCAGGCGACCCGGCCCGCGCGGGAAGCCCCGGTGGAACGGCCCGGGCGGGAAGCCCCGGTGGAACGGCCCGCACGGGAAGCCCCGGTGGAACGGCCGTCCTGGGACGCGCCGTCGCACGCCGCGCGGGAACCGCTGCCGGCCTGGCCGGAGCCCGAGCCCGGCCCGCTGTCCCGGCCCGACGACCCCTACCGCCGCGGTGACATCGCCGTCGAGTCGAGCACCGACCCGACCGGCTGGAAGGCCGGCACCGGCGTCCCGATGCCGGACGACCGCCCGCCCGCCGAGGCCACCTCGGGCAACCGGCTCTTCACCGTGCTGCTGTTCTTCTCCGGGCTGGCCACCAGCGTGGCGCTCTGGCTCTTCGACACCCAGGCCGGCGCGGTCAGCGACACCGCCAGCCTGATGCTGGCCACCGGCCGGATCACCGGTCTGATCGGTGGCTACCTGCTCTTCATCCAGCTGCTGATGATGAGCCGGGTCTCCTGGCTGGAGGAGTGGGTCGGCTCGCGCGACCTGCTCCGCTGGCACCGCTGGCTGGGCACCTCGCTGCTGGTCGCGGTCGTCGCCCACATCGTCACGATCGTCTACGGGTACGCCCTGCTGGCACAGACCGGCGTCGTCGAGCAGGGCTGGACGGTGATCACCACGTTCCCCGAGATGATCAGCGCGACCGTGGCCACCGGCCTGCTGGTGCTGATCTCGCTCACCTCGGTCCGGTTCCTGCGCACCCGGCTGCCGTACGAGTTCTGGCACCTGCTGCACCTCACCGGCTACCTGGTCCTGCTGCTCGGGTACGGCCACCAGGTCGCCACCGGCGCGGACCTGAGCGGCCGGTTCGCCTCGTACTTCTGGCCCGGCCTGGGCGCGCTGGTGATCGCGGCGCTGGTCTGGGGCCGGATCGTCGAGCCGGTCTGGCTGAACGCCCGGCACCGGTTCACCGTCGCCGAGGTGGTCAGCGAGGGCGCCAACACGTTCTCCATCTACATCGCCGCGAAGCGCCTGGACAAGCTGCCCGCGCAGGCCGGCCAGTTCATGCGCTGGCGGTTCCTGAACGGCAACGGCTGGTGGCAGTCGCACCCGTTCTCGCTCTCCGCCGCACCGAACCGGGAGTGGCTGCGGCTGACCGTCACGGTGGCCGGCGGGCACACCGCCAAGCTGGCCCAGATGCGGCCGGGCACGCCGGTGTGGGCCGAGGGCCCGTTCGGCACGTTCACCGCGCAGCGCCGCACCCGCCGTCGCGCGCTGCTGATCGCCGGTGGCAGCGGCATCGCGCCGGTGCGCGCGCTGCTCGAGGACATGCCGGCCGACACCATCGTGATCTACCGGGCCAGCCGCCCGGACGAGCTGGTGTTCCGCGCCGAGCTGGAGGAGCTGGCCGAGGAGCGGGACGCCTGGGTGCGTTACATCGTCGGTAACCGTACCGACCCGGGACCGCGGCGGCTGTTCACCGAGGCCGGCATGCGCGGGCTGGTGCCCGACGTGAACCGCCGGGACGTGTACCTGTGCGGCCCGCCCGGACTCGTCAACGCGGCCGTCGTGACGCTCAAGCAGCTCGACGTGCCGGACAGCCAGATCCACCTCGACCCGTTCGAGTTCTGATCCCCCTACCCCCTACCCCCTACGACCTGGGAGTTTTGCCATGCGCCGTAGTACCGCAGCAGCTGTCGGCACCCTCACCGGCGCGGCCCTGATCCTCGGGGTCCGCCTGAGCGTGCAGCCGGTGGGTGCCCCGGTGGCGGCCGAGCCGGCCGCCCAGGAGGTGACCGAGGAGCCGGCGCCGGACGAGTCGGCCGCGGCCAAGAAGCCCGCCGCGAAGGAGTCCTCGAAGGGCAAGGCGAGTGCCAAGCCGACCGAGGAGGCCGAGGACGAGAGCGGCCTGAAGAACGGCACCCACCAGGGCAAGGCCGTGCAGAACCCGTACGGCACGGTCCAGGTGACCATCAAGGTCAGCGGCGGCAAGATCACCAGTGCCAACGCGACGTACCCGAAGACCGGGTTCAGCGGCACGATCAACCCGAACGCGGTCACCAAGCTCGGCCAGGAGACCCTCAAGGCACAGAGCGCCAAGGTCGACACGGTCTCCGGCGCCACCTTCACCAGCCAGTCCTACGTCACGTCGCTGCAGGCCGCGCTGAACGCCGCCGGCGCGTAGGGTCGGTGCTCGTGCGCCACGTCGAGCAGGTCATGGGTACGGTCGTCAGCATCGACATCGCGGACGACCTGCCCGAGGCGCGGCTGCGCGAGCTGGTCGCCTCGACGTGCGCGTGGCTGCACGAGGTGGACGCGCGGTTCAGCACGTACCGGGACGACAGCGAGGTGTCCCGGGTACGGGCCGGCACGCTGAAGCCGGCCGACGGCTCCGCCGACCTGCGCCTGGTGCTCGACAAGTGCGCCGACCTGTGGCGGGAGACCGACGGGTACTTCGACGCGTACGCGGCCGGGCCGCTGGACCCGTCCGGATACGTCAAGGGCTGGTCGGTCGAGGTGGCCTCGGCCCGGCTGGCCGCCGCCGGTTCGACCCGGCACCACATCAACGCCGGCGGTGACATCCGGATGCGTGGCACGGCGCCGGACGGCGGCCCCTGGCGGGTCGGCGTCCGGCATCCCTGGGAGGCCGACAAACTCGCCTGGGTCCTGGCCGTCCGGGAGGGTGCGGTGGCCACTTCCGGTACGTACGAGCGGGGCGCCCACGTGTGGAACCCGCGTACCGGCAAACCGGCCGAGGGCCTGCGCTCGGTGACCGTGGCCGGCCCGGACCTGGCGGTGGCCGACGCGTACGCCACGGCCGCGCTGGCGATGGGCGAACCCGGCCTGGCCTGGCTGGCCAAGCGGGTCGCCGACGGGTACGAGTCGGCCGCCGTGACCGACGACGGCCGCGCGTTCACCTCGCCCGGACTGCCCGTCGCTGCTGCCTAGAATTCCGTTGCTCCCGCCTAGAACTCCGCGAACAGGTACGGCGTCTCGCGGGGGAACAACTCGCCCAGCCGGGTCATCGCGGTGGCGTCCAGCTCGCCCAGCCCGCGGGTGACCACCTCGACCGGGTCGAGCACTCCGTAGGCCAGCGCGCTGAACCCGGCCGCGGTGAGCGTCGCCGACGGCGTACCGCCCGGGGTGACCGTCAACCGGCCGTCGTCCGCGCCCAGCCGCCAGACGCCGCCGATCAGCTCGTCGCCGGCGATCTCCACGGTGATCCCGCCCCGCCCGGCCCGGGACCCGGCCAGCGCGGGCACGTCCAGCACCCGGACCATCGGGGCGTTGCGGCGCGGGTAGTCGGCCGTGCCGGTGGTGGTCACCGACAGGTCGGTGCCCCACAGCTCGGGCAGCTCGTCGGCGCCCAGGCGCACCTCGATCCGGGCGACCTGGTCGACGTGCCGGGCGAAGAACTGCAGCAGCAGCGCCCGGCCCAGTGGCCCGGTGCTGAACAGGTTCGACGCGATCAGGTCACCGCCGTGCTCGTCGATCCGGTAGCGCACCCCACCCACCACCTCGTCGCCGGCCCGGGCCAGCGCCACCCAGTACGGCTCCTCGCGGAACTCGGCGGCCCGTACCTCGTCGAACACCGCGAACCCGTGCCGCTCGTCCAGCAGCCGGTGCAGCAGACCGTCGTACGGTGAAAAGCCCTCCTTGATCGGCAGGCGCTGGACCGCACCGGGAAGCTCGCGCCGCAGCAACTCGGAAAGCCCCTCCGGGGCGAACCGGGCCACCCGGGCCACCGGGATGCCGACGAACCCGAACCGCGCGTAGAAGCTCGGCCGGAACGGGTACAGCGCGCTCACCGCGCACCCCTGCTCCCGCGTCTGCCGCAGCAACCGGTCGAGCAGCTCGCGGACCAGGCCCCGGCGCCGCGCCGACGGATGGGTCGTCACCGACGCCACCCCGGCCATGTCGTGCACCAGGCCGCGCACGTTCTGCCGCATCGGCAGGGCGGCCACCCCGGCCAGCGTCTCGCCGTCCTCCTCGGCGATCAGGCAGGTCGTCGTCGTGAAGTACCGCATCCGCTGCCGGTACTTCTCGGCCAGGTCGTCATCCCACGGCGACGGCATGAACGCGTACGCCTGCAGGGGGAACAGGGTCGCCGGACGCTCGTCGGCGGTGATCTCCCGGATCTTCATGCCTCCATGATTTCCGCCCCGCCGACGGCGGTCCATCCGCCCTGGTCACGACACGCCAGGGGACCCCGGTTTGGCGTAGCCGCAGGTGACCGGATATGGTTTTCTCCGTCGCCAGGGAAGCCCGGCAGACAACGCGGACGTGGCGCAGTGGTAGCGCATCACCTTGCCAAGGTGAGGGTCGCGGGTTCGAATCCCGTCGTCCGCTCGGAGAGGCCTCACAGGATTTCCGTGTGCGGGGCCTGCTCGGTGGAGTGGCCGAGAGGCGAGGCAACGGCCTGCAAAGCCGTGTACACGGGTTCAAATCCCGTCTCCACCTCGCAAGCTGTGTGATAAAC
>NZ_LLZH01000348.1:0-14788 GCF_001509495.1 Actinoplanes awajinensis subsp. mycoplanecinus | reverse complement strand
AGCGCGCTTCCCTGACACGGAAGAGGTCACTGGTTCGATCCCAGTATCGCCCACGAGTTGCACGGGCCGTGTGTTCGCAGAAAGCGCGAACCGCGGCCCTTTGTCATGCCCCCGCATCGGTGATGGCGACCTGTGGGCGGCTCGCGATTTTGCGGAAGGGCCCGAGTCGGCGGTGGTGCCGGCTCGAGCCCTCTGGCGGAGACTGCCTAGGCCACGTCGAATTCGCCGTTCTTGGCGCCGGCGATGAACTGCCGCCACTCTTCCGTGGTGTAGGTGAGGGCTTGCAGTTGCAGGTTCTTCGAGTCCCTGACGGCGACGAAGTCCGGGGTCACGGCAACTTCCACGCAGGATGTGTTGCTGCAGAAGCTGGAAGTGCGCCAGGGTAGATCGGCCTGCGTGTCACTGTGGGCGAACATGATGTACTCCGAATGGGTTGGTGCAGCGGCCGCCGGCCCACTCATCAGTGCTGCAGGCGCGCCTTCAGGAACGAGAGCGTGTCCTGCCGGTCGAGCGCCTTCGTCTGGAGACTGGTGAAGGACCTCAAGTAGCCCTCGACCTCGTCGGCCTGATCCAGATAGGACGGTCTGACCACACCTTCGAGATAGACCACGTCGGACATTCCCGCTACCACATCGGCGGCTGCCGGATCGGCGAACCGCAGGATTTCAAAACCAGAGACCACTCCCTGATGTGTGCCAGCAGAGAACGGTAGGACCTGGAAGGTGATCCGAGGGCTCTCGCTGAGTTCGATGAGCCTGCGGATCTGGCCGTGCATGGTCGTCTCGCCAAGGGAGCGATGAAAGACCGACTCGTCGATCACGAAGGCGAGTTCGGTGTCCCGGCCGATGGATTCTTGGCGCTTCTGACGCACCTCGGACGCTTGCCGAACGGCGTCCGGATCGTCGGTCCAGGCGCTGACGATCGAAGCTGTGTACTCGAGTGTCTGCAGCAGTCCCGGCACCACTCCTAACTGGTATTCATAGATTGCTGTCGCTGACCCTTCGAGGCCGATGAGCCTCGCATAGGCGGGGTCCAAGTTGTACGGCGCCCACCAGAGGGCTTCCCGGCTCTGCTCGGCAAGCCGCGTCAGGCGGGCCTGGACGTCAGGATCGGTGATCCGGTAGATCGCCATGAGATCGCGGACGTCCCGCGCCGAGATGTTGCGCTGCGCCGACTCGATGCGGCTGATTTTCGACGGCGAGCACAGCAGTCGATCTGCCACTTCCTTCAGGCTGAGGTCCGCGTCGGCGCGATGTTGGCGCAGAGCCGCGCCGAGTTGGCGGCGGCTGACCAGCGGTGCAGGGTGAGCCGGGATGACCGTCACCTCCGTTTTTACAGCCCTTGGCCGACACGTGCTACGTATCAATGTGCCATGTGGCAATCGCCTCTGGCAATATCGATCGGCAAGCGACAGTGGCAATTGCCAAAATGATCAGTCACTATGTAGTTACGCAGGGCGATGGACCCCGGTGAGTGCAGTGGAGTCGATCTCAAGCTAGCTCGCCCGGAGAGGAGCCGACCGACGAATCGGAACTCTAGCGGCAGCAATCCGTGCCGTGCACATGACACGCCAATGTCCGCGCCCGGCAACGCGGACACCTGGCATCGTGGCGGCGAGCGTCTCAGCTGCGTGAAACAGCAGCTCAGGCGCTCGCTGTGGGACGGCATTCGGTTGCCGGACTCCGCGCGGGCGGCGCTGCGCCGTCACGACCAGTCGAGGATGCCGCGATGCGTAATCACCCGTCCAAGCGACCCGAACCGGAACAGGGCGCACATGATCAGCGCGTCGCGCTGATCCGAGCCGTCCTGGTCGCCGGCGGCGGGTTCGGCACCACCATCGCCACGATCCTGGCCGTCGCCGGCCAGTGGCACGTCGGTGACAAGGCAATACTGTGGGCGCTCGGCACGCTGTGCTTCGTCGCGGCGATCACCATGTTCATCGCTGTTCACCTGACGCGACCCGACCGCTGAGCGCTTCGGTACGACCGGGGCTACCGACCCGGCCAGGTCGGACAGGGTGGTGGGCCGGCGGCGCAGGGCGGGCTTGCGATCGGTGCGGTGAAGCCGCCCGGCCGGGCACTCCGCAAGGACGGTCAGATCCACTGTGGATTGGTCCGCTTTCGCGTTTCCGCCAGGGGGTACGCGGTCCGGGCACATTCACGCTTGTGAGGTAATCCCGCGACGCGAGCGATAGCCAGCCCGACAATCCGGCGGGTACGGTACAGACCTCGTAGCCGGTGATCTTCTGCCGTTTCGGTAGGACGGCAGGCTGATTGGGGAGCAATCGATGCCCGAGGCAAGCCGCTGGATGAGCTGGTTGCGGCGACGGCCTCCCCAGCAGGACGTACCCGAGGTCGTACCGGAAAAAGACCCGCCGCCGCAGCCGCGGCCGGAACCACCGCCGGTCGACGGCCCGGTGGACAAAGCGGACCCCTGGCGTCCGGTGGCCGGTGAGTTCGCACTCCGGCTGCTCACTCTGACGTGGGAAGCGGTTCATCACATCGGGGAGGCCGAATTCCGCGAGCAGGACGCCGAACGGCGCAAGATCCTGTTCCGGATCGACCACTCGGTCACCCGGGTCCGCCGCCTCGCCGAGAACCTGCGGGTGCTCACCGGCGAACCGCTCGACGACCCGGATCAGCAGATCACCTCGCTGCATGACGTCACGCACGCGGCCGGCGCCGCCGTCGAGCACTACGAGCGGCTGCACTTCGGCTCGATCGCCGACCTCGCGGTGGCCGCGGTCGCCGCCGACGACGTGATCCGGATCCTGACCGAGCTGATCGACAACGCCGACCGCTACTCCCCGCCGACCGAACCGGTCACCATCGCCGCGCACCTGACCGGCGACGGCGACGTGGTGATCCGGGTCGAGGACAACGGCATCGGTCTCAACCCGGCCCACCTGCCGTGGATCGAGCGGATGCTGGCCGACCCGGAGACCCCGCCCGCCACCGAGCTGCAGCCGGCCCACCTGGGCCTGTCGGTGGCCGCCGTGCTCACCCGGCGGCACCGGTCGCTGCGGGTACGGCTGGTGCCGCGCCAGCCGCGGGGCACCATCGCGATGCTGCTGATCGGCGCGGACCTGCTCTGCGAGGCGCCGCGGGCCTCGCCGCCGACCTCGCCGTCGTCCTCGGCCTCGGCGCTCCCGGACTCTTCGTCGTTCGCGGGCTCCTCGGGATTCCCGGAGTCCTCGTTCCCGGAGTCGCTGTTCCCGGAGTCGGAGCCGCCGGGGATGCCGCCGGCGAACCACCACGACGACGTGACGATGGTCCTGCCGCTGCACCGGCCGGTCCCGATGCCGCGCCGGGTGCCGGCCAGCGTCCGCGGCACCGACCCGCCGCCGCCCCCGCCCACCACTCAGGTCCACCAGACCACCTGGCACGACGACGCCGCGGACTTCAACGCGGGTGTCGACGCCGCACGCTCCAAGGCCCCGCGTCACGGGGTCGATTCCCCCCATGCCGCTCCCCATTCCTCGAGTGCCACCCCTCGCGCCTCGAGCGCCCCTCAGAATGCCGAAGGACCGTAATGACCGACTACCGTTCCACCGCCGACGGCGGGCCACCGGACGTCTCCTGGCTGATCGGCCAGCTCGTCCGTGAGGTGCCGACGATCACCGCGGTCGTCCTGGTCTCCGCGGACGGGCTGCAGCTCGCCTCGTCCGGCCACCTGAGCCGGGAACACGCGGAGAGCGTCGCGGCGCTGGCCGCCGGGTTCCTCGGCATCACCGGCCAGCTCGGCGGCCTGCTCCAGCTCGGCGCACCGGAGAACCTGAGCATCCGCTACCCGCACGGCCACCTGGCGTTCCTGCGGATCGACGACCCGGCCGGCGATTTCGTCGCGGCGCTGCTGGTGTCGGCACAGCCGCAGACCCAGATCGGCCACCTCGGGTACGCCATGACCACGTTCAGCCAGTCCGTCGGCCACGCGCTGACCCCGGAGACCCGGCACGCCATGCACCAGCGCACCCTGCCCGCACCGGTGCGCTGACCCCTTTCTCGCAGCACGTCGCACTTCGCTGAAACGGAGTCACCGCATGGCCCGAAGGCCGGGGCTGCACTGGAAGGTGCGCCCGTACATGACGGCGCGGGGGCGGACCAGCAGCCGCAGCCCGCTCCTGATCCACACCCTGGTGTCCACCGGCAACCGGTACGACCCGGTGCTGGCCGCGAGCCTGGCCCCGGCCACCCGGACGCTCTACAAGCAGGCCCGCCGGATGTGCTCGGTGGCCGAGCTGTCGGCGACCTGCGGGCTGCCGCTGGGCCTGACCCGGCTGCTGATCAGCGACCTGCTCAAAATCGGGCAACTCGTGGTCCACGAGGCCCGCCCCTCCCAAGACCTAGCGCTTCTGGAGAGACTCCGTGCCGGCCTTCTCCGACTCACCTGACCGGGAATCCGTGGCCTCCCCGGAGCAGATGTCCTCCGCGAAGATCGTCATCGCGGGCGGCTTCGGGGTCGGCAAGACCACCGCGGTCGAGGCCATCTCGGAGATCCCGGCGATCCGTACCGAATCCTGGATGACCGCGGCGGCGGCCCAGATCGACCGGCTCGACCCGGGCATCGACAAGGTCACCACCACGGTGGCGATGGACTTCGGCCGGGTCACCATCGACCCGGCCCTGGTGCTCTACCTCTTCGGCACGCCCGGGCAGCCCCGGTTCTGGCCGATGTGGGACGACCTGGTCCGGGGCGCGGTCGGCGCCCTGGTGCTCGTCGATACCAACAATCTGGAGAATTCGTTCGCCGCGGTCAACTACTTCGAGAACGACGCGGACGTACCGTGGGTTGTCTGCGTCAACCTGTTCCACGGTCTGCAGACCCATGAGCTCTCCGAGGTGCGCGAGGCACTCACCCTGCCGCCGTACGTTCCGTTGATCACTGCTGACATCCGCGAACCGCGCAACGTCGCACACGCCCTGCTGGCCGTGGTGAACCACGCGACCGAACGCGCTGCCGCGGCCGGTGTGCCGGCCATCCCCTTCGCCAACTCCGGCACCAGTTAGAGACGCTCTACAGGAGGCAGTAACTTGCGCAAGATCCTCATTGTCGGAGCCGGTCAGGCCGGTCTCCAGCTCGCCCTCAGCCTGCGGGCCGAGGGCTACGAGGTCACCCTCATGTCGGCGCGCACCCCGGAGGAGATCCGCACCGGCTGGCCGACGTCCACCCAGGCCATGTTCCACCTGGCGCTCGAGACCGAGCGGGCCTACGGGTTGAACCACTGGGAGAACGAGACACCGGCGATCAACGGCCTGCGCGTCGCCCTCTCCGCCCCGCCCGGCCAGCTGGCCCTGGAGATCACGGCGCCACTGGACCGGCCGGCCCAGTCGACCGACCAGCGGATCAAGATGGCCCGCTGGCTCCAGGACGCCGAGGAACGTGGCGTCGACGTCATCTACAACGCGGTCACCACCCAGGACCTCGACGCGATCACCCAGCTCGGCCGGTACGACCTGACCGTCGTCGCGGCCGGCAAGGGTGACCTGGTGGCGATGTTCGACCGGGACCCGAGCCGCTCGCAGTACTCCGAGCCGCAGCGGGGGCTGGCGGTCGCGTACGTGCACGGGCTCGACCCGGATCCGAAGTGGCCGGTGCCGCATGTGGGGTTCCATGCCGTACCCGGTCTGGGTGAGCTTTTCGTGATCCCGGCGCTGACCCATACCGGCCCGTGCGACATCCTGTTCTGGGAGGCCGTCCCGGGCGGCCCGCTCGACCGCTGGGCCGGCAACACCGGCCGGATGGCACCCGAGCAGCACCTCGGGATCACCCTCGACCTGATCCGCGAATACCTGCCCTGGGTGCACGAGCGGGCCGGGAACGTCCGGCTCACCGACGCCAAGGCCACCCTGCACGGACGGTACACGCCGACCGTCCGGCGCCCGGTCGCCCACCTGCCCGGCGGCGGCAAGGTGCTCGGCCTCGCCGACGTGGTGATCGCCAACGACCCGATCACCGGCCAGGGCAGCAACACCGCGGCCAAGGCCGCCCACCACTACCTGCAGGCCATCCTGGCGCGCGGCGACCAGCCGTTCGACGAGCAGTGGATGACCGACACGTTCGAGGCGTTCTGGACCGCGCACGGCATGGCCGTCACCGGCTGGACCAACGCGATGCTGCAGCCGCTCCCGCCGCACGTCCAGCAGTTGCTCGGCGCCGCCTCGCAGAACGAGCAGATCGCCCGCCGCTTCGCCGCCGGCTTCGTCGACCCGAACGACTTCCTCAACTGGTTCGTCGACCCGGAGAAGGCCTCCGCCTACCTCGCGGAAGTCAACGGCGCAGGCTGAGATCCTTTTCGGTACGTCGTGAGCGCGGGGGCGCACCTCATCCGGGTGCGTCCCCGCGCCGCGTGCCGGTCGTCGGGCCCCGATCAGCGGCGTCCGGTCAGGTGCCGGTGCCGGTGGTGCCGCTCTGGGTGGTGCCCTGATCAGTCGTGCCCTGGTCGGTGGTGCCCTGGTCGGTGGTGCCGCCTTGCTGGCCGGACTGGCCGCCCATGGTGCCGCCGCCTCCGAAGCCGCCCCCGCCGCCCGGCATGCCGCCGCCACCGCCGGGGCCGCCCTGCTGGGTGACGGCCGGGGTGGACGAGCCGCCGACCGTCGCCATGATCGCGGCGGTGATGCCGGAGCTGGCGACCGCGGTGGCCAGCACGGCGGCGATCAGGATCATCTTCGCGCTGCGGGGCTTCTTCGGTGCTTTGCCGGCACCGGTCGCCGGGCCGGCCGTCGGCGTCCAGGCGCCGGGCGGCGGACCACCGGCTGCCTGCCCCGGCATCTCCACCGGTCCGCTGAGGGCAGGGCCGCTTCCGGCCGGGCCGCTCGGCGCAGTGGCGGCCGCCGGGGTGCCGCTGACCTCGATGACCTGACCGGTCCGGGCCCACTCCGGCGAGGTGGGTACCAGCTCGGTGGCCGGCTCGCCGTGCGGGTTCGCGGCGTTCTCGGCCCACGGGTCGCGGGGCTGCAAGGTGTCCACCGTGCCGGTGGGCTCGGTGACCGCCAGGGTCGACGTGGTGGGCAGGCCGGCTGCTTCGTTGTTGCTCATGACGGCGACTCCTCGGTTCATCGCGGAACACCAGCGTCGCCACCCGCACTATGTGGACCCTGTCCCCGTGATAGGCGTCCGCTGTCAGTCCCGACGCGCGCCGTGCGTGGGCTTTTTCAGTGCGAAACGCACCGCAACTCCCCACGCTCGTCTGGTTCACGTCATGTGTGGTGACTTTGGGTGCGGAGCGCACCGCAACTCCCCACGCTTGCCTGGTTCGCGTTGTGTGTGGGGAGTTTGGGTGCGGAGCGCGCCGCAAGTCTCGCGTTGTGTGTGGGGAGTTTGGGTGCGGAGCGCGCCGCAAGTCCCCACGCTTGCCTGGTTCGCGTTGTGTGTGGGGAGTTTGGGTGCGGAGCGCGCCTCAAAGCCCCACGCTTGTCAGGTGCCGGGGAAGGGGCGGCCGCCGGCCGGGCCGTTCTGCTGGTTCATTCCCGGGGGGCCGCCTCGGCCGCCACCGGCGGGTGAATTGTCGTCGCCGGTGAGCGCTGCCATGATCCCCGCGGTCAGGGCCGAGCTGACGATCGCGGTGGCCAGCACCGCGGTGATCAGCGTTCGCTTGAAGGCGGGGGTGCCGGGCTCGCCCGGGCTGCGGGAGGCCGGCGGCGTCCACGGCTCCGGTGGTCCGTCGGCCTGTTCCGCTGCGGGTTGTCCGGTGGTCATCGGCTGCTCCTGACAGTGCGTACGCGGGCGCGGGGGATCTTTCCGGCCGGGCCTGTGCGCGGGCTGTCGGTGATCTAGGTGGTACCTGGCAGCACTCCGGCATGACGGCTTTGCAGGTAAATGGGGGATCTTGCGTACCGGAAACCGTCAGAGCTCTCACGGCGAATTCCTAGGAATCGCTTCTAGGGTCAAGTAATGCTGAGTGTGGCGGTCGTGCCGTGATGACCGTGCTCCGCCCGGACGGCTCCGAACCCCCGGAGCCCCGCCCGGAGGAGCCGGCCCCCAGCCGAGTGGCCCGGTGGAATACTCCTGACCTGCGCCGCACGGCTCTGATCGCGCTGGTCGCGGTCTGGGCCGTGTCGATCACCGCGGTCGTGCTGATGCGCGACGGCGGTGACACGACGACGCCCGGGGCCGCCGCGCCCAAGGTGTCGCCGTCCGCGTCGCAGGGCCCGCTCACCGTGTCCGAGGTCTACCAGACGCTGATCCCGTCGGTGGTGCTGATCCAGACCACCGGCCACGACGCCAAGAAGGCGCTCGAGGCGGGCACCGGCACCGGCGTGATCGCGAACGCCGACGGCACCGTGATGACCGCGAACCACGTGGTCGACGGCGCCGAGACGATCAAGCTGACGTACGCGGACGGCACCTCCTCGGCGGCCGAGGTGGCCAGCACCAACCCGGAGCAGGACATCGCCACGCTGACCCCGGCGAAACTGCCGGAGACGCTGGTCCCGGCGGTGCTCGGCGGCGGCGTCGAGGTCGGTGACACGGTCGTGGCGATCGGCAACCCGCTGGGCCTCGTCGACTCCACCACCAGTGGCGTCGTCTCCGGGCTGGACCGCAAACTGAACCGGGACGAGCAGGCCGACATCGCCGGGCTGATCCAGTTCGACGCGGCGGTCAACCCCGGCAACTCCGGCGGGCCGCTGATCAACGATCAGGGTCAGGTGGTCGGCATCGTGGTGGCGCTGGCCAACCCGACCGACGCCGGCACGTTCATCGGCATCGGTTTCGCCGTTCCGATCGGCGCCGCGCTCGGCGGCGGCGAGGACGGCGACGGCCGGGCACCACCACTGTGAAGCCACAAGTCGAACCGAACCGAGGGACGGGTTACATGAGCTGGACCGATGCCCCGCCGGCCGCGGCCGGACCGATCGAGAAGGTGCTCTACGAGGTCAAGAAGACCATCGTGGGCCAGGACGTCCTGCTCGAACGTCTGGTCGTGGCGCTGCTCGCCCGCGGCCACATCCTGGTCGAGGGTGTGCCCGGGCTGGCCAAGACGCTCGCGGTGAAGTCCCTCGCCGAGGCGATCGGCGGCGACTTCCACCGGGTCCAGTTCACCCCCGACCTGGTGCCCGCGGACATCGTCGGCACCCGGGTCTACCACCAGCCGACCGGCGAGTTCCAGGTGCAGCTCGGCCCGGTCTTCACCAACCTGCTGCTGGCCGACGAGATCAACCGGGCGCCGGCCAAGGTGCAGAGCGCGCTGCTGGAGACGATGCAGGAGCGCCAGGTCACGATCGGCCGGGAGACGCACAAGCTGCCGAACCCGTTCCTGGTGATGGCCACCCAGAACCCGATCGAGAACGAGGGCGTCTATCCGCTGCCCGAGGCGCAGGTCGACCGGTTCATGATGAAGGTGCTGATCGGCTACCCGAGCCCCACCGAGGAGTTCGTGGTGGTCGAGCGGGCGCTCGCCCCGGCCGCCGTGATCCAGCGGATCATCGACCCGGAGACGCTGGTCGGCCTGCAGCAGGCCGCCGATCAGGTGTACGTCGACCCGTCCCTGATCGAGTTCGCCGTGCAGCTGGCCAACGCGTCCCGCGACCCCGGCCGGGTCGGGCTCACCGACCTGGCGCGGTATGTGACGTTCGGCGCCAGCCCGCGCGCCTCGATCAGCCTGGTGCTGGCCGGTCGCGCCCTGGCGTACCTGCGCGGCCGGGAGTACGTCGTTCCCGAGGACCTCTCCGACCTGGCTCTGGACGTGCTGCGGCACCGGATGGTGCTCTCCTACGAGGCGCTCTCCGACGACGTCACGGCCGACCTGATCCTCTCCAAGATCATCGCGAACATGCAGTTCCCGGAGCCCGCCGGCCGGGGCCGCTGAGCCATGGTGACCCCTCCCGACCGGCTGCTGCGGCACCTGGAGTGGCGGCTCGGCCGCCGGCTCGACGGGCGGCTGCAGGGCGCCTACCGGACGGTCTGGCACGGCACCGGGATCGACTTCACCGACCTGCGGGCGTATTCGCCGGAGGACGACGTCCGGCACATCGACTGGAACGTCACGGCCCGGCTGGACGAGCCGTTCGTCCGGCAGTACACCGAGGACCGTGAGCTCACCGCGTGGCTGGTGATCGACAAGTCGGCCTCGATGAAGTTCGGCGGTCACGAGGGGAAGGACTCGGTCGCCACCGAGCTGGCGGTCAGCCTGGCGCGGCTGGTGTCGCAGGGCGGCAACCGGGTCGGCGCGATCCTCTACGACAACGCGGCGCACCGGGTGATCCCGCCGCGCACCGGCCGCGACCAGATCCTGCGGATCGCGCACGAGCTGCTGAAACCACCAACTCCCGCGACAAAGCCAGAAAAGCCGAAAAATCGGATGTGGGGCAAGAAGGCCGCGGAGAGTCCACTGGCCGCCACCACGGATCTCTCCGCGATGTTGCGGCTTGCCGCGATGACCACCGTCAAGCGGCGGAGTCTGATCTTTGTGATGTCCGACTTCATCGGGGAGCCGGGCTGGGACCGTCCACTGGGGATGCTCACCCACCGCCACGAGGTGGTGGTGATCCGGGTCGTCGACCCGGCCGAGCTGGACCTGCCCGACCTCGGTGTGGTCCTGGTCGAGGACGCTGAGACCGGTGAGCAGCTGCTCGTCGACACGAGTGACCCGCTGCTGCGCAGCCGGCTGGCCGGGGAGGTCGGCGCCCGCGAGGCGGAACTCGCCGACGGGATGCGCCGGGCCGGCGTCGCCGCGCACCGGATCACCACCGACCAGGACCTGATGGCCGCGCTGGTCCAGATGGTCCACACCTCCGGGAAGGGCCGCCGATGAGCCGGGTGCGCGGGCCGGGCCGGGCCGCTGTCGCGGGACCGCCGACGAGACAGGGCCACCGATGAGCTTCCTCTACCCGTTCGTGCTGGTCGTGGCGGTGTTGATCACCGGGGTCGCGGTGGCCGGCTACGTCACCCTGCAACGGCGCCGGACCGCTGCGCTCCAGACCGCCGGTTTCGGCACGCTTGTCGGCGGGGGCCTGCGGCGCCATCTTCCGTACGGACTGCTGCTCGCCGCGCTGCCGATCCTGCTGATCGGGCTCGCCCGCCCGCAGGCCCAGGTCGCCGTCCCGCGGGTGTCCGGAACCGTGCTGCTGGCCTTCGACATCTCCAACAGCATGTCGGCCACCGACGTGGCGCCGTCCCGGCTGGCCGCCGCGCAGGCCGCCGCCACCGCGTTCGTCGACGACCAGCCGGACACCGTGGACGTGGGTGTGCTGGTCTTCGGTGACCAGGCGCTGCTCACCCAGGTGCCGACCGACGACCACACCGCCGCGGCCGCCGCGATCGCCCGGGTGAAGGCCAGTGGCGGCACCTCGCTGGGCCAGGCCATCCTGGTCGGCCTGGGCGCGATCACCGGCAAACCGGTGAGCCTGCCGGAGGACGGCGCCACCACCGACACCGGCGCTCTCGGGTACTGGCCGTCGGCGACCATGGTGGTCTTCTCCGACGGTGAGAACACCGGCGGGCCGGACGCCGAGGCCGCCGCCGAGCTGGCCGCCGCGGCCGGGGTGCGGATCCAGACCGTCGGGGTGGGCACCGCCAAGGGCTCGACCGTCGAGGTGGACGGGTTCCAGCTGAACACCGCGCTGGACGAGCGCACGCTGACCGCGGTCGCCCAGGTCACCGGCGGGACGTACAACCCGGCCGGTGACGCGGCGACGCTCACCGACACCACCAAGTCGATCGACCTGCGGCTGACCACGAAGAAGGAGCCGCTGGAGCTGACCGGTCCGTTCGCCGGGGCCGCCCTGCTGCTGCTGGCGCTCGGCGGACTGCTCGGCACCCGCTGGCACGGAAGGATCGTCTGATGTCGTTCCACTGGCCGTGGGCGTTGGCGGCAGCCGGGATCGTACCGTTGCTGTTGCTCGTCCGTTGGTGGTTGAACCGCCGCCGGAAGCGGACCGCGGTGACCGTCTCCAGCGTCGCCCTGATCCGGGCCGCGCTGCCCGGGCGGACCGCCTGGCGCCGGCGCATCCCGGTCTACCTCTTCCTGACCGGCCTGGTGGCGCTGGCCGGCGGCCTGGCCCGGCCGCAGGCCCGGATCTCGGTGCCGTCCAACAACACCTCGATCCTGCTGGCCATCGACGTCTCCGGGTCGATGTGCAGCACCGACGTCGAACCGAACCGGCTGTCCGCGGCGATCGACGCGGCCCGCAAGTTCGTCGAGGCGCAGGACGACGGCACGAAGATCGGCCTGGTCGCGTTCTCCGGGATCGCCGGGCTGCTGGTCACCCCGACCACCGATCAGAGCCAGCTGCTGGACGCGATCGACACCCTGAAGACCGCGCGCGGCACCGCGATCGGCCAGGCCATCCTCACCTCGATCGACGCCATCGCGGAGACCAACCCGGACGTGGCGGCGACCGGTGTCGACCTGGGCGACGCGGCGCCGAACGCGCTCGGCGACTACGAGCCGGACACCATCGTGGTGCTCACCGACGGCTCGAACACCACGGGCGTCGACCCGGTGACCGCGGCTGAGCAGGCGGCGGCCCGCCGGGTCCGGGTCTTCACGATCGGCTTCGGCACCACCGAGCCGTCCCAGATGGTGTGCACACCCGATCAGGTCAGCGGCGACTCGTTCGCCGGTGGCGGGTTCCGTGGCGGTGGCGGCGGGTTCGGCGGCGGCCGTGGCCGGGTTCAGGAGATCGACGAGGACGCGCTGACCAAGGTCGCCGACCTGACCGGCGGGCAGTACTTCAAGGCGCAGGACGCGGACGAGCTGGACGGCGTGCTCGGCGACCTGCCCAAGGAGATCGGGCTGCACCAGGCGAACGTCGAGATCAGCTTCTGGTTCGTGCTGGCCGGCGCGGTGCTGGTGTTCACCGGACTGGGGTTGTCACTGTGGTGGAACCGGGCTCCCGGGCTCACCGTCCGGGCGGCGAAAAAGGTATGAAAGGCCGGAGTTAACCAGCCGATCTTCAAAGCTGGATAGGGTCCGCGGATGGCGCTCGACTTCGCGGACCCGGCGTTCCTGATCGACCCGTACCCGGCACTGGCCCGGCTGCGCTCGCAGGCGCCGTTGAGCTGGCACGAACCGACCGGGCGGTGGCTGGCGGCCGGGCACGCCGAGGCCAACGCGGTGCTGCGGGACCGGAGACTCGGCCGGTTCTGGACCGACCGGCAACCGGCCGGCGTGTGGGAGCCGTTCAACACGCTGCACCGCAACCAGATGATGGAGAACGAGCCGCCGGTGCACACCCGGCTGCGGTCACTCGTCGCGCAGGCGTTCGGGCGCGGGCACGTGGAGCGGCTCGGCCCGGCGATCGCCGCCGAGGCGAACACCTTGCTGGACCGGGCCGGGTCCGATTTCGACCTGCTCGCGGACCTGGCCGAGCCGCTCGCGGTGACGGTCATCGCCGAGCTGCTCGGTGTGCCCGCGCAGGACCGGGACCGGCTGCGACCGTGGTCGGCGGCGATCGTGCGAATGTATGAGGTCACCCGTACCGAAGCGGATGAAGCGGCCGCGCTCGACGCCTGCCGGGAGTTCGCCGGCTACCTGGACCACCTCGCCGCCGCCCGCCGCGCCGCGCCGCGCGACGACCTGATCAGCCACCTCGTCGCGGCCCGCGACGGCGGCGACCGGCTCTCCGGACCGGAACTCGTCGCGTCGGCGATCCTGCTGCTCAACGCGGGTCACGAGGCGTCGGTGAACGCGCTGGGCAGCGGTGTGGTGGCGCTGATGCGCCACCGGGGGCAATGGGAGCGGCTGCTCACGGACCGCGGTCTGGTCCCGGCCGCCGTCGAGGAATTCCTTCGGTACGACCCACCGCTGCACATGTTCGTGCGCACCGCCGCGGCGGACGTGACGATCGGCGGGGTGACCGTGCCGGCCGGTGCCGAGGTGGCCGCGCTGCTCGGCGCAGCGAACCGGGACCCGGCCGTGTTCGCCGAGCCGGACACGTTCGACGTGGGACGCGACCCGAACCCGCACCTCGGGTTCGGCGCCGGGCTGCACTTCTGCCTCGGCGCCCCGCTGGCCCGGCTGGAACTGCGGGCGGCGCTGGGTGCGCTGCTCGAGCGGATGCCCGATCTCGACCTCGCCGTGGAGCCGCCGCAGCGGCCGACTTTTGTGCTGCGGGCCTTCACCGAGATCCGCGTGACGGCCACCGTGGGGTGATTCGGCCGACCGGCTTGACCTGCTCGGACGTTCAACAGGTCGGGACGGGTCGAACGGATGGCCCCCCTGGATCCGTACTCATGCGAGATTGCTGCGCGTGTTCGAGGAGGCCCCGTTGATGGAAGAAGCATTTCTGGCGTACACCGCCGGCCACGCCGACGGTTCGGCCGGGCGGCGTGACACCCATTGCGCCGAGGACCCGGAGACCGGGAACGACTACCGGATCGGGGTGGTGGACGGCAGCGTGGCGGCGTTCCAGGCCGAACTGGTCGCCGAGGTGCGCCGGCTGCTCGGCGAGACACACTGACCCCCAGCAGCCCCGCTGAGCGCCGGCCGAGGCCGATCGGTCGGCGCTCAGCGTCGTCTCACCCCGTACCGCCGGGCCGTGCAGGTGTCCTGAGCAGGCGATTTCCCCGCAGGCGGGTACCCGCTTTGGCATCCGGCGGCCGGCTCGGCTAAGGTTTCCTTCGTCGCCAGGGAAACCTAGCGCAACGCGGACGTGGCGCAGTGGTAGCGCATCACCTTGCCAAGGTGAGGGTCGCGGGTTCGAATCCCGTCGTCCGCTCGGAGAGGCTGTTGCCGGTTCCATTGGGCACCGGCCTGCTCGGTGGAGTGGCCGAGAGGCGAGGCAACGGCCTGCAAAGCCGTGTACACGGGTTCAAATCCCGTCTCCACCTCGCAAGCTGTGTGATAAAC
>NZ_LLZH01000347.1:0-40488 GCF_001509495.1 Actinoplanes awajinensis subsp. mycoplanecinus | reverse complement strand
AGCGCGCTTCCCTGACACGGAAGAGGTCACTGGTTCGATCCCAGTATCGCCCACGAGTTGCACGGGCCGTGTGTTCGCAGAAAGCGCGAACCGCGGCCCCTCGTCATATCTGCTCCGGGGGCCGAGCCCCCGGAAGCCCCGCATCACGGTGAGTGTGGCCCGTGGGTGGCTCGCGGTCACTGCTTCTGTGGTTTGCGGCTCTCGGGTGATGGTGTCGCCGGGGGTCAGCGGGTGGCTGCGGCCAGGAACATGGGGATTGCCAGCAGGAGCCGGTCGGTGGCGGCTCGGTGGTTCTGGTCGGCTGTCCACTGTTCGGCTTCGGCGGCGGTGATCGCGCCGGTGTCGTGGGCGGCGGTGGCGTGCTTGGCCAGCAGCAACCGCGCGGCGGCGTCAGTGCGGATCATGGTGTGCACCTCGAGCGTGACGTCGGTGAAGCCGCCGTCGAGCAGGAGGTTGCGGTAGGCGCGGGCGATCCGCGGGTGCGGGATCGTGTCGGCCCGCGCCGCGATGATCCGCCGGGTGAGCTCGCCCAGGCCGGAGTCGACGACCATGGTGTCCCAGTCCTGCCCGACCAGCACGATCCGCCCGCCCGGGGCCAGCACCCGCCGCGCCTCGGCGAGTGCCGACTCCGGATCGGGCAGGATGTGCAGGACCTTGTCGGCCCGATAACCGTGGGCCTCGCCGGCCGCCAGCGGCAGCTCAGCGGCGTCGGCGGCGCGGACGTCGGCCCCGGGGAACCGCTCGCGCGCCGCGGCCAGCATCACCGGGTCGAGGTCCACCCCGATCGCCCGGGCCCCGCGCTCGGCGAGTTCGGCCACCGCACGCCCGGTCCCGCATCCCACATCGAGCACCGTCGCGCCCGGGTTCAGCCCCAGCAGCTCGTAGCCGCGCTCCCGCAGCGCGACCGCGCCGGGCGTGCTCTCCGCCGCGTCGAGCGTCCGGATCAGCGTGGTGACATCGATGTGGTCACTGTGCGTCTTCATCATCCGCCCACTCTGCGACTTAAGGTCGACCTGAAGTCAACCGTCACGGAGGTGCGGTATGGAGTACACGATCGGCGAGCTGGCGGCCCGGTGCGGCGTGGCCACCCACGTGCTGCGCCACTGGGAGCAGGTGGGCCTGCTCGCCCCCGCGCGCCGGGTGGCGTCCCGCCGCGCCTACAGCGAGGCCGACCTCGCCCGGGTCGCTGAGATCCAGATCTGCAAGGACGCCGGCTTCACCCTCGACGAGATCCGCGACCTCTTCGCCGCACCCACCCTCGAGGAGCGCCGCGCCATCCTGCGCGCCCAGTTGACCCGGGTGCGGGAACACATCACCCGGTTGACCCTCTCCCGGACCCTTCTGGAGCACGGCCTGCGCTGCCGCCACGACGACCACCGGGCCTGCGCGCACTTCCAGGAGATGATCAGCGCCCGCCTCGGTGGCGTCCCCCTCACCGAAGCCCTCGACCATCCCTGAGCGGGCATGAGCCGCTCGTCGTCATGCTCAAGAGCGCCTATGACGCGTGGCGGGAGACCGAATTTCTTGCGCTGGTGGGTCAAGGAGCGTTGAGGACCCGGTGCTCGGACAGGTCGGGAAGGTATCTGGCTGCGGTGATGAAGTCGTTGTCATCGTGCAGGACCGTCAGACCGCCGACGGCGGCACAGGCGCAGATCAGGAGATCCACGCAGGACAGCGCTCGGTGTGCACCGGCTCGAAGCAGGCGGTACTGCGCCGAGTCCACCCATGACCATGCGCTCTTGGGTACCGTGACGTCGGGGTACAGGTCAGCGAACATCGCGGTCATTTCTTCGTACTCGTCCAGTCCGCGAGCCGAACGGCGGAACTCCGTGCGCTGCGGACGGCACGATCCGATGGCATGGTCCGAGATGACGTCAGCCCAGGCCTCGCGCAACGCATCGTCACGCAGGATCCGCCAGACCGCGGACGAGTCGATCAGATACTGAATCACTCGGTGGGTGCCTTACCGGCACGGTGCAGGTCCTGCCAACCTTCGTAGTCCCACCCCTGGGCAGCTGTCGCGTGATGATCGAGCGCCGCGATCCGCCGATGGCGGGCCGCGTACTCACGCAGAGCAAGGTTGACCGTTTCCTTCTTGGTCTTGGCCCCGGACAGCCGCATCGCCTCGGCGAGGGCCTCATCGTCCAGATCGATCTGAGTGATGGCCATCGGCATCCCCTTGTTGGTGATGTATGGACCTCTCAAACATTAGCAACATCACGGGGAGGCCGGAGCGGGGTTCAGGGGGCCAGGGCGTCGCGGAGGAAGGTGGCGGCGGCCAGGGCGTCGCGGAGGAAGGTGGCGGCCTGGGTGGTGGCGGCTCGGGCGGCGTGGGTGTCGCGCAGGGCCGCCAGGGTGGCGAAGTCGTGGATGGTCACCGCCGCGGCCAGGTTCCCGCCGGACGAGTCGCCGGCGATCGCGATCCGGCACGGGTCCAGCAGGTGGGCGGCGCCATCCTGCGCGCCCAGTTGGCCCGGGTGCGGGAACGCATCACCCGGTTGGCCCTCTCCCGGACCCTCCTGGAACACGGCCTGCGCTGCCGTCACGACGACCACCGGGCCTGCGCGCACTTAGCGCCTTTTCGGAACAAGCTTTTCGACGTACGGTATAACGTACAAGCCTGGAGGGTTCATGAAGGTCATCACTGCTTCAGATCTACGCGCCAACCTTGCGAACGTCTTCGACGCGATCGAGGACGACGCTGAACACCTGGTGGTCACTCGGAGCGGGCATGAGCCGCTCGTCGTCATGCTCAAGAGCGACTATGACGCGTGGCGGGAGACCGAATACCTGTCTCGTGGCGCCAATGGTCGTGAACTGCGTCGACGCATCGCGGACATGGAGGCAGGCGCGCAGGTCCAGCATGAGTTGGAGGACCTCGACGCCGGAGGCGTTGCGTGAAGCTCCTCTGGCACCCGCAGGCCTGGCAAGAGTACGTGAATCTGCAGGCGAGTGATCGAAAGATCCTTAAACGCGTCAACGCCCTCATCAGGGACATTCAGCGAGGTGGTGAGGGGGGTATCGGTAAGCCGGAACTCCTCAAGGGCGATCTGGCGGGCTGGGCGTCACGGCGCATCACCGAGGAACACCGGCTTGTGTACCGCGTCGTGGAGGCACGGGGGCAAGTAGAGATCCTGTCCTGTCGCTACCACTACGGCGACCGATAGCTGCTATGGGGCCGGCCAGGGCGTCGCGGAGGAAGGTGGCGGCCTGGGTGGTGGCGGCTCGGGCGGCGTGGGTGTCGCGCAGGGCCGCCAGGGTGGCGAAGTCGTGGATGGTGCCCTGGTAGCGGACCGCTGTCACCGGGACCCCGGCCGCGCGGAGCTTGGCGGCGTAGGCCTCGCCCTCGTCGCGCAGGACGTCCGCCTCGGCGACGATGACCAGGGCCGGGGGCAGGCCGGCGAGTTGTTCCGTGGTGGCCCGCAGCGGGGCCGCGGTGATCTCGGCCCGGGACGGGACGTCCGGGGCGTACTGGTCCCAGAACCAGGGCATGGTCTCGCGCCGCAGCCAGTGGCCCTCGGCGAACTGGTGGTACGAGTCGGTGTCGAACGTCGCGTCGGTGACCGGGTAGAGCAGGGCCTGCGCGGCCAGCGTCGGACCGGAGCGCTGCTTGGCCATGATGGTCACCGCCGCTGCCAGGTTCCCGCCGGACGAGTCGCCGGCGATCGCGATCCGGCACGGGTCCAGCAGGTGGGCGGCGCCGTGCACCGTCACCCACTCCAGCGTCGCGTAGATCTCCTCGACGGCGATCGGGTAGCGGGCCTCCGGGGCGCGGCTGTAGTCGACGAACACGATCGCGGCGCCGGACTGCACGGCCAGCTCCCGGACCAGGCGGTCGTGGGTGTCGGCGTCACCGGACACCCAGCCGCCGCCGTGGGCGTACAAAATAGCCGGAAGCGGACCTGTCGCGGCGGCCGGGCGAACGAGCCGGAGCCGGACCCGGCCGGACGGACCGCCGGTGATCGCGACGTCCGTGGTCGCGGCGACCGGCAGCGGCACGTCGTCGCCGGTCTGCGCCGCGGCGAAGGTCTTGCGGGCGAGCTCGATGCCGAGCTCGTGAAGGTACGGCGGCAGCGCGGTGTCCCGCGTGAACTGCTCGGCCGCGGGTTCCAGCACCGGCTTCGGATAGCTCATGACATCAGACTTCCGTCAGCGTCCCCCGCGCGTCGTCCGTCGAATGACTGCATCGCCGGCAGCTGCGTCCGGCGGGTCACTCCGAGGATCGGATATGCCCTGCTCAGATGGGTTCCGACGGTGCGCGCCGAGAGCCCGAGCCGGGCCGCGATCTGCGGGTTGGTCAGCCCCTGCGCGGCCAGCCCGACCACCTGACGCTGCTGCGGGGTGAGCCCGGCCGCCGGAGTGCCCGGCCGGGGCGGTGCGGCGGCCGCGGCCAGTTCCGCCTCGGCGCGGTCCCGCCAGGCGGCCAGCCCAGCCGCCGCGAACACGTCCCGGGCCGCGCGCAGCAGCGGACGGGACTCGGCGGGCCGCTGCCGCCGGCGCAGCCACTGTGCGTAGTCCATCCGGGTCAGCGCCCGCTCGAACGCCCACTGGTCGGTGCCCGGGTCGGCCAGCGCCAGCCGGAAGAACGTCTCGGCCGCCGGGTCCGGGCCGGCCAGCAGCGCCCGCGCCCGGTGCCAGACCGCGGTCAGGCGCGCCGAGCGCAAGGCCCGCACCCTCGGCTCGGCCGCCGCGACGAGCACGGCGATTTCTTCCGTACGATCGAGCCCCGCCGCGACGAGCGCCAGATCGGCAAGTGCCAGATCGGCGACCCGGTGGTGCGCCGGCCGGCCGTCCCGGTCGTAGTGCCGCCGCAGCCGGTGCCGGGCCAGGGCGTGCTGGCCACGGATCCCGGCGATCAGGCCCTGCGCGCGGTCCAGCCGCAGGTCGTGCAGCGCGTGCCGGCCCGGCTGCAGGGCGTCCCGGGCGTCGCCGAGACGGTCGGCGGCGTCCGGATCCTCCCGGAGCAGGGCCACCGCGGCCAGGGTGGCGAGCGCGCCGGCCGCGGTGTCCGACGTGGTCGTGCCGTGCCGGGCGGCGTCGCCGAACTCCAGGGTGCGCAGCGCCTCGGTCCGTGCCGCGTCCAGGTCTCCGGCGTCGAAGTGGGCCCAGGCGAGGGCGCCCAGCGCGATCGGGCGGATCAGGCCGCCGGGCGGGGCGAGCGCACCGGCCCGGGAGAGGTGGCCGACGGCCAGGGCGGTCTCGTGCCGGGCCACCGCGATCGTGCCGAGCAGGACGGCGCGCTCGTCGGGCGCCAGGTGGTCCGGCTGGTGCGGCCGCTGGTACGCGTTGATCAGCCGCTGCGCGTCACCGCCCGGGTCGGCGTCGTCGACCACCGCGCGCGCCCACACGGCGAGCGGGCCGGGTGCGCCCGGGATCAGGGCGCGTACCTCCTCCCGGATCTGGTCGTCGCCCCGCAGCCAGGCGACCCGGAGCAGCTGGCCGAGCCCGGTGGCGGCCAGCGAACGTGCCGGGGTCAGCTGCCGTTCCCAGGCCGGTTCGCCCGCCATCCGGGCCTGGTGGGCGGCGAGCCGGTGCCGGGCGTCGGCGAGCCCCGGTTCCGGGCTGCGGGCGGCGGCCAGCCCGAGCGCGTAGGCGGCGGCGCGCACCCGGCCGGCCCGGGTCAGGTCGGTGCCGGTGCGTTCCAGGTGCGCGGCGACGGACTCGTCGGGGGTGGGCTCGGCGCGGGCCAGGTGCCAGGCGCGGGCCGGATCGTCGTACCGGAGAAGGTCGGCGATCTCGCGCCGCGCGGCCCGGCGGCTGACCGAATCTGCCCGGTCGAGCACGGCGGCCCGGACCACCGGATGCCGGAAATGTCGCCCGGGGCGCAGCACGCCGCCGGTGATCAGTCCGGTCCAGAGCGCCGGGCTGATCGCGGCGGTCAGCGCCGCGGCGGTGTGCGGGCCCGGCGTCTCGGCGGCGACCGCGACCAGCAGCGCGGCCCGGAGGTGGCGCTCGTCGAGGGTGTCGACGGCCGGCGCGAGGGCGCGGCGCAGGCGGGGCGGGACCGGGAGCTCGGTGGCGGTCGGCGGGAGCTCGGCCGGCGGGGGGAGATGGCGGGCGAGTTCGGTGAGGGCGAGGGGGTTGCCGGCGGCCTGGGCGAGCAGCAGGCGGGCGGCGGGGTGGGCACGAGCGCCGGGGATGCCGGCGAGGAGGCGCTCGGCCTCGAGGCGGGTCAACCGTCCGATTCGGATCGTGACCGGGTTGCGGTCCGGCGCGGGGTCGGCGGTGGGTTGCGGTGGTGCCGCGGTTTGTCGGTCCGGCGCGGCCACTGCGGTGGGTTGCGGGAGTGCCGCGGCTTGTCGGTCCGGCGCGGCCACTGCGGTGGGTTGCGGGAGTGCCGCGGCTTTTCGGCCTGGCGCGGGGTCGGTGGTGGGCTGCGGTAGTGCCGCGGCCAGGAGGGGGATGTGGGTCTGTGCGGCGATCACGGTACGGGAGAGCGCGTCCAGGCGGTCCAGGTCGTCGACGCACCAGAGCTGTCGGCCCCGGGCGGCCAGGTGCTCGGCGAGCAGGGCGACCGCCTCGGGCAGCGGGGCTGGGGTCACGTCGGGGGCGTCCGCGCCGAACAGCCGGGCGAACGCGGCCGCGGCGGGCGGGGGGAGGGCGACGGTCTCCTGCTGTACCGGGTTGAGCAGGCGTTGCAGGCCGGCGCCGGGCAGGGACTCGTCGCCGGGCAGTGCGCGGACTGCGAGCACGGACATTCCGGTCGGCGCGTGCCGGCGGACGGCCTCGGCGAGGAGCGCGGAGCGGCCGGTGCCCCGTTCGCCGAGGACCAGGACCGAGCGGCCGTCGCACAGGGCGGCGGTGATCTCGGCCAGCTGTGCGGAACGCCCGATGAGGGGCACGGTCATGCCTGCCCGGCGACGCGGCCGGTCTCCTCGGCTGCGGTCATTTCCGGCGGTGCGCTGAAGGCGGCCTTTTCCGGCAGCGTGGTGAAGGCGGTCTTTTCCGGCGACGTGGCCTTTTCCGGCGACGTGGTCTTTTCCGGCAGCGTGGTGAAGGCGGTCCCTTCGGGTGGGGTGGTGAAGGCGGTGCGGAGGTAGTCGGTGATCTGGGTGATCGCGGTGCGGGCCGGTGAGGTCCAGCGCAGGGCGTCGAGCACCGCGAAGTCGTGGACCGCGCCGAGGTAGCGGGTGACCGTGACCGGCACACCGGCGGTCCGCAGGCGGTTGCCGAAGTCCTCGGACCGGTCCCGGGTCACGTCGGCCTCGGCGGTGATCAGCAGGGTCGGCGGGAGGCCGGTGGGGTCCGGGGTGCCGATCGGGTCGGCGAGGGCTTCACCGCGGGGGGCGTATTCGTGGCAGAGCCGCCGGACGTCGGCCAGGCGGAGGGCGGCGCCGGTGGCGAAGTCGGATGCGGAACGGTCGCCCGGTGCGGGACGGGCGATGGGGTAGAGCAGCACCTGGGCCACGAGCGGGGTGGGGCGGTCGAGCAGGGCCAGGGAGAGGGCCAGGGTGGCGCCCGCGCAGTCGCCGAGCAGGGCGATCCGGTGCGGGTCGCCGGGGATCGGGAGAGTGCCGGAGCGGATCGCGGCCAGGGTGGTGGCCAGTTGGGTGATCGCGACGGGGTAGCGGGCCTCGGGAACCCGGCTGTACTCCGGCATCACCACGATGGCGCCGGTCTCCCGGGACAGCGTGGTGGCCAGGCGGTGGTGACTGGACCAGCCGCCGAGGACCCAGCCGCCGCCGTGGGCGTACAAAATGATCGGTGCGGAGACCGCGCCGCGCGGGATCAACAGATGGACCGGCATGGCCTTGCGTCCGGTAGTGATCTCGATGACCCGGTGCTCGAGGTCGGCCGGGACCTCCGGCGGGGCCTGCATCAGGTCCAGCGCGAGGCGCGCGTCGTCCGGGCCCATCGCATAGAGGAACGGCGGGTGCAGGGCACCGTCCGCCAGCCGGCGAGTGGCATCGTCCATAACGGTCACGGGCACCTCATCGCGGTTGTGGATCATTGCTGGCGGTCCAGGGCGGTGACCAGGTCGCCGAGCTGGGTGCGGTTGGTGACGCCGAGCTGGGGGAAGAGCCGGTACAGGTGGGAGCCGACGGTGCGCGGGGACAGGAACAGGCGTTCGCCGATCTCGCGGTTGGTCAGCCCGTGCGCGGCCAGCCGGACGATCTGCTCCTGCTGGGCGGTCAGCGCGGCGAACCCGTCGCCCTCGGCCGGCGGCGCGGCGATCCGCAGGTCGGCGTGCACCCGGCTGGTCCAGGCCGCGGCGCGCAGCCGTTCGAACGTGTCCAGCGCGCCGACCAGCACGTCACGGGCCCGGGCCGGTTGCTGGGCGCGGCGCAGGCGGTCGGCGAACTCGACCGCGAGCACGGCCCGCTCGAACGGCCATCGATGCGTGCCGGGGTCGTCGAGCACCGCGGCGAGCCGCTCGGCGGAGGCGGCCGGATCCGGGATCAGGAGCGCGGCGGCCGCGGCGAGGCGGGCACGTCTGCGGCTGGTCAGCCAGGAATCGCCGGACGCCAGGAGCACCCGCTGGTAGATCGCCCGGGCCTCCGCCGGGTGGCCGGCGTGCCGGCCCGCGGTGATCAGATCCGGTAGCACCAGCATCTGCCACGGGTGCGGAATCTCTGCAGCGGCGCGGAGCGACAGGTAGGCCTCACGGTGGTTCCCGGCGGCCGCCGCGGCGACACCGCGGGCCCAGTGCAGGCGCAGTGCGAAGACCGGTTCGCGGTGCTCCGCATCGCCACCGGCCTGACCGAGAGCGATCGTCGTTGTCTCGGGAGTGCTGCGATCTCGGCCGAGGCCGATCACCGCGAGCTGGACCTGGGCGCCGATCCGGAGCACCGGGGCCTCGGCCATCACCGGGGAGGCGAGCAGCGGCACCAGCCACTGCTCCGCCTCGACCCAGCGGCCGGTGTCGATCAGTGCCCAGCAGGCGGCGCCGGGCGCGGCGAGGAATGCGCTGGCCGCGGTGCCGTCGATCGCGGCCTGCACCGCGGGCCCGAGCAGCCGCAGGGCGTGTTCCGGCTCGTCGCACAGCAGCGCTCCGGCGCCGGCCGACGCGGCCCGGCCGATCTCCGCGGGCGCGACAGGTTCGGGCACCGCCAGGATCGCCGCCCGGACGTCCTCGCCCGGCCGGGTCAGCGCCCGCGCCAGGAACCCGTCCCCGGAAGCGGCGGGCAGCGCGGCCCGCAGCGCGGCGAACAGCGGCCCGCGCCCGAGCAGAAACGCCGGAAAAGCGCTCGTCTCGACCAGCCCGCCCGGCACCGCACCGGCCGGCGGGGTGGCGTAGCCGGTGAGGGCTTCGGTGAGCAGGGCCGCGGCGTCGGGTACCCGGCCGTGCATGGTCAGGACCCAGGAGGTGAGGGAGGTCAGCGCGGCCCGCAGCTCCGGGTCCGGGTGGGGTGTCGCGCGGGCGCGGGCCAGGACGCCGGTGGCCCAGCGGATCCGGCCGACCGCCGCCGCGCGGCCGGCCGCCTCGAGCAGGACCGGGGCCCGGTCGGCGGGTGGGAGCAGGTCGGCGGCGCGTTCGAGCAGGCCGATGGCGGTCACCGCGGCCGCGCCGTTCAGCGGGCGGGCGGCGGCGATCAGTTCGGCGGCGAGGCCCGGGTCGGCGCCGTCGGCCGCCTCGGCCCGGTGCCACAGGGCGCGGCGCGGATCGGCGGTGACCTCGGCCAGCGTCCGGTGAGCCCGGCGGCGTGCGCCCGCACCGGCCGCGTCCAGCACCGCGAACTCGACGAGCGGATGCCGGAACCGGACCACCGCGTCGGTCACCGTGATCAGCCCGGCCGCCTCGGCGGGCTGCCAGTCCGCGGGGGTCAGCGAAGGCTCGGCCCGGGTCAGCACGGCGACGCTGCGCTCGCCGGCCGCCACCAGGGTCAGGGCCCGCCGCACGGTTTCCGGCAATTCCCGGACGCGACGAGCGAAGACCTGCGCGACGCCGCCCTCTTCACCTGCTCGGTCCTCCGGGAGGATCCCGCGGCCGTCGGTCGCGGTCGCCGCCACCGGGGTGGGGTCGGACAGGGCGCCGTACTCCCGCAGCGCCAGCGGATTGCCGGCCGCCCGCCGCAGGATCTCCCCGCGGGCCGAGCCGGTCGGTGCGCCCAGGCGGTCCAGCAGGTGGTCCGCCTCCCGGTCGGTCAGTGGGGGCACCGGGATCTGGCGCAGGAGTTCGGCGAGTTCGACCGGGAGGCGTTCGGTGCGGCTCGCGAACAGCGCCACCACCGGCAACTGCCGCCAGGTCAGCACCGAGGCCAGGGTGAGCAGCACGTCGAGGGTCTGCGGGTCGGACCGGTCCACGTCGTCGACCACCAGCACCAGCGGTCCGTCGCCGGCCAGCAGCGAGCAGGCGGCACAGACCGCGGAGCGCAACGCCAGCAGATCCACCGGTGCGGCCGGGGTCCGCGGGGTGAGGGCGGCGCGCAGGGCCCGGCGCTGCCCGCCCGGCAACTCGTCGAGATCGGCGCCGCCGAACAGCGCGCGGAGCACGGCGTACGGTTCCGCGCCCGCCTCGCCGGTCGCCCGGATCACCGGGAAACCCCGGTCCCCGGCGTACGAGACGAACCGCTCCACCAGCGTGGTCTTGCCGATCCCGGCGGCGCCCACGAGCAGCGCCCCGGTGCTCTCCGGCCGGTCCCGGTCCAGCAGCGTGAGCAACTCGGCCCACACCCCGGCCCGGCCGATCAGGCCCGGTGCGTCCCGGTCGAGATCCATCCCGCGTCCTCCCGGCCAGCCGACGATGGCCTGCCCAGTCTGCCCGCGCCCGCGGTGCGTCCCAAGCCGCAGTGACCCGTCCCACCAGGCCCGCAATCTGTGATTACCTGTCATATGAGCCGGTTCGACGTGGGGGTGACGGTTCACCAGGAACCCGGAGAACGGAGAAACCGATGCGTTACCTGATGCTCTCGAAGACCCAGGACAACCAGCCCGACGAGAAGCTCTTCACCGAGATGGCCGCGTTCATCGAGGAGATGACGGCGTCCGGGGTGCTGCTGGCCACCGGTGGCCTCGACGCGTCCGGCTTCAAGCTCACCTCGGCCGGTGACCAGGTGACGGTCACCGACGGCCCGTTCACCGAGGCCAAGGAGGCGATCGGCGGGTTCGCCCTGGTCGAGGTGCGCTCCCGGGAAGAGGCGATCGAAATCGGCCGCCGCTTCCTGGCGATCGTCGGTGACGGCGAGAGCCTGATCCACGAGGTCTTCAGCTGATCTGATGATCGACATCCGGGCCACGGTCGGCGTCGTCTGGAAGCAGGAGTCCGCGCGGATCATCGCGGCGCTCCTGCGGATGGTCCACGACGTCGGCCTGGCCGAGGAGCTCGCGCAGGACGCGCTGGTCGCGGCGATCGAGCAGTGGCCGGTCCAGGGCCTGCCGGACAACCCGGGCGCCTGGTTGACCACGATCGCCCGGCGCAAGGCCGTTGATCACCTGCGGCGTTCGAGCAGATTCGACGGTACGGACATGGAGCCGCCGGACAGCCCCGCGGCGTCGTCCGGTGACGACGTTCTGCGGCTGCTGTTCATCTCCTGTCACCCCGTACTGGAAAAGCCGGCCCGTGTGGCATTGACCCTGCGCGTGATCGGCGGCCTCAGCCCGGCCGAGATCGCGCGGGCCTTCCTGATCGGCGAATCGGCGATCGCGCAGCGGATCGCCGCGGCCAAACGCACCCTGGCCGATTCCGGCGTCGCTTACGGACTGCCGGACGGTCCCGAACTCGTCGGCCGGTTGTCGTCGGTGCTCGAGGTCGTGTACCTGATTTTCAACGAGGGTTACTCGGCCACGTCCGGCGACGACCTGATGCGTCCCGGCCTGTGCCTGGAGGCGCTGCGGCTGGGCCGGCTGCTCGCCACCTCGGCGCCGGACGATCCGGAGGTGCACGGGCTCGCCGCCCTGATGGAGATTCAGCAGTCCCGTGCGGCGACCCGGATCGGGCCCCGCGGCGAGCCGGTCCCGCTGCACGAACAGAACCGCGGGAAATGGGACCGCCTGCTGATCAACCGCGGTTTCGCGGCCATGTTGCGGGCCCGGTCGGCGGGTGCCGGGAAAGCGCCGGGACCCTACGTTCTGCAGGCGGCGATCGCGGTCTGTCACGCACAGGCGAGCACCGCCGCGGCAACCGACTGGGCCCGGATCGCGGTCCTCTACGACGCCTTGGCGCGACTGTCGCCGACCCCGGTGGTGCGACTGAACCGGGCGGTCGCGGTGGGGTTCGCCCGGGGTCCGGAGGCCGGGCTGGCCCTGGTCGACGAGCTGCGGGCCGACCCGGTGCTCCGTGACTACCACCTGCTGCCCGGGGTACGCGGGGACCTGCTGCTGCGGGTGGGCCGGGTGGCCGAGGCGCGCCGGGAGCTGGAACGTGCCGCGTCCCTGACCCGCAACGCCGCCGAACGTGACTTCCTCCGAGCCCGGGCGGAAGCGGCCGCCGACCGGCTCCGCCCCGACGTGCCTGCTTCTGACCAGTTTCGGTCTCGTGCGGACGCCGGGGAGGGGCCGCTGCTCGGCGCGGCGGTGGACGATTTCCTCGGCGGGTTGCGGCCGGTGACCGCTCAGGCGTACCGGAAATCGCTCTTCCGGATGCGCCGGGCCCTGGGCGAACGGACTCCGTTGACCACCCTCGATCCGGACGGCGTCGCCGCGGTCGTCGCCACGCTCTGGCCCGGCGCCGCGCCGCGTGGCTGGAACCGGCACCTGGCCGCGTTCCGCTCGTTCGCCGCGGCGGCCGGATTTCCGCAGCTCGCGAGCGGTCTGCGGAACCGGCCGGTGGAGCGTGCCGCCCGATCACCCGCGGACTCGGCCGGCGCGGACGATCCGTGGGACCGGGTGGATGTCGCGGTGCGGGAGCGGGTGCTGTGGCTGATGGTGCGGGAGTCGGTGGCGCCGATCGGTGCGGTGCTGGCGCTCGACGTCCAGGATCTCGATCTCGTGGCGCGCCGGGGGCCGGGGGTGAGCTGGGGTGAGCGGACGGCGGCCCGGTTACCGGAAGTGATCGCCGGGCGCACCCGGGGGCCGCTGTTCCTCTCCGACCGGCGCCCGGCCCCGGCCCGCCGGCCCGCGCCGGCCGATCTCTGCCCGGAGACCGGGCGGCGCCGGCTCTCCTACGAGCGCGCCGAATACCTGTACAAACAGGCCACCGGCCACACCCTCCGCACCCTGCGCCCCTGACCCACCCCGAGCGTGGGGATTTCGGGTGCGGAGCGCACCGCAACTCCCCACGCAAGGCCGAGAACCCTGTTGCGTGGGGACTTTGGGTGCGGAGCGCACCGTAAGTCCCCACGCAAGGCTGAGAACCCCGTTGCGTGGGGAGTTTGGGTGCGGAGCGCACCGTAACTTCACACGCTGGGGTGGGCGGGAGGGGACGCATCAGCCCGGATGCGGCGTCGCGGTCGGGAGGGAACAACCGCGTCGCGTTGAGCCACGGGACCGGGCAGTGCTTGTGGGGACCTTCAGGTCGTACCGAAAAAGGGTTTATCGGTAGGCGGCGTGGCCGGTGAGGGTGTGGCCGATGACCAGGGTGTGGATCTCGGAGGTGCCCTCGTAGGTGAGGACCGACTCGAGGTTGTTGGCGTGGCGCAGCGGTGAGTATTCCAGCGTGATGCCGCTGCCGCCGAGGATCGTGCGGCACTCGCGGGCGATCGACAGGGCCTTGCGGACGTTGTTGAGCTTGCCGACGCTGACCTGGTGCGGTTTGAGGGTGCCGGCGTCCTTCAGCCGGCCCAGGTGCAGTGCGAGCAGGGCGGCGGTGTTCAGGTCGACCGCCATGTTGGCCAGTTTTTCCTGGGTGAGCTGGAAGGCCGCGATCGGGCGGTCGAACTGGACGCGGGTCTTGGCATAGTCCAGGGTGCTGCTCAGCGCGTCCCGGGCAGCGCCGGTGGCACCGAAGATGATGCCGAAGCGGGCCTCGTTCAGGCAGCTCAGCGGGGCGCCGAGACTGCGGGCGCCGGGCAGCCGGGCGGAGTCGGGCAGGCGCACGCCGTCCAGGATCAGCTCGCCGGTGATCGACGCGCGCAGCGAGAGTTTCTGCTTGATGGTGCGGGTGGTGAAGCCGGGGGTGCCGCGCGGGATGAGGAAGCCGCGGATGCCGTCCTCGGTCTGCGCCCAGACGGTGGCGATGTCGGCGATGCTGCCGTTGGTGATCCACATCTTGGTGCCGGTGAGGATCCAGTCGTCGCCGTCGCGGACCGCCCGGGTGCGCATGTTGGCCGGGTCGCTGCCGAAGTCCGGCTCGGTCAGGCCGAAACAGCCGATCGCCTCGCCGGCCGCCATCCGGGGCAGCCACTCGAGTTTCTGCTCCTCCGAGCCGTACTTCCAGATCGAGAACATCGCCAGGGAACCCTGCACCGACACGAAACTGCGCAGGCCGGAGTCGCCGGCTTCGAGCTCCAGGCAGGCCAGGCCGTAGGCGACCGCGCTGGTGCCGGCACAGCCGTAGCCGTCCAGGTGCATGCCGAGCACCCCGAGTTTGCCCAGCTCCGGTGCGAGCTCGCGGGGGAACGTGCCCTCCTCGAACCACTCCGCGACATACGGCCGGACCCGGTCGGCGACGAAGCGCGCCACCGTCTCCTGGATCTGCCGTTCCTCGTCGCTCAGCAGGCCGGCGATGTCGAGCAACTCGAGCGGGTCGGTCATCGTCATGCGTCCTCCAAAGAAGCTTCCCCGGCAGTATGCCGCCTGCTGGGCACCCGATTCAGCGATGGTCCCCGGCGGGCGGCCGTGACTACGGTGATGGCCAGCATTTCCGGCACGGGGGCGATCACCGAGAGGACACGATGGCCGAGGCCAGCACGCTCGACCACCTGAGCCCGGGTGACCACGCCTGTCTGATCTTCGACGACGAGCCGCTGCGGGCTCGCAGCGTGGCGGCGTACGTCCGGGCCGGGCTGCGCGAGCACCACCGGATCCTCTACCACGGGCAGCGCGCCGACCGGCTGCCCGCGCTCCTCGCCGAGCAGGGCATGGACGTCACGAACGCCCTGGCCAGCGGGCAGTTGTCGCTCGTCGAGCCGGGCCCGGCCTACCTCAGCCTGGCGGCCTGGAAGGACGAGGCGACCGCGTCCCGCGCGGCGGGTTACCGGGGCATGCGGGGCATCGGCGACATGTCCTGGGCCAGCCGGCGCACCCTCGTCGACGAGCTGTTCTGGTACGAGTCCCGGGTCAACCGGATCTTCGCGGACGGCTACGCGATGGGTGTCTGCCTCTACGACCGCCGCCTGTTCAGCGAGCCGGAGCTGCGGCGGCTCACCCGTTCGCACCCGGCCACGATCACCCGGAACACCGACCCGGAACGGGTGCCGTTGCTGCGCGGGGTGCGTACCCAGCGGCCGCTCGGTCTGCGCCTGGAGGGTGAGGCCGACCTGTCCAACCGGCACGCGCTGCGGGCCATGATGGAGCACCTGATCGAGGACACCGTGATGGGCCGGATGCCGCTGGTGCTGGACCTGACCCGGCTGCGGTTCGCCGACTCGGCCGCCGCCCGGATCCTGCTCGCCCCGGCCGCGGCCGGCACGCACCGGCTGCGGATCGTCGGGCTGTCCCGGCCGGTCCGGCGGCTGCTGACCTTCCACTGGTCGGGGCCACCGGACCGGGTGTGGCTGGAGTGATGGCCGGCTACTGCTCGGTCAGGTCGGTGAGCGGGGTCGGCTGGTTGACGTTCGGCGGCGCGTTCCACTTCTGCAGCTCGGACTTGTTGCACACGGCGACCTTGACCTTGCTGGTTCCGTCGCCGTGGAAGTCGTTGGCGACGCCGCTGGCCTGGTCGGTGGGCTGCAGGCAGTAGCCCTTGTAGTCCTTGATCCGGTAGCTGGTGCCGTAGTCGCCGGTGTCATGGTAGACCGTCCAGGTCAGGGCCTGCTGGGCCTGGACCGCAGCGGTCGTGCAGTTCACCACGGTCACCCAGGACGTGCTGGTGGCGGTGCCCGGCGTCTTGAGGCAGTAGTTGTTGGCCGCGGTGCCGTTCTTGCTGTTGCTCGTGGCGTTGGTGTTGTTGACGATGATCGGCCCGGTCGCGGTGACCGCGGGGAAGACCGGTGTCGGGTGCACCCACTGCTGGTTGAAGTCGACGACGCCGCCCGGGTCCTGCTTGCAGAACCAGGCGATCATGTACGTCGCGGACATCGACTTGCCGGTCACGTCGAGGCACCGGCTGAACTGGGCGTAGTTGACCAGCTGGTTGGTGCTGTCACCGGCCATGCCCGCGCCGACCCCGGTCGCCGACCGGAAGATGCTCGTGGTGGCGCCGGCGGAGCAGCTGCCGAGGGTCACGCTCCGGGTCGTGGTCGATCCGGGTGACGTGACGTTCACGCAGGTGCCGCTCTCGGCCTTGCTCGCGGTGCTGGTGGAGTGGAACACCGAGTTGCCGTCCAGGCTCCACTGGAACGTGGTGGTCCGGACCGTCGGGCACGGCTGGAAGACCAGGGCGTTGCCGGACTTGTGGGTGTCGCCGGCGTAGAGACACATGCCGTCCGAGGCACCCGTGGTATCCGAGTTGATCAGCTTGAGATAGAGGTCCGGGGTGTAGCCGAACTGCTGCCGGCTGCTGCCGTCGCACGGCGCCATCAGGACCGCGGAGCCGGACACCGGCGCCTTGCTCGACCCGGAGTCCATGCACTGGTTGCCGAGGGTGGAACTGGAGATCCGGATCTGGCCGCCCGGGATGTTCGTGTTGCTGGTGGAGAAGACGTAGGTGGCGGTCAGGGTCCGCTTGACCGAGCCGTCGCCGCCGACCGACGTGACCACCGCGGTGGCGGGTACATCGGTGGTCGGGCAGGTGGTCAGGTCCTTGCCGTCCTGGTCGCGGTAGACGAGGGTGACCGCGTAGGTGAGCTTGGTGCCGGCGTCGCTCACCCCAGCGTCGCCGACCAGCGAGCAGGGCGGCAGGTTCTCCAGATACCCGTCCAGTTTGTCCGGGTCGGCGGCGGCGCGGACCCGGGCCATCATCATGTCCAGGCCGGCCTGGGCGGCGTTGAGCGCGGTGTTGCGCTCGGCCAGGTTCTGGGTGGACTTGATCTGGCGGAGCACGATCGGGACCATGATCGCCGAGAGCGACATCACGACCGTGATGACCAGCATCGCCATCGGCAGCGAGCCCTCGTCGTCCCGGCGTCGCCCTTCGCCGTCCCGGCGTTGCTCCTCGTCCCGGCGTCGCTCCTCGTCCCGGCGTTGCAGCGAGAGCTTCATGTGGTCGGCCTTCCCTTGCTGCAGTCGTTGGGCGTCAGCTTGCCGGGGTCGGTGAAGACGTTCGCGGCGTTGGTGTTCTGCGCGGTGAACAGCACGTCGAACGGCAGCGTGGTGGTGCCCACCTTGCCGGTGAACTGGAGCCGGACCTGACTGTGCGCGAGCTGGTAGTCGACGCCGACGCCGGAGACGCCCGGTGCGGCCGAGGCGTACGGCTGGGAGTTGACCGTGTAGACGGTGAACGGCGGGGTCGTGCCGGTCAGGGCCAGGTCGGTGGCGATCGTGGTCGGCGTTCCCGGCGTGGTGGCGGGCAGGGTCCAGCTCGCCGTGGTCAGCACGCCGCCCTTGTAGGCGAGCTGGCGGCACCCGCCGGAGGTGGCGTACTCGAGGTACCAGTTGCTGCCCACCTGGCCGGGGGTGTTGAGCCAGTTGGCGTACCGCAGCTCCTTGTCGAGCCGGCGGAAGCTGTTGCTCAGCTGGTCCCGGGCGACGGTGAGGGTGTCCACCCGGTTGACGTTGGCGTAGACCTCGATCAGCGCCCCGGTGACCATCACCAGCACCACCGACATCAGACCCATGCCGACCAGCAGCTCGATCAGGGTGAAACCACGATCGTCGGCGTCGTCGGCCGACCGCGGGCCGGTGCTCAGGGCGGGATCGTCGATCATGTGATCTTCCAGATGAGGGTGAGGACGCTGGTGGCGGTGACGGTGGTGGCCGTCGCGGTGACCGTGTAGGTGCCCACGGTGGTCGGCGTCCCTGAGATGACCCCGGTCAGCGCGTTGTAGGTCAGGCCGGCCGGCAGCCCGGTCACGGTGACCACCGGGCTCAGGCCGAGCAACCCGCCGTTGGTGGTCAGGGTCAGCGACGCGGCGGTGCCCTTGACGGTGCTCCGGTCGGCCGCGGTGAACACCGGTGCGGTGAAGACCAGCGAGGTGGTGGTGTTGACGATCAGGGCGATCTGCTGGCTCGCGCTGCCGCCGGCGCCGCCGATGCCGTCGGTCACGGTGATCGTCGGCAGGAACCGGCCGGAGACGGTCGGCTTGTCGTTGATGACACCGCTGCTTTTGTTGATCGTCACCCCGGCCGGCAGCCCGGTCGCGGTGTACGTGTAGTTCCCGTCGCCGCCCCCGCCGTTCGCGGTGAAGGTGACCTTCGAACCCAGGGTGATCGCCTGGTCGGCGAGCAGGTCCAGGGTGACGGCGGGGTACACCACGTGGGTGTACGTGCCGGTGCCGGCGACGCCGTTCTGATCCTTGACGGTCACCGTGGTCAGGTAGGTGCCGGCCGTGGTGGGCGTGCCGGTGATCGCCCCGGTGGAGGGGTTCACGGCCAGGCCGGGCGCCAAGGCGGTGCCGGTGTAGACGTACGGTGCGACCCCGTTCGCGGCGGTGGCCTGCAGGCTGACCGCGTCGCCGACGTGGTTGGCGGCGTTGGCGGGCATGGTCAGGGTGGGCGGCAGCACCACGGTGAAGGTGATCGGCTCGGTGTCGGTGCGGTTCAGCTTGTCGGTGACGGTCGTGGTGGTGACCGTGGTCCCGGCCGTGGTCGGGGTCCCGCTGATCACGCCGGCCGGGGTCATCGAGAGGCCGGCCGGGAGCTTGGCCAGCGTCCAGGTGTTCGGCAGCTGACCGCCGCGCGCCTCCAGCTGGGCGGTGGTGACGGTGCCCTTGTAGAAGGTGAGCGACGAGGTGAGGACGGTCGGCGACGGCCGGTGGATGTCGAAGTTCGGCTCCGAGGCGCGCGAGACCAGCGTCGTCATGACGTACTGGCAGGTGTTCGCTGGGTTGCCGGTGGTGCCGGGGCAGGAGTTGTCCGGCCAGCTGACCAGCACCACGGCGCGGAAGAACTTCAGGATCTTGGTGGTGTCGGCCGGCGCGCCGACGGTCAGCGGATAGACGCAGTCGGTGCTGCCGGTCAGGTAGACCTCGCAGGCGCCCACATAGATCATCCGGGTGAACGGCGTGCCCTCGATCGTGCTGACCTGGGCGATGGTGGAGAGCGGCGCGTCGGCGCCTTCGGTGGTCGCGGTGGTGTCGTCCTCGTCGTGTTGCACCTGCATGGTGGCCAGGTAGGGCTTGACCACGGCGGGTGCGGCCGCGAACTGCGCCTCGCCGGCCTGCTGGCCGTGCCCGCTCAGCAGCGAGCTGCCCTTGAGCCCGCGGACCTGCTCCATCGCGGTGTCGGCGAGCTGGATCGCGGCCTGCTTGGTCCGCTGTTTGTTCACGTACGTCAGGCTGCTGACGAAGAAGGGGGTGCTGGCGAGCAGCGTGACGGACAGGATGGCCAGCGAGACCAGGATCTCTATGAGGGTGAAGCCCTCGTCGCCGTCGCTGTCCAAGGCACGCTCCCGCTGCATTCCGTCCGCCGCGCCGGTCCGTCACGGCGGGACGCCGGGGCCCGGCGTCCAGATGTCGCTCGTGCAGATCATCGGCAGCGGAAGGGGAGCGTTTAGCACTTCGCCGCCCGGCACGGACATCCGTCGCGGACATCCGTGCCGGGCGGCGCGGGCTCAGCCGACCGGCACCGGCTCCGGCGACGGCGTCGCGGCCGGCGCGGCCACCGCCCGCGACCGTTCCGGCCGGCGGCGGGACTCCACCATCGTGTAGAGCACCGGGATCAGCACCAGGGTGAGCAGCGTCGAGGTGACCAGGCCGCCGATCACCACGACCGCCAGCGGCTGCGAGATGAACCCGCCCGACCCGGTGATCCCGAGCGCCATCGGCAGCAGCGCGAAGATCGTCGCGAGGGCGGTCATCAGGATCGGCCGCAGCCGGCGCAGGCCGCCCTCGACCACCGCCTCGGCGACCGGCAGGCCACGCTCCCGGTACTGGTTGATCAGGTCCATCAGCACGATCGCGTTGGTCACCACGATGCCGATCAGCATCAGCAGCCCGATCAGTGCCGCCACCCCCATCGGGGTGCCGGTGACCAGCAGCAACGCGATCGCGCCGACGAACGCGAACGGGATCGAGACCAGCAGCACGAAGGTCTGCCGGATGCTGCCGAAGACCGCCACCAGGATCAGGAACACCAGGCCGATCGCCACGGCGATCGCCAGGATCAGCTGGCTGAAGGCGTCGCCCTGCTGCGAGGTCACCCCACCCGTTTCGTACGTCGCCCCGGCCGGAAGCGCGAGCCCGCCGAGCGCCGACTGCACCGCCGAGCTGGCCGCCCCGGTGTCGTCACCGACCGGCGTGGCGGTGACCGTGTTGGTCCGGTCGCCGTCGATCCGCACCCGCTGCACCGGTCCGTCGACCTGGGTCACCGTGGCGACGCGGTCGAGTCGTACCGGGCCGGCCGGTGTCATCAGCGGCAGCGCCTTGACGGCGGCCAGGCTGTCCGGCTCGGTGGCCCCGGTCCGGACGACCACGTCGTGCTGGGCGCCGTCCAGGGTGACCCGGGTGACGGTGGCGCCCTGCACGGCGGTGCGCAGCGCCGAGACGATCGCCTGGTCACCGACGCCGTAGCGGGCGGCCTGCTCGCCCTTGGCCACGATGCTGATCTGCGGGGCGCTCTCGCTCAGGTCGCTGCTGACGTCCTTGACCTCGGTGACCGTCGCGAGCGCCTGCTGCACCTGCGTGGTGGCGGCGGTCAGGGTGGCGTCGTCAGCGGCGCGCACCGACACCTCGATGGCGCTGCCGCCGCCGAACCCGCCACCGCTGCCGACGCCGATCTCCCCGGCACCGGACAGCGCGGTCAGGCTCGCGGTGATGGCGTCGGCATCCGCGTCGCCGGCCAGGTTGACCGTGTACGAGACGGTGTTCGTCCCGTTCGACGCACCGAAGAAGCCACCCGACGACCCGATCGTCACCTGGTACGACGCCACCCCGGGCGTCGCGGCGAGCACCTTCTCCACCCGCTGTGCCGCCGCGTCCGTGCCGGCGAGATCGGTACCGGCCGGCAGCGTCTGGGTGACCCGCAGGCTGTCCTGGCCGGAGTCGCCGAGGAAGCTGGTCTTCAGCAGCCCGGCCATGCCGACCGTGGCGGCCAGCAGCGCGGCCGCCGCGCCCAGCACGGTCTTCCGGTGCCGCACCGACCAGTTGATCACCGGAAGGTAGATCCGGGGCAGCCGACCGGCCCGCTCCTGCGCCTCGACCCGGGCCCGGTGCTCCTCGGCGTCCCCGGTCACCACCGGCGCCTTCAGGAACCAGTACGCCAGCGCGGGCACCACGGTCAGCGAGACGATCAGCGAGGCCAGCATCGCCACGGTCACCGTGATCGCGAACGAGCCGAACAGCTCACCCACCATGCCGCTGACGAACGCGATCGGCAGGAACACCGCGACGGTGGTCAGCGTCGACGAGGTGACCGCCGAGGCGACCTCGCGGACCGCGCCGATGATCGCGTCCCGGCGGTCCTCGCCGTACCCGAGGTGCCGTTTGATGTTCTCCAGCACCACGATCGAGTCGTCGACCACCCGGCCCACCGCGATGGTCAGCCCGCCCAGCGTGAGGATGTTCAGCGAGTAGTCGCGCAGCCAGAGCACGGTCAGCGCGATCAGCAGGGAGAGCGGGATGGAGACCGCGGTGACCAGTGTCGACCGGCCGGAGCGCAGGAACAGCACGATCACCACGATGGCCATCAGCAGACCCAGCGCGCCCTCCTCGAGCAGGCCGTCGACGGAGTCCTTCACCTGCGGGCCGCTGTCCGAGACGACGGTCAGCGCGGCGCCGGCACCCAGCGACGCGACCAGCCCGGGCAGCTGTGCGCGGACGTCGTCGGAGATCGAGGACGACGAGCCGTCGTGGTCCATCGTGAGGGACATGCCCAGGCTGGGCCTGCCGTCCGTACGAGTGATCGATGTGACCTCGGCGTCCGCGACCGTGACCGCGGCGACGGTCTCGAGCTGCACGGGCCTCTTGCCGCCGGCCAGCCAGAGGGACTCGACCCGGTCGAGCGAGGTGATCGAGGCGCCGACCGCGAGGCTCAGGTTCTTCCCGCCCGCGGTGATCGAACCGGCCGACGACGTGCCGCCCAGCGTGCTCAGCGCCGTGATGATCGACTGCTCGGTCAGCCCGGCCCGGCGCAGTGCCGCGGCGTCCGGGGTGACCGTGACGATCCGGTCCCGGTTCCCGGAGACGGACACCTCGTTGACCCCGTCGATCGCCTGCAACGCCGGCACCACCGTCGAGGTCAGCTTCGCCGCGAGGGCGCGCAGATCGGTGCCGGACGTCGCGGCCAGGGTCATCGTCGGCATGTCGCCGGTGCTGCCGGTCAGCACCTGCGGGTCGACACCCTCCGGCAGCCGGGCCTTGGCCAGCGACTCCTGGATGTCGCCGGTCGCGGTGCCGATGTCGGTGTCGTAGCCGAAGGACAGGGTGACGGTCACCGAGCCCTGCCGCGAGGTCGAGGTCATCGTCTCGACCCCGGTCACGGCCTTGACCGCGTCCTCGATCGGCGCGGTGACCTGCTCCTCGACCACCTCCGGCGCGGCGCCCGGATAGGTGGCCAGCACGGTGACGGCCGGGAACGACAGGTCGGGCAGGAGCTGCTGTTTCAGCGAGGACGCCGCGTAGCCGCCGAGGGCGACCACCAGCAGGGTGACCAGGGCCACCAGCTTGCGGTTGGCGAGAGAGATCCGGGACAGATAAGACACCCAGGCAGTCTCGATGCCCGGACCGCTGCGGCGCGTCGTCCGCCGGTGGTCCGGGCGGCTACCACGGTTGCGGTAGTCGGCGCCTGCGGCTACTGCGTCCGCGGACTGCCGGGCCGGACCAGACCACTCTGGTACGCCACCACGACCAACTGCGCCCGATCCCGTACGCGTAACTTCGCCATTGCCCGGTTGACGTGGGTCTTCGCGGTCAGCGGGGAGAGGAACAGCCGCTCGGCGATCTCGTCGTTGGTGAGCCCGTGCGCGACGAGTACCAGCACCTCGCGTTCCCGCTGGGTCAGGTCGTCCAAGGCGGCCGGGGGCGGGCCGGTCTCCGGCTGGGTGAGCAGGTGGTCGAGCAGCCCGCGGGTGGCCTTGGGGGAGAGCAGCGCGTCGCCGGACGCGACCACCCGGACCGCGTTGATCAGCTCGTCCGGGCCGACGCCCTTGCCCAGGAACCCGCTGGCACCGGCCCGGACCGCGAGCATCACGTTGTCGTCGTTCTCGAATGTGGTGAGCACCAGGACCCGGACCCCGGCCAGGTCGTCGTCGGCGGCGATCCGGCGGGTCGCCTCGATCCCGTCCATCACCGGCATCCGGATGTCCATCAGGATCACGTCGGCGCGCTGGGTCCGGGCCAGGTCGACCGCCTCCCGGCCGTCCACCGCCTCGGCGACGATCTCGATGTCCGGCTCGGAGTCCAGGATCATCCGGTAGCCGGCGCGGATCAGCGGCTGGTCGTCGGCGAGCAGTACCCGGATCATCTCTGGCCCTCGATCGGTGCTGGTAGTTCGGCGTGAACCGTGAATCGGCCCTGGTCGTCGGCGCGGGCGTGCAGGGTGCCGTCGGCGGCGGCGGCGCGCTCCCGCATCCCGATGAGCCCGTAGCCGTCGCCTTCCCGGTGGTGGTCCGTCACCGTGTTGACCACGTCGATGCGGATGCCTTCCCGGGTGTAGGTCATCGTCAGTCTCGCGTGTCCGTCACCGTGTTTATGGGCGTTCGTCAGGGACTCCTGGATGATCCGGTACGCCGCCAGGTCCACCACGGCGGGCAGCTCCCGCTCCGCTCCGGCCCGTTCGAAGGCGACCTTCAGCCCGGCCGCCGCGACCGCGTCCAGCAGCTCGGGCAACCTCGCCAGCCCCCGGGTCGGCTCGGTGCCCGCCTCCGGGTCGTCGGACTGCCGCAGCACCCCGACGATCGCGGCCAGCTCCTTGAGCACGGTGTCACCGGCGTGCCGGATGTGGTCCAGCGCCGGGCGGACCTGGTCCGGCCGCCGGTCCAGCAGGTGACTGGCCGCGCCGGCCTGCACGTTGATCACGGCGATGTGGTGCGCGACCACGTCGTGCAGCTCCCGGGCGATCCGCAGCCGCTCCTGGATCACCCGGCTGCGGGCCTCCTCCTCGCGGGTCTGCTCGGCCCGGCGGGCGCGTTCCTCGACCTCGGCCAGGTACGCGTGCCGGTTGCGGGTGGCGTCGCCGAACGCGGTGGCCATCCCGATGAACGTGACCACCGGGATGGTCGCGGCGGTCAGCACCGGGTATCGCCCGGAGAGCACGTCACCCAGGTAGAGGGCGACCGCGCAGCCGGTGAAGAACAGCCAGGTCTCGCGCCGGGTGCTGCGGGTCGCCATGGTGTACGAACACATGCCGGCGGCCAGGATCAACAGCGGATGGCGGTCGGCGTTCGTCCAGGAGTGCGCGATGATCGCGCAGGTGGTGGCGACCAGGGCTTCCCGGGGCCACCTCCGGCGGACCGTCATGGCGATCGTCGCCACCGCCACACCGGCGACATCCGCCCAGTTCAACGACGGGATGTCGGTCCGGGAGGCGCGGGCCGTGTACGCGAAGGCGGTGACGATCACCAGCGCGACGGCGATCAGCGCGTCGGTGCGGACCGGGCGCCCGGCGAACCAGCGGCCCAGGATCATGCTCTGACCGTAGTTTCCTTCCCGTGGCGCCGCGTCGTCCTGCCGCGGTATTTCCGCCGGTAAGCGGTCAGGAAAGAAGAAGCACGGTGTGTGACCCGCCACTAACCTTTCCGCCATGGAGAAGACGCACGCAGCCGACAACCACGACCTCATCCGCGTGCACGGCGCGCGCGTGAACAACCTCAAGGACGTCAGCGTCGAGATCCCGAAGCGCCGGCTCACCGTCTTCACCGGCGTCTCCGGCTCCGGCAAGAGCTCGCTGGTGTTCGGCACCATCGCCGCCGAGTCGCAGCGGATGATCAACGAGACGTACAGCGCGTTCGTGCAGGGCTTCATGCCCAGCCAGGCCCGTCCGGACGTGGACGTGCTGGAGGGCCTGACCACGGCGATCCTGGTGGACCAGGAGCGGATGGGCTCCGACCCGCGTTCGACGGTCGGCACCGCCACCGACGCCAACGCCATGCTGCGGATCCTGTTCAGCCGGCTCGGGCAGCCGCACATCGGCTCGCCGCAGGCGTACTCGTTCAACGTCGCCTCGATCTCCGGCGCCGGCGCGGTGACCATGGAGAAGGCCGGCGTCACCACCAAGGAACGGCGCAGCTTCAGCATCACCGGCGGCATGTGCCCGCGGTGCGAGGGCCGCGGCGCGGTCACCGACTTCGACCTCACCGCCCTGTACGACGACAGCAAGTCGCTCAACGAGGGCGCGCTGACCATCCCCGGGTACAGCATGGACGGCTGGTTCGGCCGGATCTTCCGCGGCTGCGGGTACTTCGACCCGGACAAGCCGATCAGCAAGTACACCAAGAAGGAGCTCGCCGACCTGCTCCACAAGGAGCCCACGAAGATCAAGGTCGACGGCATCAACCTGACCTACTCCGGGATCATCCCGTCGATCCAGAAGTCCTTCCTGTCCAAGGACCGGGAGGCGATGCAGCCGCACATCCGGGCCTTCGTCGACCGGGCGATCACGTTCACCACCTGCCCGGAGTGCGACGGCACCCGGCTCAGCGCCGGCGCGCGCTCCTCGAAGATCCAGGGGAAGAGCATCGCCGACGCGTGCCAGATGCAGATCAGCGACCTGGCCGACTGGGTGCGCGGGCTGTCCGAGCCGACCGTCGCCCCGCTGCTCGGGAAACTCCAGCACACCCTGGACTCGTTCATCGAGATCGGGCTCGGCTACCTGTCCCTGGACCGGCCGGCCGGCACCCTCTCCGGCGGCGAGGCCCAGCGCACCAAGATGATCCGGCACCTCGGGTCGTCGCTGACCGACGTCACGTACGTCTTCGACGAGCCGACCATCGGCCTGCACCCGCACGACATCCAGCGGATGAACGAGCTGCTCCTGCAGTTGCGCGACAAGGGCAACACGGTCCTGGTGGTGGAGCACAAACCGGAGGCCATCGCGATCGCCGACCACGTCGTCGACCTCGGTCCGCGGGCCGGCTCGGCCGGTGGCGAGGTGGTCTTCGAGGGCACCCTGGACGGGTTGCGGGCCAGCGGCACGCTCACCGGGCGGCACCTCGACGACCGGGCCGCGCTCAAGGCCGACGTCCGCAAACCGTCCGGCCAGTTGGAGGTACGCGGTGCCGGCACCCACAACCTGAAGAACGTCGACGTGGACATCCCGCTCGGCGTGCTCTCGGTGATCACCGGGGTGGCCGGGTCCGGCAAGAGCTCGCTGATCCACGGCTCGGTGGCCGGCCGGGACGGCGTGGTGGCGGTCGACCAGGCCGCGATCAAGGGCTCGCGGCGGAGCAATCCGGCCACGTACACCGGCCTGCTGGAGCCGATCCGCAAACAGTTCGCCAAGGTCAACGGGGTGAAGCCGGCCCTGTTCAGCGCGAACTCCGAGGGCGCCTGCCCGAACTGCAACGGCGCCGGGGTGATCCTCACCGACCTGGGGATGATGGCCGGGGTGGCCACCACCTGCGAGGTGTGCGAGGGGCGGCGCTTCGACGCGTCGGTGCTGGACTACAAGCTGGCCGGCCGGGACATCAGCGAGGTGCTGGCGATGCCGGTCGCCGAGGCGGTGGAGTTCTTCGCGGCCGGCGACGCCAAGAACCCGGCCGCCCACAAGATCCTGGAGCGGCTCAACGACGTCGGGCTCGGCTACCTGACCCTCGGCCAGCCGCTGTCCACGCTCTCCGGCGGCGAACGGCAGCGGGTCAAGCTGGCCGTCCACATGGGGGAGAAGGGCGGCGTCTTCATCCTCGACGAGCCCACCACCGGCCTGCACCTGGCCGACGTGGAGCAGCTGCTCGCCCTGCTCGACCGCCTGGTCGACGCGGGCCGCACGGTGATCGTCATCGAGCACCACCAGGCCGTGATGGCCCACGCCGACTGGATCATCGACCTGGGCCCGGGGGCCGGCCACGACGGCGGCACCGTCGTCTTCGAGGGCACCCCCGCCGACCTGATCGCCGACCGCTCCACCCTCACCGGCCAGCACCTGGCCACCTACGTCACACCCTGACCGCCGGCCGATTTCCTATCGGAGATGGGTCGATAGGGTGGCCGGGACGAGAGGGGCACGCATGCGGGGGATTCTGGTCGAGCGGTTCGGCGGCCCGGAGGTGCTGGTCCCCGCGGACCTGCCCGAGCCGGTGCCGGGGCCCGGTCAGCTGCTGGTCGAGGTGTCCGCGGCCGGCGTGAACTACGCCGACACGCACCGCACCGACGGCAGCTACCGGGACGCGCCACGGCTGCCGTTCGTCCCCGGCACCGAGGTGGTCGGCCGCACGCCGGACGGCCGCCGGGTGCTCGCGCTGACCTTCGGTGGCGGCGGGTATGCCGAGCGCGCCGTCGTCGACGAGGCGGACACCGTCGACGTCCCGGACCAGGTCGACGACGCCACCGCCCTGTCCCTGCTGGTCCAGGGCCTGACCGCGTGGCACGTGCTGCGCTCCAGCGCCCGGCTGCTTCCCGGCGAGACCGTGCTGATCGGCGCCGCGTCCGGCGGGGTCGGTTCGATCGCGATCCGGCTGGCCCGCCACTTCGGCGCCGGCCGGATCGTCGCCGGCGGCTCCACACCGGAGAAACGCGAGCTCGCACTCACTCTGGGCGCGCACGTCGCGGTTTCCAACAACCCCATGGGGTACGCGGAGCGAGTCCGCGAGGCCACCGCCGGCCGGGGCGCCGACGTCATCCTGGAGTCCACCGGCGGCGCCGCGCTGACCGCCTCGATCGACGCGCTGGCCCCGTTCGGCCGCCTGGTCAGCTACGGCAACGCCTCCCGCGAGGGCCGGCCGCCGATCGACGCCGGTGTGCTCTCCGCGCGCAACCTCTCGGTCGCCGGCTTCTGGCTGCGTCCCGCCCTCGACCTGCCCGGCTTCTTCCGCGAACCGCTGACCGAACTGTTCGCGCTCGTCGCCTCCGGCGAGCTGAGCCTCCCGCCCGGGCCGGCCTACCCGCTGGCCGGCGCCCACCGCGCCCACGAGGACCTGCTCGCCCGCCGCACCACCGGCAAAGCCACCCTCCACCCCGCCGCGTCGAGTGTGTGAAGTTTCGGTGCGGTGCGCGCCGAAAGTCCCCACGCAGCGTTGGGTCGCGTCGAGTGTGTGAAGTTTCGGTGCGGAGCGCGCCGAAAGTCCCCACACAGCGTTTTCCCGGGCGGTGCATTGACTTGTTTCATTCTTTTCGGCAGTGTGGCCAGGTGCCATCGACGGCCGTCACAGCGCAGTGCGCGGACCGGCAGGAAAGCGCTGTCCGCAACGCCTCCCGGAAATCGGATCGACGATTAAATCTCATCACCCGGTCGTACCTTGCGAGAACCTTCGGATGATCTCTAACGTCGTCCGGTCCGGGAAAAGTTTAGGAAAGATTCCGGCCAGTTAACCGGGAGGGGTGCCGATGCGCGACGACGCTTTCCGCGCGTATTTCGAGCGGCATCACGCGTCGCTGTCGCGGCTGGCCTTCCTGATGACCGGGGAGGCGCAGGTCGCTGACGACCTCGCCGCCGACGCGCTCACCGAGGTGTGGCGGCACTGGGACCGGGTGCAGGCGGCCGACGACCCCGCCGCGTACGGGCACGGCATCGTGATGAACCTGGCCCGCGCGTGGGTGCGCCGCCGCGGCCGGGAAAGGCTGCTCACGCTCGGGCTGTCCGGGCGCGCCCCGGCCGGCAGTGACGTGCCGGCGGTCCTCGACGTCCGCAGCGCCCTGCGCAAGCTCCCGCATCGCCGCCGCGCCTGCGTAGTCTTGCGGTACGCGTTCGACATGTCCGAGCGCGACGTCGCCGCGACGCTGGGGATCTCCGTCGGCGCGGTGAAGAGCGCCACCTCGCGGGGTGCCAAACAGCTGGCCGACCTGCTGGGCGGGGCGGTCACCCGGATCGACGGTTGGGAGGCGGCCCGATGAGGCTCTCGGACGAGCAGCTGCGTGCTGCCCTGCAGGCCGAGGCGGCCGCCCACCAGCCCGATCGGGACGCGATGCTGGCCCGGATCACCTCGACCGCGATGAACGAGCCCGCCACCGCGCACCGGCACACCCGGCGGCGCAACGGCCCCCGGCTGCGGCTCGCGATCGTCGGCGCGCTGGTCGCGCTCACCGGCGGGGGAGGGTTCGCCGCACAGTGGGCGCTGGCCGGTGCCGACGGCGACGACACCGACCGGGCCATCCCGGTCGTCTCGGTGCCGGCCACGACCGCGCCTTCCGCTTCGAGCGCTCCGCCGACCGGCGCGCACCCGGTGAAGCCTTCGGCGACGGGTGGCGCGACCGGGAAGCCCGGCGGCACCGGAAAACCCGGCACCACCACGGAGCCCGGCACGCCTGCCTCGACCGGGGCGACGACCGTCCCGCCGACCACGGGGCCGACCAAGGGGCAGCCCGGGAACACCCGGGTCGAGCAGGGGCCGCTCTGGTCGGACGGCTCGATCGACCCGGACAGCGGCGACACCCAGGGCGCCGGGGTGATCACCCTGAAGACCGGGGAGAGGCTGACCGCGCTGACGGTGACCGTCCGGGTGGCCAGGACGACCGGGCTGACCTCGCGCGGCGGCGCCAAGTCGGTGCCCGGCGCGAGCGTGACCAGCAACGTCACCGAGCAGGCGAACGCGCTGCTCTACACGTTCACGCTCGCCCCGGCCGACGAGATCGCCCCGGGGACGTACACGTTCACCGCGAAGTACGGCTACCCCGCGGGCGGCCGGAACGCCGGCGGCGACACGTACGAGGCGGTCGCCACCACGGCGGGCGGCAAGTCCCTCGACGTCTACGGCAACTTCTACCCGGCGGGCTAGCTCGGGCTCGGGCGCCCCGGAGCCGCCGAGAACACGGTCGTCCGGGCGGAACAGGTGGCTTCCGCGTGCGCGCCCCGCTTCGTGTCCTCCGCCACGACCTTGCCGAGGGACGTGATCCGGCAGGTGATCATGGCGTCCGGGTCGGTGCTCGTGGTGCGGGCGGTGAGGGTCACGACCGGGATGCCGATGTCGGGTGTCCAGGGCCGGACGGTCTGGACGGCGGCGCATCAACGCTCCTGATGACAGTAATGATCATCAGTATCTTGACGCACCGCGTGACCTCGTGGGGGGCTCAGGGGTGTCATCCGGCACGGATGACACCCCTGAGAACCAGCCTGGGCCCGCGGGCGCGCCGCGGTCCGGTGCGGTCGCGGTGTCGCGCGAGACCAGCACGGGACGCGGCTCGTAGCCTGCGGACGGGACTCCCTATTCGTACTAAATATCTTTGGGGACCGGGACCGGAGCGACCCGCCAGATGCGGGCGGCGTAGTCGGCGATCGTGCGGTCGGCGGAGAAGAAGCCGCTGTGTGCGGTGTTCAGGATCGACAGCCGGGTCCAGCGTTCCGGGTCGCGCCAGGCCCGCTCGACCTCCTCCTGGCAGTCCAGGTAGGACCGGTAGTCGGCGAGGGTGAGGTATTCGTCCCAACCCAGCAGCGAGTCGGCGACCTCGCGGCCGACGCCCCCGAACGTGCCCGCGGTGATCGCGTCGATCGCGGCCTTGAGCTCGGCGTCGCGGTCGTAGTGTTCGCGCGGGTGGTAGCCGCTGATCTGGACCTCGGCGGCCTGGAACGCGTCGAGGCCGAAGAGGAAGAAGTTCTCCTCGCCGACCCGGGCGCGGATCTCGATGTTCGCGCCGTCGAGCGTGCCGATGGTGATCGCGCCGTTGAGGGCCAGCTTCATGTTGCCGGTGCCGCTGGCCTCCTTGCCGGCCAGCGAGATCTGCTCGCTCAGGTCGGCGGCCGGGATGATCCTCTCGGCCAGGGTGACGTTGTAGTTCTCCGCGAAGACCACCCTGAGGTGCGGGGCGACCACCGGGTCGGCGGCGATCGTGGCGCCGACCGCGTTGATCAGCCGGATGATGTTCTTGGCGGCGTGGTAGGCCGGTGCGGCCTTGCCGGCGAACAGCACGGTCCGGGGCACCCAGTCGCCGGCCGGGTTCGCCCGGATCCGGTGGTACATCGTGATCACGTGGAGCAGCTTGAGCTGCTGACGCTTGTACTCGTGGAACCGCTTGATCATCACGTCGGTGAGCGAGTCCGGGTCGCCGGCCGCCAGGTCGACCTTGTTGGCCCGCTTCACCGCCCGCCAGCGTTCCATGAACGACGCGTCGCCGGCGAGCCGCTCCAGCCCGGCCAGCCGGTCCAGGTCGTTGAGCCAGCCGTCGTCGCCGAGACCCTCGGTGATCAGGTCGGACAGGCGCGGGTTGGCCAGCTTCATGAACCGGCGGGGCGAGACGCCGTTGGTGACGTTCTGGAACTTGGCCGGCCAGAGGTCGGCGAAGTCCTGCAGCACGGTCTCCCGCAGCAGCTTGGAGTGCAGCTCGGCGACGCCGTTGACGGCCTCGGTGCCGACCACGGCGAGGTGGGCCATCCGGACCCGGCGCTCGCTGCCCTCCCCGATGATCGACATGCGGCGCAGCCGGTCGCTGTCGCCCGGGAAGCGGGCCTCGACCTCGCGCAGGAAGAACATGTTGATCAGGTAGATGATCTCCAGGTGCCGGGGGAGCAGGCGCTCGAACAGCGGCACCGGCCAGGTCTCCAGGGCCTCCGGGAGCAGCGTGTGACAGGTGTACGCGAACGTGCTCCGGGTGATCGACCAGGCCTTGTCCCAGTCCAGCCCGTACTCGTCGACGAGCAGCCGCATCAGCTCCGGGATGGCGATCGTCGGGTGCGTGTCGTTGAGCTGGATGACGGTCTTCTCGGCGAAGTCGTCCCAGCCCTCGTTGCGCAGCCGGAACCGCCGGATGATGTCCCGCAGCGAGCAGGAGACCAGGAAGTACTGCTGCTTGAGCCGCAGCTCCCGGCCCAGCTCGGTGCTGTCGTCCGGGTAGAGCACCTTGCTGATGTTCTCGGCGCGGACCGCCTCCTGCACCGCCTCGGCGTACTGGCCGGCGGAGAAGCGGGACAGGTCGAAGGACGCCTCGCTGCCCCGGGCCCGCCACAGCCGGACGATGTTGACCGTCTCGGTCCGGTAGCCGGGCACCAGCATGTGGCTGGGCTCGCCGAGGACGATCTCGCCGGGCACCCAGCTCTTGCGGGTCGGTGAGCCGGGGACCGGCTCGGTGTGGCCGTAGAAGCCGACGGTCTGCCGGTCGTCCGGGGCCGGGAACTCCCACGGGTTGCCCTGGAACGCCCAGTCGTCCGGCCGCTCGGCCTGCGCGCCACCCTCCAGCGACTGCCGGAAGATGCCGAAGTCGTAGCGGATGCCGTAGCCGACCGCCGGGATGTCCCGGGTGGCCATCGCGTCGACCAGGCAGGCGGCGAGCCGGCCCAGGCCGCCGTTGCCCAGGCCCGGCTCGACGTCGAGGTCCTCGATCTCCTCCAGCGTGCGGCCCAGCACCTTGAGCGACTGGGAGGCGAGTTCCCCGGTGCCGGAGTAGAGCAGGTTCTGCTCGAGCTGGGCGCCGAGCAGGTACTCCGCGGACAGGTAGTAGACCCAGCGGGGGTTGCTGGCGAAATGCGCGGCCGCGGTGCGGGCGCGGCGTTCGGCGAGGCGGTCGCGGACGGTCAGGGCGAGAGCTTCGTACGCGTCCCGCGGGCTGGCCGACTCGACCGTGGTGCCCCGCCGGTAGTAGAGGCTGCTCAGCAGGTCCTGTTGGAACTCGTCCGCGGTGGTGCCCAGTCGTCGCAGACCGATGCCTTGGCGAAGATCCATGCGTCCCATTGTGCCGTCACCACGTTTCCGGCGGCTGACGTTCGCCGTTCCGCGGTTCGCTGTTCCGCGGTTCTCCGTTCCGCGGTTCTCCGTTCCGTGGGGTGACGAAGCCCGCGGCCGTCGACTCGCGGGGGACGAGGCGGCACGGGCGGGCCCGCTGGCCGTGCGCCGGGGCGCCGTTGATCGCCGCCAGCAGCAGCTCGGCCGCGGTCCGGCCGATCCCCTCCAGGTCCATGTCCACGCTGGTCAGGGACGGGCGGCAGGCGTCGACCATGACGTCCCAGTTGTCGAAGCCGACCAGGGCCACGTCGCGCGGCACGTTCCGGCCGGCCTCCCGCAGGCCTTCCGCGACACCGCGGGCGATCTGGTCGTTGCCGCAGAGCACCGCGTCGAAGTCGATCCCGCCGGCGAGGAGCATCCCGGCCGCCTGTCGCCCCCACGCCTCGGTCCACTCGCCGTACAGGACCGGTGCGGCGAGTTCCCACTCCGCGGCCGCGGCGGCGGCGCGGACCTGCGCCGAGTGGTGGTGGTCCGGGCCGGTGACGTGCGCGATCCGCCGGCGGCCGGTGTCCAGCAGGTGCCGCACCGCACGGCGGGCGCCGTCCGCCTCGTCCGGGACCACCGAGCAGTCCTGCGGGTCGGTGGAGCTGATGAACGCGTAGACCACCGGCACCGGCAGATCGGCGCCGATCGGGGCCCGTGCCTGGGTCCGGCGGCCGGTCACGATGATCCCGTCGACCTTGCGGCCCAGCAGCGTCCGCAGGTAGTACTGCTCCCGGATCGGGTCGTCGCGGGCGTCGCAGAGGAACACCGACATCTGTCCCGCCCCGAGCGCGTCCTCCGCGCCGATCAGCAGCGGGATGCTGAACCGGCCGATGGTGTCCGTGGTGATCATGCCGACCGTGTACGTACGCCCGGTCTGCAGGCTGCGTGCGGCCGCGTTGACCACGAAGCCGAGCTGGTCGGCGGCCTGCTGGACGCGCAACCGGGTCTCCGGGCGCATGGCGCCGCGGCCGTTGAGCGCCTTCGAGGCCGTACCGGTGGAAACCCCCGCGAGTGCGGCCACTTCGCTGATCGTGGAGCCGCGTCGTTCGGTGCTCAGTGTTTCCTCCCAGGTTTCCTTCGCCTCGTGTAATGCGACGGTAACTTCCTATTGACAGGCCTGCAAGGTCATCCCTAGCGTCAAGGCAATCGTTTTCCTGAAAGTTTCCCTGAGGGGTAACACAGATGACTTTCCCGTCCGTCCGCCGGGGGCTCACCGCGGCGACCGCGCTCACTCTGACCGCTTGCCTGATCACCGCCTGCTCGTCCGACTCCGGCGGTGAGAAGACCCAGGCCGCCACCGAATACACCGTCTGGGATCCGTACCCGCAGTTCGACGCGAGCTCGGACTGGGTGAAGCTGCTGACCACCTGCGGCACCGACGCCGGTGTCACGGTCAAGCGCACCGGCTACGACACCACCGACCTGACCAACAAGGCGCTGCTCGCCGCCCAGCAGGACAACTCGCCGGACGTGCTGATCGTCGACAACCCGGTGGTCTCCACGCTCGCCGAGGCCGGGGTGCTGACCACCACCGACGAGGTCAAGACCGACACCTCGGCGATCTCGCCGAACCTGCTCGCGGCGGGCCAGCTCGGCGGCAAGACCTACGGCGTGCCGATCGGCGCGAACACCCTTGCGCTCTACTACAACAAGAAGGTCCTGGACGCGGCGAAGGTCGACCCGGCGACGGTCAAGGACTGGGCGTCGCTGACCGCGGCCCTGGACAAGGTGAAGGCGGCCGGCAAGAAGGGCATCACGTTCTCGGCGATCGGCACCGAGGAGGGCTCGTTCCAGTTCCTGCCGTGGTTCTGGGGCTCCGGCGCGAACCTCACCCAGCTCGACTCGGCGCAGGGCGTCGCGGCGCTGACGCTGTGGACCGACTGGGTGAAGAAGGGCCTGGCGCCGAACTCGGTCCTGAACAACACCCAGACCACCAGCTGGCAGGAGTTCGCCACCGGCGACTTCGCGTTCAGCGAGAACGGCACGTGGCAGCTGGCCAACGCGAAGAAGACCGGTTTCGAGTACGGCATCATCCCGATCCCGTCGCAGGCCGGCGGCACCGCACCGGCGCCGACCGGCGGGGAGTTCGTCACCGCCCCGGTCCAGTCGGACACCGCGAAGTACGCCACCACGCAGAAACTGATCGCGTGCCTGACCAGCGCGGACAACGCGCTCACCACGGACACCACGCTCTCCTACGTCGCCGCCACCGACGCGGTGCAGCAGAAGCAGGTCGCGGCGAACCCGGAGCTGAAGGTGTGGGTCGAAGCGGTCGCGGCCGCCAAGGGCCGGACCAGTGACGACCTCGGCACCAAGTACCCGAAGATCTCCCAGCCGCTGTGGACCGCGTTCCAGGCGGCGCTCTCCGGCTCCAAGCAACCGCAGCAGGCGCTCACCGACGCCCAGAGCGCGGCGGCCAAGTGACCTCGCACGCCGAGACGCTCGTCCGGACCCGGGGCTCCTCCCGGGTCCGGCGGGCTCGGGGGCAGTGGGCGGCGTGGGGCTTCCTCGCCCCCGTGGTGATCTATCTGCTCGCGTTCTACGCCTACCCGCTCTACCGCAACCTGGACCTGAGCCTGCGGCACTACACCGTACGGAGCTTCGTGCAGGGGAACGCGCCGTTCAGCGGCGCCGACAACTATCGGACGGTGTTCGACGACCCGACGTTCGGGCCGGCGCTGCTGCACACGCTGGTGTTCACGTTCGTCAGCATCGCGTTCCAGTTCGCCATCGGGCTGGCCCTCGCGGTCTTCTTCACTCAACACTTCCGGTTGTCGGCGACGCTGCGGGCGCTGTTCCTCGTACCGTGGCTGTTGCCTTTGATCGTGAGTGCGTCGACCTGGTCCTGGATGCTCAACAGTGACTCCGGGGTGGTGAATTTCGCTCTTCGCTTCTTCGGAGCGGACCCGATCAACTGGCTGACGTCGCCCGACTGGGCCCTGACCAGCGTGATCATCGCGAACGTCTGGATCGGGATCCCGTTCAACCTGGTCATCCTGTACAGCGGTCTGCAGGCGATCCCGGTGGACGTGTACGAGGCTGCCGCCCTGGACGGCGCGAGCGGCTGGCAGCGGTTCTGGCGGATCACCTTCCCGCTGCTGCGCCCGGTCTCGGCGATCACCCTGCTGCTCGGCCTGGTCTACACGCTCAAGGTCTTCGACCTGATCTGGATCATGACGAAGGGAGGGCCGACCGACGCGTCGACAACGCTCGCCACCTGGTCCTACCGGCTGTCGTTCGGCAACCTGCTGCCCGAGTTCGGGCCGGGTGCCGCAGTCGGCAACCTGCTGATCATCATCGCCCTGGTCTTCGGGCTGCTCTACATCCGCCGGGCGGCGTCGTGACCAGGCATGTCAAGACCGCCGTCGGCGTCGTCCTCACCGCGATCATGCTGTTCCCGGTCTACTGGATGATCAACGTGTCCTTCACCAAGGACACCGCCATGCGCGCCGACCCGCCGCACCTGTTCCCGTTCGACGGCACGCTCGAGGGTTACCGGGCGGTGCTCGACCAGCAGATGCCGTACCTCGGCACCAGCCTGCTGATCGGCCTCGGCACCGTCGTGCTCACTCTGCTGATCGCGGCGCCGGCCGGGTTCGCGCTGGCCAAGCTGCGGCCGCGCGGCACCGGCGCGCTCAACTTCGTGCTGCTGATCGCGCAGATGATCCCCGGGATCATCATGGCGATGGGCTTCTACGCCATCTACCTGCGGGCCGGCGTGCTCAACTCGGTGCCCGGGCTGATCCTGGCCGACTCCACCATCGCGGTGCCGTTCGGCGTGCTGATCTTCACGGCGTTCATGTCCGGCATCCCGGACGAGCTGATCAACGCGGCGCTGATCGACGGCGCGTCGCGATGGCGCACGTTCGTCTCGGTGATCCTGCCGATCTCCCGCAACGCGATCGTCACGGTCAGCCTGTTCGCGTTCCTCTGGGCCTGGTCCGACTTCGTCTTCGCCACCACGCTCGACGGCGGCGGCGACCACCAGCCGATCACGCTCGGCATCTACCACTACATCGGCAACAACAACCAGCAGTGGAACGCCATCATGGCCACCGCCGTGATCGCGTCCATCCCGGCGACGTTGCTACTCATCGTCGCCCAGCGCTACGTCGCCGCCGGCGTGACCGCCGGCGCCGTCAAGGATTGAGGACCACGAGTTATGGACGTCTCCCACGGCCCCGTCGTGCCCACCGCCCATGCCGTCTCCGCGCTGCGGCCGCTGCCGCGCGACGCCGTGAGCCTGCGGCCGGAGAGCCTGCTCGGCGGCTGGCAGGCCCGCAACGTCGCGGCGACCCTGCCGCACTGCGTGGACCAGCTCGACGCGTACGGGAACCTGGCCAACCTGCGCCGGGTCACCGGCGACGACGGCTCGTTCCGGGGCTTCTGGTTCGCGGACTCCGATGTCTACAAGACTCTCGAAGCGGCGTTCTGGGCCGGCTCCGCCGACGGGTTCGTCGCCGACGCCGCGGCGCTGCTGGAGAAGGCCCAGGACGAGGACGGATACCTCGACTCGTACTACCAGGTCGACAACCGGGACAAGCAGTGGAGCGAGCTGCACTTCAGCCACGAGATGTACTGCGCCGGGCACCTGTTCCAGGCCGCGGTCGCGGCCGCGCGGTCCGCCGCCGGCGATCCCGCGGCCCAGCAGGTGCTCCAGGTCGCCCGCCGGTTCGCCGACCTTTTGGTACGACGATTCGCCGCATCCCCGGACGTCGACGGGCACCCCGAGGTGGAGACCGCGCTCGTCGAGCTGTACCGGGTGACCGGGCACCGGCCGTACCTCGACCTGGCCGCCCACTTCGTCGAGAACCGTGGTCACGGTGTGCTGGGGGAGGGCCGGTTCGGGCCGCGCTACTTCCAGGACCACGCCGCGGTGAAAGCTGCCGAGGAGGTCACCGGTCACGTGGTCCGGCAGGTGTACCTGCTGGCCGGTGCGGTCGACGTGGCCGTGGAGACCGGCGACCTCGAGCTGCTCGCCGCCGCCGAACGGCTCTGGGACTCGGCGCTGGCGAGCCGCACCTACATCACCGGCGGCCAGGGCTCCCGGCACCGGGACGAGGCGTACGGCGACCCGTACGAGCTGCCGCCGGACCGCGCGTACGCGGAGTCGTGCGCGGCGATCGGCAGTTTCCAGTGGGCCTGGCGGCTGCTGCTGGCCACCGGCCGCCCCGGTTACGCCGACGAGATGGAACGCCTGCTCTACAACGGGATCGCCGGCAGCACCGGGGTGGACGGGGTCTCGTTCTTCTACTCCAACCCGCTGCAGCTGCGTACCGGGCACGACGGCTCGCACGAGGACGCGCCGTCCCAGCGGCTCTCCTGGTACTCGTGCGCCTGCTGCCCGCCGAACCTGGCCCGGCTGATGGCCTCGCTGGACAGCTACGCCGCCACCGGCGACCCGGCCGGGCTGCAACTGCACCTCTACACCGCGGGCACGTTCCGGGCCGGCGGGCACACCGTCGAGGTGCAGACCCGGTACCCGTGGGACGAGACGATCACGGTGACGATCACCGAGGTCGGTCCCGGCCCGTGGACGCTGTCGCTGCGGGTGCCGGCCTGGTGCGGTGACGCGCGGCTGACCGTCAACGGGGAACCGGTGGTGGCCGAGGCCGGGTACGTGCGGCTCACCCGTACCTGGCTGGTCGGCGACCGGGTCGAACTGATCCTGGTCATGCTGCCGCGCCTGATGGCCGCGCACCCGCGGGTCGACGCGGTCCGTGGCGCCGCCGCCGTGGTCCGCGGCCCGATCGTGCACTGCCTGGAGCACGCCGACGCCCCGGCCGGCGTCCCGTTCGAGGACCTGGAGCTGGACTCGTCCGCCCCGCTGCAGGTCAGCCGAGACCCCGACGGCCTCGCGCCGGTGCAGCTGCGGATCCCGCTGCGTGCCCGGCCCACCGACACCCCGCATCTGTACCGGCCCCTCCCGGCCCCGGCGCGCGTCACCCCACCGGTGATCGTGTCCGCCATCCCCTATTTCCTCTGGGCCAACCGGGAGCCGGGACCGATGCGGGTGTTCATCCCCCTATCCGAGAGGTAAAACCGTGCGCCGCTCTGTCGTACCCGTCCTCTTGCTGGTCCTCGCCGGGCTGGTCGTCCCCAGCCCGGCACAGGCCGCCGGCAACACCCTCACCGTCAACGTCGGCACGACCGTCCGTCCGGTCACGCACGTCGCGGCCGGCGGCCTCTACGCCGTCGACACGGGCAGTAAGCCGCCGCTGGATCAGATGTACCCGCTCCGCCTCAACCACCTCACCCAGCCGCCGCCCGGCACGCAGCAGCTCGGCAACGGCGCGACCACGCCGTGCTGTGACGGCGCGCTGGTGGCCGGCAAGGTGACGAGTGCCGGCGCGCAGCAGTTCTGGCGGCTGCCGGACATCTACCCGAACTTCCCGTACCGATGGGTCAGCTGGGCCGACTGGGAGTCCAAGGTCCGCACCATGGTGACCACCCGGACCGCCGCCACCGGCACCACCAACGTCGACGGTTACGAGCTGTGGAACGAGCCCGACTGGACCTGGAACACCAGCTCGGCCGGGACGTTCAACGCCGGCTGGACCCGGACGTTCCAGCTGATCCGCTCGCTGGACACGGTCACCCCGGTGGTCGGGCCGAGCTATTCGATCTACAACCACGACTGGATGGTCGCGTTCCTCACCAACGCGAAGAACACCGCCACGCTGCCCGACGTGATCGTCTGGCACGAACTCGACGATCACAGCTACAACAACGTCGCCGCGCACGTCAGTGACTACCGTGCGATCGAGACGTCGCTGGGCATCTCACCGCGTCCGATTTCGATCAATGAGTACGCGTCGCCGGCCCAGGTCGACATCCCCAGCGTCGCGGCGCACTACATGGCGGTCTTCGAGCGGTACGGCATCCGCGACGCCGAGCGCGCCTACTGGTACGAGGCCGGCACCCTGAACGGCCTGCTCTACAACAACGCGCCGACCGCGACGTACTGGGCCTACAAGTGGTACGGCGACATGGCCGGCAACGTCGTGCAGACCGTCCCGCAGTCCTGGCTGGACGGCGTCGCCGCGTACGACAGCACCCGCAGGATCGTCAACGTGGTCTTCGGCGGCGACAGCGGCGCGAACACCGTCAAGGTCAACGGCTTGGCGGCGCTCGGCTCCCAGGTCAGCGTCAAGCTCTCCCGTACCGGGACCACCGGCCGCACCACCGCCTCGTCCGCGACCACGGTCTCCACCGTCACGTACCCGGTGACGAACGGCAGCATCACCGTCGGAGTGTCCGGAATGGACGCCCTTGCCGCCTACCAGCTCCTGATCACCCCGACGTCCGGCGTGCCCACCTGGCAGCAGCGGTACGAGGCGGAGAACGCCACGGCGGTCAACGCCAACCGCTTCTCCTCGGCGTCGGCGTCCAACGGCGGTTACGTCGGCCAGATCGACGGCGCGGCCAACTCCCGCAACCAGTCCTTCGTCGACTTCCTGGTGAACGTGCCCACCGCCCGCGCGTACACGATGACCGTCGGCTACGCCAACGCCACCGGCGCGACCGCCACCCAGGGCCTCGCCTACAACGGCGGCGCCTGGCAGACCCTGAGCTACCCGCCGACCGCGGCATGGGGCGTCTTCGGCTCCACGGTCAGCGCGTCGGTCACCCTCAAAGCCGGCTGGAATGTGATCCGCCTGGCCAAGGGCGCCCCGAACCTCGCCACCACC
>NZ_LLZH01000346.1:0-39342 GCF_001509495.1 Actinoplanes awajinensis subsp. mycoplanecinus | reverse complement strand
GTGCTGAAGGGGCGGTTGGGGTCCGCGGTGGGTCGGGTTGGGGGCGGTGGCGGTCCGCGGTCGGGTTGTGCGTGCGCGCACCGCCCCCGGGTGGGCGGCAGGCGCACGCGATCTGGCAGTGCGGACTCTTACCGCCCTATCCAGGAGCTACCGGCACGTCAAATCAAGCCAAGTGGCATTGGTGAGGTCCCAAGCTGGTCCTGGCGGCCGTTATGGGTCCTGCATAGGGGCCGCCGGGCCCAGCCGGGCTGGGGTCAGCGCCGCCAGAGCGTCGTGATCGGGATGTTCATCTGCGCGAGCAGGGTCCGCAGGAGCGGCAGGGACAGTCCGATCACGTTGCCGGGGTCGCCCTCGATCCGTTCGACGAACGCGCCACCGCGCCCGTCGAGCGTGAAGGCCCCGGCCACCTGGAGCGGCTCACCGGAGGCTACGTAGGCCTCGATCTCCGCATCGGTCACGTCGGCGAAGTGCACCACGGTCGTACCGACGGCTTCCGCCTGCAGCCCACTGACCAGCCCGGTCAGGTGATGCCCGGTGTGCAGCACGCCGGACTTGCCGCGCATCGCCATCCAACGCTGTGCGGCTTCCCGGGCATCGGCCGGCTTCCCGAAGATCTCTCCTTCGAAGGCGAGCACCGAGTCGCAGCCGAGCACCAGCGCCCCCGGATCCGCGGGCAGTTCCGCCGCCACGGTCCGCGCTTTCATCCGGGCCAGCGCGAGACTCAACGTGTACGCGTCCTCGGCCTCCACGACGCTCTCGTCCACACCGCTGACGATGATCTCGGCGTCGATCCCGGCCCCGGTGAGCAGCGCCCGCCGGGCAGGGCTGGCCGAGGCAAGAATCAGCCGGTACGCGTTGTCACTCTGCACGAAAAGTGAGACTACAAGCCTTGCCGGTACAAAAGTGCCCGCAAGCCCCATGTTCCATCGGGAAAGCTGACAAACCCCAATCCCGCCCCCGAACCTCCGCTCGGCGCACTCCCGGCGATCCCGCTCGCCGGGCACCAGGCCGCGTTCGCCGCCGCACGGGTGTCGACATCGGTCGCCACGGCTCAGAACCGCCGCCACTTCCGCCGCCGAGCAGCAAGAAACCCCACGACCACCCCACCGGCGAGCACTGCCGCGATCCCCCCGAGAACCCGTACCCCCCAGCCCCGCCCCGCCGGATCAGCCTCACCCGCTGCTGAACGCGACCCCTCAGCCCCTGGCGACGCAACACCCAGCGGCGGAACGTCCGCAGTCAGCGCCTTGACGATGTTGAGCACCCCATAACCACACTGCTCATCCCGCCCAGGCGCCCCAATATCGGTAGCAGTAGCCGTCAGCCGATGAACAACCTCCCGAGCCGAAAGCCCAGGAAACCGAGCCCGAACCAACGCCGCCGCCCCAGAAACAATCGCAGCCGCAGCAGAAGTTCCCCGCGCTTTTCGGTACCCAGAGTCTAGTCCGGTAGTAACAATTTCGTCTCCGGGCGCGCAGAGGCTTATGTTTGGTCCCGATATTGAGAATGCGGCGTGTTTTCCAGTTCTGTCGATTGCGCCGACAGCAAGGACGCCAGGTAGTGCCGCTGGGTAGCTCAATTTGGCGGTACTTGTATCGTTTCCCGACGCGGCAACGACGACGGCATCTGCCTGCTTGGCGGCTTGGATTGCGGCCTGCAGGTCTCTCGATGGGCTGGTTCCGGCCGAAACATTAATGATCTGGGCGCCCATTTCTGAGGCGAGGGCGATTCCCTCCGTGAGTTTGGAGTTCGGGAGGGCCGTTTTGTAAGCCTTGATTGGAATCAGATGTGCGGAAGGGGCGATCCCAAGTATGCCTTCGCCGGTGCCGTGTCCATGGCCCACAATTAGGCCAGCTAGCTCCGTCCCGTGACCGTTTTCGTCGTCGGTGTCTTCGCTATTTGCTGTGTCGATGAGGTTCTTTCCGGCTATGAGATTGTGGGAAATGTCGTGATGGGGATGTATTCCGGTGTCGGGCAGCCCAACGATTATGCCGGCGCCGGTACTGATTGCATGGGCGTCCTTTATCTTGAGGAAATCGAGATGCCATTCGGAATCCCGCACCAGATCCCTGCAAATAGGCGCAGGTAGGGTCAGTATTGCCGCGATGGAAGCAGTTAAATTAATGATCTTGCTCTTAGCGTTGGAAAGCATCTAAGAAAGTCCGATGACGGGTCCTGGGTCGATTTTCTTTTTCTCCGACGGAAGCAAGATTGGGGCGACCCCCTCCCCTGTCGCCCAGGGATTGTCCAGATCCCAATGCTGTTTGCGGTATTCAGGTGCATGCGATTTATCCCAACGAGGGACCGGAGGTGATGCGACTAATCCGGGCTGCCCGATCACGCCACCGGGAGGATTTACTTTTTGCGTTTTCGGTATGTTGGTTCCGGGTCGTGTATTGTCGGTTCCGGGGGAGGTGCCAATTATCCCGCCCGGTAACATGCCGCGTCCCCCGCGCGTTGATTCTCCCTTGGATTCTGCAGGAAAGCCAAGGCCTGATCGCGTGCTACCTGGTTGGCGGTACATTGGCAATTGCTCGTTTTTGTCTCCGATGGAATTCGACCGACCAGTCGGGGGCGTGAAAGCCGTTGAGATTGGTGTAAGGCTTGTCTTTGATTGTTCAATACTGCTCAATATTGGCGCATCCGGGCGAGGAGCAAAAAGGCCCTGATCTGGCAAGGCGGTAGACGGATTAATTAATTTTTGTGCGGGATGAACGTTTGCGGACGAGGTTCCGGTCAGCGAAGGTCTTTCGGCTGCTCCAGAATTGAATGGCTCACTATCTTGAAGCCTGTTTTGAGGGTTGTAGAGCTGAGGGTTGGTGATTAGCAGCTGGGCCTGGGCCAGGTCGGTGCTGAGGGTTGACATCAGGTGCTGGGCCTGTAGCTGGAGGTCGCGCTGGCGGGCCTCTGCGGCTGCTGGGGGGTGGGGTAGGGCGGCTCGCCATTTGCCGGTGGCGGTGGCGTTGTCCTGGAGCCGGGAGGCGTAGGCGTTCAGGGTTGCCTGGTTGGCTGTGTACTCCTCGGTGATGGCGGCGAGCTTTCGGCGGGTGCCGACCAGGGAGGAGGTTGCCGCGCCGAGGGCGTGGTGGTTTTCGACCGTGGCGTGGTGGGTGGCGATTATGTGGGCGATCAGGTCGTCCAGGCGTTCCAGGTATTTCGCGGAGGCTTTGCTTCTCTCCGGGGGCCATGCGTCGGCCAGGTTCTCGCGGTAGCGCTTCACGCGGGACCAGTGGTCGATCAGCAGGTCGGCGGATTTCTTCCAGGTGACCAGCAAGTTCTTGTGGGCGGTGCCGTCGTGTGGGGCGAGCATCGACCACATCTGCGGGACGGTCAGCAAGGACCACTCCGTGCCTCGGGTGCGGTCCGCGTCGTCGATCATCAGGGGACTCCCTTCGAGGGAGGATCGGGAGCTGCTGGGGACCCGGGACCGGAGGAGGAATCCGCGGTGGCAGGGGCGGCGGGAGTTGCGGAGGCGCCGGGAGCCGCGGGGGACTCGGAAGCTGAGAAAGAGCCGGGGGAGCCGGGGGAGCCGGGGGAGCCGAGGGCTGCGGGTGAGCTGGGGGCTGCGGGGCCGGGGCCGGGGCCGGGAGGGGGAGCGGGGAGCAGGCCGGCGGTTGCCAGGGCTGATTCCACGTCCGTGAGGCGGGCGCTGGCGAACGCGTCGGCGCCCCGGTACATGCCGCTTACCTGCTCAGCGGCCTTGGCGAAGCCGTGTGTGCCGTTCGCGAAGTTGTAGATGTTCTGCTGGCAGGTGTCTTGTGCGGTTTCGAGGACACCGTGAAACAGGGAAAGCTCGTTGAACCCGGCGTCGGCGGCCGGGAGGCGGGCCAGCATCTGGTTCGCCAGGGTGTCGGCGTGTGGGGCGTAGTCGTGGTCGACCTCCGCCAGAAGTGTGGCGGCGAAGTCCTCCATCGCGGTGATGTCGGCCGCGATCTGGCCTTCATCGGGCGGCCAGGACGGTGTGCGGTCGTCGTTGGGAGCCACTCAGCGAGATTAACCGCTTACCGCACGCCACATCGAGCCCTGTGGAAATCCCCTGTGGATGACGGCAGGGTGGTGAGTCGGGTGAACGTCAGCGAGGGAGAGCCGATGATTTCCAGGACCGGGGGGCTGCTGCTGGACGGCCTGATCGGATCCAGTCTGAGGTGGTCTGCGGCTTGGTTCCGCAATTGACCGCGTTGGATCGAACTGCCAGGATGGCGACCAGAGCGGCCAGCTCATGATCGTCTAGGCTTCCACGTACGACGCCGAGCAACGGTTCCTCGTTCATCGGCCGAGCGTACGACGGTTGCTCCGGCTTCCGGTGACACGTGTCCCACACTCGGCTGATCAATTCGCGGCCGCTCGACAGAACCAGGTATTTTCTGCGTGATGTCTTCTTCTCCCCCGCTCATCGTCGCTGATCGGTACCGGCTTGTCGCGCCGCTCGGTCAGGGCGGGATGGGTCGCGTCTGGCGGGCGACCGATGTCGTCCTGCACCGCGAGGTGGCGATCAAGGAACTGGTCCCCCCGCCCGGACTGACGCCCGCCGAGCGGCAGGAGATGCGCGAGCGTTCCCTGCGCGAGGCCCGGGCCATCGCCCGCCTCAACAACATCAACGTGGTCCGCGTCTTCGACGTGCTGCGTACGGACGCCGACCCGTGGATCGTCATGGAGTACGTGCCGTCCCGCTCGCTGCAGGACGTCATCGCCGAGGACGGCCCGTTCAGCGTGGTCCGCACCGCCGAGATCGGGCTCGGGGTGCTGAACGCGCTGAAGGCCGCACACCGGGCCGGCGTCGTGCACCGCGACGTCAAACCGGGCAACGTGCTGATGGGTGGCGACGGCCGCGTGGTGCTGACCGATTTCGGTCTGGCCACCGTCCCCGGCGACCCGAACGTGACGCGTACCGGTCTGGTGCTCGGGTCACCGGCCTACATCGCTCCGGAGCGTGCCCGCGACGGCACGGCCGGTCCGGCCGCCGACCTGTGGTCGCTGGGCGCCACCCTGTACGCCGCGGTCGAGGGGCAGTCGCCGTTCGCCCGCCCGTCGGCGATCGCCACGCTCGCCGCCCTGGCGACCGAGAACGTGCCGCAGTCGAAGAACGCCGGACCGCTCAAGGCCGTACTCAATGGGCTTCTGCGCAAGGATCCGGCGCACCGGATCGACGCCGAGGAGGCGGAGCGCCTGCTGGCGCGGGCTTCCGGGCGCCGGTCGAAGCTGAGTTTCCCGATGAGCCCGACCATGCGCCGTCCGGGTGTCGGCCGGGAGCGCCCGTCGCTGCCGAGCGGCCCGGGTGGCCCGCCGGTGCTGCCGGGCAGCGGGTTCGTCGCCGCCACCGGGTCCGCGCCGGTGGTCCCCACGCCGCGTCCGCCGGTGGCCCGTCCGGCCGAGCCGAACCGTCCGCAGAGCGGTGGCGGCCTGGGCAACAGCGGTCAGGGCAACCCGCCGCCGGCCGGTCGTCCGGTCTTCACCCCGGGCAAGGCCACGGTGGGTAAGGCCACGCCGCCCGCGCCTGCGGCGCGTCCGGGCCAGAAGCCGCTGGACGCGACGAAGGTTGATGGGCCCGCGGTCGTCGACGAGCCGGCAACCCCTTCCGGTACGCGTGGTCCGGCGAACCTTTCCGGTACCCGGTCCACGCCGCCGGCCGCCCGTCCGGGGCCTGGCGCCGTGTCCGGCCGGGCGACGCCGATCGAGCCGAAGGCCGCTGCGGTGAACACCGCGCGGGTCGGTTTCACCGCCGCCGACGTGGCCGCCAACCGCCGTAAGCAGGCCGCCCCGGAGCACGAGCAGTCCCTCGCCGCGGCGACCGGCGCCTACCCGGTGGTGGCGAAGCCGGAGCCGTCCGACGTGAAGGACGCCGAGAAGGCCGAGGCCATACCGGCCGAGGCTGCCCCGGTGGAGGCTGCGCCGGCCGCGGTCGTGGAACCGGCCGCCGAGCCGGTGGCCGCGGTCGTGGAGACGTCGGCCGAGGCTCCCGCAGCGGAGGCCGCCGCCGACAACGAGAACGAGACCAGGTCCGAGACGTCGGCGAGCGCGGCCGCGGAGCCCGCCGTGCCGACGGACCGTGCCGAGCAGGCGACGGACACCGCCGCTCCGGCTGCGGAAAGCGCCGCCCCGGCAACGGACGGTGCGGTGGCGTCCACTGACGTTGCGGCGCCGGACGAGCCGGCGGCCGAGAAGCCCGATCCGGTGGATGAGGTCGCGGATTCCGAGCCGACCCCGGCCGTCGTCGAGCCCGAGCCGGCTCTGGCCGCAGCGGAGAAGACGGCGCAGGAGAAGGCTGCTGCGGAGAAGGTGGCCGCAGAGAGGGCTGCTGCGGAGAAGGCTGCCGCAGAGAGGGCTGCTGCGGAGAAGGTGGCCGCAGAGAAGGCGGCCGAGGAGAAGGCGGCGCAGGAAAAGGCTGCTGCGGAGAAAGCTGCCGCAGAGAAGGCCGCGCAGGAGAAGGCGGCGCGTGAGAAGGCCGCGGAGCCCGAGCCGGTCAAGGCTCCGGAGCGCCCCGCCACCGCGCTCGTCCCGGGCCGCCGTCCGGCCCCCGGGCCGGTGGACCAGGACAAGACCTCGGTCGTCGACTTCGCCCGGATCACTCCGCAGTCCCCGCCCGCCGAGGTGGACGGTGCGACGCGGGTGGTCGCTCCGATGTCATCGGCGGCCGAGGCCGACGGTGCGACCCGGGTGGTTCCCCCGCTGCCGCCGCGCGGCGGGTTCGCCCCGTCCAGCCGGCCGGCGTGGACCCCGATGCCGGTGCGCCCGGAGATCCGCCGGGTCGAGGGCGTCACCGTCTTCGGCACCACGCTGACCCGCCGGCAAGCCATCATCGGTACGGCCATCGTGCTGGTCTTCCTGCTGCTGGTCGGCATCATCCTGGTGCAGGCGTTCGGCAAGGACGACAGCAAGGCGGGTGGCGACAAGGCGGCCGTGGTGGCCACCGACAAGGCCGCGGCCGGTCAGCCCAGCAAGGGCAAGCCGTCGGCCGCCCCGTCCAGCGCGCCGTCGGCAAAACCGTCGGCGTCGGCCGCGGCGGGTGTCCCGGCGGGCTGGAAGACGAAGAACATGAACGGCTACTCCCTCGCCCTGCCCGCTGACGCCTCGGTGGGAAAGAGCGGTCAGGGGGACAAGTTCGAGTGGGACGGCCGGCTGCTGCTGGTCTTCAAGTTCGGCGGTGACCTGGACGACCCGGTGCAGGCGTTCCAGGACTCCGGCACGCCGAGCGGCTACTCGAAGATCAGCCTCGCCCCGACCACGTATCAGGGCCGTCCGGCCGCGGACTGGGAGTACCTCTACAACGCCAATGGCGGGAGCCGCACGCACGTACTGAAGCGCGGTTTCTCGGTCGGGGGCTCGACCTACAACATCTGCTGGTACATCCAGCCGGACGAGTGGGACGCGATGCGCAAAGACCTCGACTCGGTCTTCGCCGGGTTCAAAGCGGGCTGAACCCCGCACGGAAATGTGAACTTCATGCGTGATTCCTCGTCGACGCGGGTAGTTGACGAGGATCACGGATGGAGGAGCCCCATGAGCTGCCGACGACACGGCAAGAAGCCCACCCTGGCGCTGTGGATGCTGGTCGCCCTGGCGGACATCGCGATCATCGCGGCTGCCGCGGGACCGGTCATGGTGCTGCTGGTGACAGCCGGGTTGGCGGCCGCTGGTGGCTTTTACATCGTACGAAATCTGGGAAATCGGACCGCAAGCCCGGCGAAAGCCGTGGCCCGCCGCCGCGCCTGACAAGCTCGGCGGATCACCGGTCCGACGCATGGCACAGCGCGATCGGCTACAGTCCCCGGCGTGTTGTCGATCGACGGTGTGAGCGACCTCTGGGACCAGCTGCTCGGTGCCCAGCCGGATCCGCCCGGGATGCTGGTGGCGCTCACGGCGATCGCCGGTTTCCTCGCGGTGGCCTTCCGGCCGGTCTGGCGGGTGGCCCGCAACGCGGTGACCATCGCGCACGAGGGCGGGCACGCGCTGTTCGCGCTGCTGACCGGGCGCCGGCTGCGCGGCATCAAACTCGAGTTCGACACGTCCGGGCTGACCCTGTCGTCCGGCCGGCCCACCGGTCTCGGCATGATCCTGACCCTGCTCGGCGGCTACATCGCGCCGTCGCTGGTCGGTGTGCTCGGGGCGTGGCTGCTCGGCGGGAACCGGATCACGCTGCTGCTCTGGCTGGCCGTGGTCCTGCTGCTGCTCATGCTGATCAACATCCGGAACCTGTTCGGCGTGATCTCGCTGCTGGTCACCGGGGCGATCGTGTTCGGGGTGTCCTGGTACGCGACGCCGGAGGTGCAGTCGGCGTTCGCGTACGCCGGGGTGTGGTTCCTGCTGTTCGGCGGGGTGCGGCCGGTGTTCGAGCTGCAGAGCCTGCGGAGCCGGGGCAGGATGCGGGACTCGGACCCGGATCAGCTGGCGCGGATCACGCACGTGCCGGCGATCTTCTGGGTGGGTGTGTTCTTCGTGGTGAACGTGGTGGCGGTGCTGGTGGGGGCGTTCTTACTGGCCGGGCAGTGGTTGCCGGCGGGCGTGTAGCAAGATCGCCCAGCGCGAAACCTGGCCCACCACTCCCAGGGGGAGCCCCCGCAGACAGTGTGCCGGGAAGCCGCGCCCCGCCGCAGGCGCCCTGTGGACAACCTGCGGCTGTGCACAACCCCTCCACCCCGCTACAGCGGAATGTTCCCGTGCTTCTTCGGCGGCAACGTCTCCCGCTTGGTCCGCAGCATCCGCAGCGCCCGCGTCACCTGCCCCCTCGTTTCCGACGGCCGGATAACCGCGTCCACATACCCCCGCTCCGCCGCGATGTACGGGTTCGCCAGCGTGTCCTCATATTCGCGAATGAGTTCCCCCCGCCGAGCCACCTGATCCTCCGCCGCGGCCAGCTCCCCGCGATACAGGATGTTCACGGCCCCCTGCGCCCCCATCACCGCGATCTGCGCCGTGGGCCAGGCGAAGTTCATGTCCGCCCCGATGTGCTTCGACCCCATCACGTCGTACGCCCCGCCGTACGCCTTCCGGGTGATCACGGTGACCTTGGGGACGGTCGCCTCGGCGTACGCGTAGATCAGCTTCGCCCCGCGCCGGATGATCCCGTCCCATTCCTGGCCGGTTCCGGGCAGGAACCCGGGTACGTCGACGAACGTCAGTACCGGAATGTTGAACGCGTCACAGGTACGTACGAATCGGGCGGCTTTTTCACTTGCCGCGATGTCCAGCGTCCCGGCGAAGTGCATCGGCTGGTTGGCCACCACGCCGACCGGCCGGCCCTCGACCCGGCCGAACCCGACCACGATGTTCTGCGCGTAGAGCGGCTGCACCTCGAGGAACTCGTCGACGACCGTCTCCACGACCGTCTTGATGTCGTACGGCTGGTTCGCCGAGTCGGGGATCAGTCGATCGAGTGCGAGGTCGGCGTCGCCCGGTGAGAGGTCCTCCGCTGAGTCGGTCACGGAGGGCTCGTCCATGTTGTTGCTGGGCAGGTATGACAGCAGTGCCCGGACGTAGTCGATCGCGTCCTCCTCGTCGGAGGCCAGGTAGTGCGCGTTGCCGCTGCGGGTGTTGTGGGTGCGTGCCCCGCCGAGCTCCTCCATCGCGACCTCTTCACCGGTGACCGTCTTGATCACGTCGGGGCCGGTGATGAACATGTGTGAGGTCTTGTCGACCATCACGGTGAAGTCGGTGATCGCCGGGGAGTAGACCGCGCCGCCCGCGCACGGGCCCATGATCAGGGAGATCTGCGGGATGACGCCGCTGGCCCGGACGTTGCGGAAGAAGATGTCGGCGTACAGGCCGAGCGCGACGACACCCTCCTGGATGCGCGCGCCACCGGAGTCGTTGATGCCGACGATCGGGCAGCCGATCTTCATGGCCAGGTCCAGGACTTTGACGATCTTCTCGCCGAAGACCTCGCCGAGCGAGCCGCCGAAGATCGTGAAGTCCTGGGAGAACACGCAGATCTGGCGGCCGTCGACGGTGCCGTATCCGGTGATCACCCCGTCGCCGTACGGGCGGTTCTTCTCCAGCCCGAACGCGGTCGACCGGTGCCGGGCCAGCTCGTCCAGCTCGACGAACGAGTCCTTGTCGAGCAGCAGCTCGATCCGTTCCCGGGCGGTCTTCTTGCCCCGCGCGTGCTGCTTCTCGACGGCTCGCGCGGAACCCGCGTGAACCGCCTCTTCCGAACGGTTCGCGTGGTCGGCGAGCTTGCCGGCGGTGGTGTGGATGTCGGGCTGCGTTGTCACGGGGTTCTCCACGCTTCGAGGCGGCGGTGCACTCCTCGATGATCGTAGTTGAGGTGAACGCTCGTGCAGGGGGCGTCGCTAGGCGTCCGTTTCATACCGCTTGTCCCATTCGTTACGCCTCACGTGACGAACTGGATGACCGCGGCCGGGCTCGCCTTCATCGCGGGCGGCCTCGCCACATTGATCAGTTTCCGGGCCGTGCTGTTCGGCGCCGGTGACGACGGAGCGGACGACGCCGGTGCGCGCCGCCCGCGCGGGGAGACGACACCCCGGAGCCGCCCGCAGCCCGAACCCGAGCTCTTCGACACCGGCTCGGTCGCCGGGGCCGCCCCGCCGGCCCGGGCCCCGGCCGGCGAACGTTCCCTGAACGGCATGGAGTCCTGGAACGGCGAGGCGTCCGTCGACGGCACGGAGTCCTGGAGCGGCGAGCCCTCCTTTGACGGCACGGAGTCCTGGAACGGCGAGGTCGGCGAGTCCTCCCGGTTCATCGACACCAGCGCCTGGCAGGCGGGCCCGCCGGAGGATCCCGCGACGGACGATTCCGGCACCCTTCCTGCTGACACCGATTTTTCGTACGACGTTCCGTACGCCGAGGAGCTCCCGTACGCGGGCCGGCTCTCGTACGACGGGGACCTGCCGTACGCCGGGGAGCCCCGGTACGCCGACCCGGTCCCGCCCCCGCGGCAACCGATGACCGACCGTTCGGACCGGATCAACGGCTGGGTCCGCCCCCACTATCCGGATCTGGACGACCGTCCACCGGCCGGTGACTACTGGACACCGGTGCCGGACGACCTCTACGCCGACCCGGAGCCGTCGGCCCGCGGCTACGGCTGGCCGGTCCGGGTGGAGCGACTCCCGGCCGCCCCGGCCTACGAGCCGTCGACCGGTTTTGATCTGACCCCGGTGCAGGCCGCCGAGCCGACCACGCTGGTGCCGACCTGGCCGCCGCCCGGCCCGGATCGCCAGGTCCGGCCGGCCCGCGCGTGGGGGGCCCGCGACGAGGGCCGCACCGTGCTGCCCCGGTCGGGGGAACCGGGCTCCGTCCGTACCGGAAGAAACAATGACGAATCGTCCTGGGTCGACCCGGCGCGGCGCAGCCGCCGGGACGTCGAACCGGCCCGCGACCGCGACCGGGAACGCGGACCCCGGCCCCGGCCGCGCCCCCGCCCGGTCGCCGCCGCCGAACCCGACGCCGCCTACCGCAGCCGCCACTCCCGCTGACCCGTCCCGCCGCGCGTCCCGGCAAGACCGGCGACCGTGCCCCCGCGCCGCCCGCGGTTCGGTCACGGTTCGTCGGCTGGTCCTCAGGGGTGTGTCACGGGCCCGGACGCACCCCTGAGGACCAGCCCGGCCGCGGCCGGGGCATAGGCTCGCGGGATGGCCGCTTCCGGGTACACCGATCTGGACCGTCCGCCGCTCTCCGAGCGCGCGCTGACCCGCGCCCTGGTCCAGCCCGGCGCGCTCTGGTCGCGGATCGACGTGCGCACCGAGACCGGCTCCACCAACGCGGATGTCGGCGACGCGGCGCGCAGCGGTGTGCCGGAGGGCCTGGTCATCGTCGCCGAGCGGCAGGTCAGCGGCCGGGGCCGGCGGGATCGGCAGTGGCACAGCCCGGCCCGGGCCGGGCTGACCCTGAGCGTCCTGCTGCGACCCGGCGCCGCCGACCCGGCCCGCGACTGGGCGCCGACCGGACCGGGCTCGGTCAGCTGGCTCCCGCTGCTGGCCGGGGTGGCACTTGCCGAGGCGGTGACCCGGGTGGCCGGGGTGGAGGCCGCGCTGAAGTGGCCGAACGACCTGCTGGTCGCGGAGCGCAAGTGCGCCGGGATCCTGGCCGAGATGTCCGGCGACGCGGTCGTCGTCGGGATCGGACTGAACGTGAGCACCCGGGCCGAGGAGCTGCCGGAGACCACCGGGGTGCCGGCCACCTCGCTGCGGCTGGCCGGCGCGGAGAGCCTGGACCGCGATCCGTTGCTGCGGGCGCTGCTGCGCGGCCTGGAGCGGTGGTACACCGGCTGGCGCGAGTCCGGCGGCGACGCCGAGATGTGCGGGCTGCTCGGCGAGTACCAGCGGCGATGCGCCACGATCGGCCGCGGCGTCCGGGTGCTGCTGCCCGGCGGCGGCGAGCTGATCGGCGAGGCGACCACGGTGGACCGGGACGGCCGATTGGTGGTCCGTACGGGGGATGATCAGGAACATCGCGTCTCGGCGGGTGACGTGCTGCACGTACGCTGATCGGGTGGCGTTCCCGGCGGAAATTCTCTCGGAGCAGGAGGAGGTCGTCCTCCACCTGCGTCCGCACGGCAAGTCGGTGGTCGGCCCGGTCCTGGTGCTGATCCTGACGGTCGCCGCCCTGGTCATGGCATGGGTGCTGCTGCCGGACAACGAGGGCGGCCGGATCGGGCTAGGCCTGGTCGCCGCGATCACGATCTACCACGGCGCGCGCTACGCGGTGCATCCGCTGGCCCAGTGGCGGTGCACCCACTACGTGCTGACCAGCGACCGGATCCTGCTGCAGCACGGCATCCTCACCAGGGAACGCCGCGACCTGCCGCTGAACCGGGTCAACGACCACGCGCTGAGCCAGTCGCTGCTGGACCGGATGTTCGGCACCGGCACCCTGGTGATCGACTCGATCGGGGAGCAGAGCGCCCGGCTGGCCGGGGTGCCGCACGCCCAGCAGGTGCAGACCACCCTGTACGAGCTGATCGAGCTGAGCCCGGACGACGACGAGGACGACGAGGACGGCCCGGACGTGGAGGAGGCGCCGGAACCGCGTCGCGGTCTCTTCCGGCGCCCCGTCGGCTGAACGGACTCAGCTCTTCAGCCGGGTGTCCAGCTCGGCCGCGCTGCCCGGCACGTCGATCGCGCTGAGCTCGGCGAAGCCGGCCGTCGCGTCCATCTCGGTGATCGCGCCCTCGTGGCCGTCGACCGGCGGCTTGAGGAAGACGAACGTCCGGTACGCCCAGAAGCGGAACACCGTGGCGATGCCGATGCCGATCAGGGTGACACCGAGGAAGGCCACCTCGTCGTTCTTCTCGGTGAGGCCGAAGCCGTACTTGCCGATCGCCACCATGCCGGACTGGATGACCATGCCGACCAGGTTGAACCCGAAGAACAGTGTGTACTCGCGGCGCAGCGCGGTCCGGGTGTGGTGGCGGTAGGTCCAGTAACGGTTCGCCAGATACGCCAGGGTGGTCGTGATGACCGTCGCGATGACGCTCGCCTTGACCGCGCCGATCGGCAGCAGGACGTAGGTGATCGCCATGTAGAGAAGCGTGTTGCCGGCTCCGATGATGCCGAAGGCGATGGCTTCCGGAGCGAGACGGCGCAGGCGGTCCGTCAGCGAAGCGGCTGAGGGCATTGGGCAACCTTACGGGGATGGGCGTGGGAACGCCGAATCACTGAGGTCCGGGTGACGGCGAAGTCACACTTCCGGTCCGGGGCACCTCGGCCGGGACGACGGTGGCCCGGAATACGAATTTTCGATATGACCAGAAGCGAAATATGGTACCGGCCGCGGTGCCGACGAGCTGCCCCGCGATGTTGTCGGCGAGCGGGCTCTGCAGCGCCGGCCAGATCTGGCCGAGGCCGTAGTGACTGATCGCGAGACAGGCCAGCGCGATGCCCAGGCCGATCGCGTTCAGCACGAAGAACGTCGTGTACTGCCGGGCCAGGTGGGTGTGGTCGCCGTGCCGCCAGGTCCAGAACCGGTTGCCGGCGAACGCCAGGGTGGTCGCCACGATCGTCGAGCAGGTCTTGGCGGTCAGGGTCTCGCTGCCCGCGTTCAGCAGCAGGTTGAAGATGAGCAGGTCGACGGCGAACGCGACGCCGCCGACCGCACCGAACTTGCCCGCCTCCCGGGCCAGCGCCCGCAGCCGGGTGCGTAGACCGGTCGGCCGCGCTGAGGTCGGAGGCACGCGACCCAAGGTACCGTCGCCCCGCTCGCCCCGCCCGTCCCGTTGCACAACCTCAACCGGCGGTGCCGGCATGGTCACGCTGCCGGTACGGAGAGTGCCGGAACCCGTCGATCTCCCGGATCTCGTCGAGCCGCCCGCGGCACTCCGCGCACCGTCCGAGATGGGTACGCATCCGGTGCGTGTCGCGCGCGGCGAGCCGGCCGCGCACCTGCGGGCCCAGCCGGTCACCGGCCCACCGGCACTCCGGGTGCTCCGCCGCGGTGACGTGCTGTTGCAGGTAGAGGCTGCGCAGTCCCTCCCGGGCGCGGTGGGCGAGGACGGCCACCGCGTTCGGGGTCAGGCCCATCTGCGGCGCGAGCTCGGCCGGGGTGCTGCCCTCCACCTCGGTCTGCCAGAGCACGTCGCGCCAGCGGGCCGGCAGCTGGCGGAAGGCGGCCGCCGCGAAGCTGCGCTCGAGCCGCTCCAGCGCCGGGTCGGTGTACGGCTCGCCGGCGTCGTAGCGGCTCAGGTCGTCGGTGAACTCCAGTCGCCGGTCGGAGCGGGCGCGCTGGTAACAGACGTGCCGCATGGTGGTGTGCAGGTAGGCGCGGAACGCGACGAGGGGCCCGCGGCCGGCCCGGAGCGAGGCGAACAGCTTGGCGAAGGTCTCGGCGACCAGATCGTCGGCGTCGGCGGGGTCGCGCGCCAGGCCGAACGCGAACGATCGCGCCGCCGCATGGTGGCGCTCGTAGAGCGTCCCGTATGCGGCGGTGTCGCCGGCCCGGACGGCGGTGAGCAGATCCGTGTCCGAGTCCACGTCGTTGCCCGGGGTCGTCATTCCGCCTCCTGTGGCAGGAACTGCGAGGAAAGCCCGATTAGGTGAAAGCTTAAGGCTTAAGTCCCTTTTGTGAAAGTTGTCGAGAGTGGCGGTGTGGCTGGCGAGATTGCTCGCTCGTGCACCAAGCGGCGAAGAATCGCTCGTCATTGCGCACCGCGGCCAAAGAATGTGCGGTTGTCCACAGGTTCAACCGATGAACTGCATGGGGATGGGGCCTAATCTGATGTGACTCCCATGACAACAGCCGGATTTCCCCGGCCGATCTGTCATTGGTCAGTGCCGACCGAAGGAGCTTCACTTTGTCTCACCCCCACACCTCGCACCCCCGCTTGCTGGCGTGGATCGACGAGGTCGCCGCCCTGACAACGCCCGACCGGATCGTCTGGTGCGATGGTTCGGACGCCGAGTGGACCCGCCTCACCGATGAGCTCGTCGAGTCCGGCGCTCTGGTCCGGCTCGATGACAAGAAGAAGCCGAACTCGTTCTGGGCGCGTACCGACCCGTCCGACGTGGCGCGGGTCGAGGAACGCACCTTCATCTGCTCGGCCGACGAGGCCGACGCCGGGCCCACCAACAACTGGATGGCGCCGGCCGAGATGAAGGCCCTGATGACGGAGCTGTACCGGGGGTCGATGCGGGGCCGGACGATGTACGTCGTCCCGTTCTGCATGGGACCGCTGGACGCGGAGAACCCGATGTTCGGCGTCGAGCTGACCGACAGCCCGTACGTCGTCGCGAGCATGCGCATCATGACCCGGATGGGGGCCGAGGTCCTGACCGCGCTGGGCGACGACGCGGACTTCGTGCCCGCGCTGCACTCGATCGGCGCGCCGCTGGCCGAGGGCGACGACGACGTCGCGTGGCCGTGCAACGAGACCAAGTACATCTCGCACTTCCCGGAGACCCGGGAGATCTGGTCCTTCGGCTCCGGGTACGGCGGCAACTCGCTGCTCGGCAAGAAGTGCTTCGCGCTGCGGATCGCCAGCGTGGCCGCCCGGGACGAGGGCTGGCTCGCCGAGCACATGCTGATCATGAAGGTGACCTCGCCGGAGGGCACCGTCCGGTACATCGCCGGCGCGTTCCCGTCGGCCTGCGGCAAGACCAACCTGGCCATGCTCGAGCCGACCCTGCCGGGCTGGAAGGTGGAGACGGTCGGCGACGACATCGCCTGGATGCGGTTCGGCGAGGACGGCCGGCTGTGGGCGACCAACCCGGAGTTCGGGCTGTTCGGCGTCGCGCCCGGCACCGACTTCCACACCAACCCGAACGCGATGCGCACGCTCGCCAAGGGCAACTCGGTCTTCACCAACGTGGCGCTGACCGACGACGGCGACATCTGGTGGGAGGGCATGGGCGAGCCGCCCGCGCACCTGACCGACTGGAAGGGCCAGGACTGGACGCCGGAGTCGGAGGCGCCGTCGAGCCACCCGAACAGCAGGTTCTGCACCCCGATCGAGCAGTGCCCGATCCTCGCCGACGAGTACCACGACCCGCGCGGCGTGCCGATCGACGCGATCCTGTTCGGCGGCCGCCGCAAGACCACGATCCCGCTGGTCACCGAGGCCCGCGACTGGGTGCACGGCGTCTACCTGGGCGCGACCCTGTCGTCCGAGACGACCGCGGCCGCGGTCGGCCAGGTCGGCGTGGTCCGCCGTGACCCGATGGCGATGCTGCCGTTCATCGGCTACCACGCCGGCGACTACTTCCAGCACTGGATCGACATGGCCAAGGGCGCCTCCGGCGACGCGTCCAAGCTGCCCAAGGTCTTCTACGTGAACTGGTTCCGGCGCGACGAGGACGGCGGCTTCCTCTGGCCCGGCTTCGGCGAGAACAGCCGGGTGCTCAAGTGGGTCGTCGAGCGGCTGGAGGGCAAGGCCGACGCGGTGGAGACCCCGATCGGGCACGTCGCCACCCCGGAGTCGCTCGACCTGACCGGCCTGGACATCTCGCTCGCCGACGTCGAGGCGGTGCTGCGCGTCGACAAGGACGAGTGGCTGGCCGAGATCCCGCAGGTCACCGAGTGGTTCGAGAAGTTCGGCGACAAGCTGCCCACGGTGCTCTGGGCCGAGCTGGACGCGCTGCGCGCCCGGCTCGCCGACGCCTGACCGATCGCGCTCGCCCCTGCGCCAAGGGGCGAGCGCCCGGTGGCCGATCGGGCGCATCTGGGCGCGGTTGGTCCCGTGGCGTACGGCCCCCGCTCGGGGTGACCGCGGGGGTGGCTACGCTTTGCGGTGATGAACGTGCGGTCCCTGGTCTACTCCTTTTACGAACGGCGGCTCGCCGGGAAACTGGCCGGCAAGCCGGTGCCCCGCCATGTCGGCGTGATGTGTGACGGCAATCGCCGCTGGGCCCGCGAGATGGGCTTCGTCGATCCGAACGACGGCCACCGGGTCGGCGCGGCCCGGATCAAGGAGCTGCTCACCTGGTGCGACCAGGCCGGCATCGAGCACGTCACGCTCTACCTGCTGGCCACCGACAACCTGCGCCGCCCGGCCGCCGAACTCGACCCGCTGGTGCGGATCATCGAGGATCTGGCGACCGAGCTGGCCGAGGCGGGCAACCCCTGGCGGCTGCGGATGATGGGCGCGCTCGACCTGCTGCCCGCCGCGACCGCCGCGACGCTCAAGGCCGCGCAGGAGAAGACCCAGGACCGCAGCGGCGGCGTCGAGGTCAACCTCGCGGTCGGGTACGGCGGCCGGCGCGAGATCACCGACGCGGTCCGGTCCCTGCTGCAGCAGCACGCGGCGTCCGGCGGCACGCTCGAGGAACTCGCCGAGATCCTCGACGTCGAGCACATCGCCGAGCACCTCTACACCCGCGGCCAGCCCGACCCCGACCTGGTCATCCGGACCAGCGGCGAGCAGCGGCTGTCCGGGTTCCTGCTCTGGCAGTCGGCGCACTCGGAGTTCTACTTCCACGACGCCAACTGGCCGGACTTCCGCCGGATCGACTTCCTGCGCGCCTTGCGGTCCTACGGCAGCCGCCAGCGCCGCTACGGCGCCTGACCTCTCCGGTACGCAGCGGACCCCGCCCCAGAGTGCATAAAGTCCGCACCCAAACTCCCCACACAGCGGCAGAAGCCGGTGAGTGTGTGAAGTTTGGGTGCGCTCCGCGCCGAAAGTCCCCACGCAGCGCCGGAGGCTGGTGAGTGTGTGAAGTTTGGGTGCGCTCCGCGCCGAAAGTCCCACGCAGCGCCGGAGCTGGTGAGTGTGTGAAGTTTGGGTGCGCTCCGCACCGAAAGTCCCCACGCAGCACCGGAAGCCGGTGAGTGTGTGAAGTTTGGGTGCGCTCCGCACCCAAACTCCCCACGCAGCGGCGGAGGCCGGCGACGGTGGGGAGTTGTGGTCAGGATCTGACCGAAGCTTCACACGGCCGGGATGGCCCTGCCAGGGGCCGGCCGCCGGGTCCGCCGCGCGCCCCGCAGCTCCACCAACAGCCCCCACACCCAGTCCCGCCCTCCCTGGGGGAGCCCCCGCAAGACAGTGTGGTGGAGACAGAAGACGGTCGCGGGCTGCCCTGTGGACAACCCGCGACCGTGGAAAACCTCTAGAACCGCCCCAAGCCCTCAGTCAAGAACTTCGCCACCGCGGTAGGTGACGCCAGCGTCAGATCCGCCGCGCTCGACACCTCCGCGCCGGTCTCGTCGTTGGCCACCGCGATCGCCATCCCGAAGAACGCCGGGTCCACAGCCTCCCGCGCTCGCAGCGCATCAAATGCCTTGATATCCGACATGTCATCCCCGAAATACCAGGCGCAGCCGGTGTCCCGGACGGCCTCGGTGATCACCATGCCCTTGTCCTGATCGACCGGCGGTTTCACCTCGACCACCATCCGGCCGCGCTGGATCTTCAGGTTGTCGCGTTCGGCGCGCTCGTGGGCCCACTGCTCGACCTCGGCGGCCCGTTCCGGGCACTCGCGGTAGTGCAGGGCGACGGAGAGTCGTTTGTACTCCACGAAGACCGGTTTGCTCAGTGCGGAGCGGGCGTCGGCGGCCAGCGCGGCCATCGGCTCCTCGTACTCCAGGGCGGCCGGTGTGGTGACCACCTTGCCCTCGTGCAGGACCTCGAGGCCGTAGAGGCCGAAGAGGTCGACGTGCTCCAGGGCGGCGAACCTGCTTCGCAGGAAGTCCACCGGACGGGCCGAGACGATCGCCACCCGGGCGACCCGGGCAGCCAGTCGTTCCAGCACGCCCGGCACCTCGGGCACCGGTTGGGATACGGACGGGTCCTTCGTCACCGGGGAGAGGACGCCGTCGAAATCGAAGAAGAACGTGGTCCTGGACGCATGTGCAACGGTGCGCGCCCAAGCGTCGTCAGCGCTCGCGGGATGGGTCGGACGCTCGGTCTCTGCCACGTCGCCAGACTACCCGCGGATGGTCCCCTTTTATGCCCGGCGGAATTCGCGTGGGGCGAGCGTCACCCGGGAGTGCCCGATTTTGCGCACTACCGCGGGAGGCTGTTGACCGCTAGCGTTTGAGTCATGGCACGGGGTCATCCCGAGCCAGCCGGCCGGCCCGGACCTGCGACAACTTGCGCCACAGGGCCCGCATCCCTGCCCTGTGCATGTGCCGGCGGCCGGAGGTGGCGGACCGCGGGTGGCGGGTTGCACGCCCGCTGGAGCAGGCCTGTGACATCTCGCCGTACCGATGCCGGTGTCGCTTCTTCTTCCGACCCGGCCGACAAGGTCACCAGGACCCGTGCCACGACCACGAGCCGCAAGGCCCGTGACCGGCACACCGATGCCGAGCCTGCCCCGGCCGGCCGGGTCTTCGTCCTGGACACCTCGGTCCTGCTGTCCGATCCGGCGGCGTTCCGCCGGTTCACCGACCACGAAGTGATCATCCCGCTCGTGGTCATCTCCGAACTGGAGGGCAAACGTCACCACGCCGAGCTCGGGTGGTTCGCCCGGCAGGCGCTGCGGATGCTGGACGAGCTGCGGATCAAATTCGGCCGGCTGGATCAGCCGGTGCTCTGCAACGACGAGGGTGGCACGGTCCGTGTCGAGCTGAACCACGCGGATCAGAGCGCGCTGCCACAGGGTTTCCGCAACGACTCCAACGACACCCGGATCCTCTCGGTAGCGCTCGGCCTGGCCGCCGAGGGCCGGGACGTCACGCTTGTCAGCAAGGACATGCCGCTCCGGGTCAAGGCCGCCTCGGTGGGCATCCCGGCTGACGAGTACCGCCACGGCCAGGCCAGCGACCCGACCTGGACCGGTATGGCCGACCTGCAGCTCGACGAGGAGCAGGTCAGCGCGCTCTACGCCGGCGACGAGCTGGAGCTGGAGGAGGCCGAGAACCTGCCCTGCCACACCGGCCTGGTGATCCACTCGCCGCGCGGCTCGGCACTGGCCCGGGTCAACCCGGACAAGTCGGTGAAGCTGGTCCGTGGTGACCGGGACGCGTTCGGGCTGCGCGGGCGCTCCGCCGAGCAGCGGATCGCCCTGGACATCCTGCTGGACGAGACGATCGGGATCGTCTCGCTGGGCGGCAAGGCCGGCACCGGCAAATCCGCGCTGGCGCTCTGCGCCGGCCTGGAGGCGACGATGGAGCGCAACCGCCACAAGAAGGTGGTGGTGTTCCGCCCGCTGTACGCGGTCGGCGGCCAGGAGCTCGGCTACCTGCCCGGTAGCGAGTCGGAGAAGATGTCGCCCTGGGCGCAGGCGGTCTTCGACACCCTCGGCTCGGTGGCGCACGCCAACGTGGTCGAGGAGGTGATGGCCCGCGGCATGCTCGAGGTGCTGCCGCTGACCCACATCCGTGGCCGCAGCCTGCACGACGCGTTCGTGATCGTGGACGAGGCCCAGTCGCTGGAACGCAACGTGCTGCTGACCGTGCTCTCCCGGATCGGCCAGAACTCCCGGGTGATCCTGACGCACGACGTGGCGCAGCGGGACAACCTGCGGGTCGGCCGGCACGACGGTGTCACGGCGGTCATCGAAGCGCTGAAGGGGCATCCGATCTTCGCCCATGTGACCCTGACCCGTTCGGAGCGATCCCCGATCGCCGAGGTGGTCACCGACCTGTTGGAGGACATTCCCCTGTGAGGTGACGCCAGCGCGGGTCTTTGTCCCGAATGTAGTGAAAGATCCGGTGACTAAAGTCACAGATCCGCGCTGGCATTTCACATCCCCTTCACGCTGCGCCATGGTGTCTGGCGAGCACCACCGCGTGGCTGTGAAGTCGAAGATCGACTGAGGCCACCCCTCGCGGGTGCGAGGCGGCGGCCGATTCGGGTCGCGGTGCTCGCGGCACGACCGTCCACCAGCCGGTGGGGCCGTGCCGCGTTCATTACCCCCGACGAAGGGAATCTTCGTGAATCGGCTCGTGCGCCGGCTCGGAGTTCGTACGGCGTCCGTCAGCCTGCTGGTCGCGGGTCTCGGCGGCGGTGTGTACCTCGGGCAGGACCGCGAGGTCCAGCAGCAGAGCAACGACTCGCAGCTCGTCATGCAGGCGAACGCGGAGGAGCTGCAGCTGCTGAGGTCGCGTCAGGCCGAGCACGCCGCAGCCCGGGCGTTCCGCCGGACGGCCGAGGACGCCGCCGCCGCGAAGGCCGCGGTCGAGGCGAAGGCCGCCGCCACCAAGGCGCGGACGCTCGAGAAGAAGGCGATCGCCGTCGAGGCGGCCGCGAAGAAGGCCGAAGAGGCGAAGAAGGCCGAGGAGTCCGGCGCCGCGGTGCCGTTCGCCGGTGAGATCCCCAGCTCGTGCAGCGAGTACTCGGGCAGCCGGGGGATCGGCTGCGCGCTGATGCTCAACGCCGGCTTCAAGATCGACCAGTTCCCGTGCCTGGACAAGCTGTGGAAGCGCGAGAGCGGCTGGAACTACAAGGCCGCCAACCGCAGTTCCGGTGCGTACGGGATCCCGCAGGCGCTGCCCGGCAGCAAGATGGCGTCGATCGCGGACGACTGGAAGACCAACCCGGCCACGCAGATCAAGTGGGGCCTCGGGTACATCGAGGGCCGTTACGACACCCCCTGCGGGGCGTGGAACCACTCGGAGAGCTCCGGCTGGTACTAGGGCGTCAGTGCCCGAAGCGTTAGGAACGGGGCCGCGCGGCAAGCCGCACGGCCCCGTTTTGCTGTGATCAAATGTCCGGATGGTCCGAAATGTCGCCTCGCTCGTCCTGGTTGTCGCCCTGGCGGTCGTGCTCGCCGCCGGTGACGTGCCGGCCCGCGCGGGCGTCGGCGGACCGCCGATCCTCGAAGTGGTCGGCGGCACCGTCGCGAAGACCGGCGAGTTCCCCTGGGTGGTCCGGCTCTCGATGGGCTGCGGCGGCGCGCTCACCGCGCCCCGGGTGGTGCTCACCGCCGGGCACTGCGTCGGCCCGACCGGACCCAATACCAAGATCATCGTGACCGCCGGGGTGACCGACCTGAAGGCCAAGAACGCGCTCACCGCCCGCTCGGTCCAGGTGTTCCGTGCGCCCGGGTTCCAGACCGAGACCCGCGGCGACGACTGGGCGGTGGTCAAGCTGGACAAGGACCTCGGCCTGCCGACCCTCGACATGATCCCGGACGCCTCCGCCGACCAGGGCGACGTCACGGTGATGGGCTGGGGCCAGACCAAGGAGGGCTCGCCGCAGCAGGAACGCCGGCTGCACTACGCGAGCGTGCCGACCATCACCGACGAGGTGTGCGCGAAGTCGTACCTGGCCGCGAAGGTGACCCTGGTGAAGACCGACTCGATCTGTGCCGGGCGGCACGGGGTGGACACCTGCCAGGGCGACTCCGGCGGCCCGATGGTGCGGCGCGGCCGGGACGGGCGGTGGGCCCAGGTCGGCATCGTGAGCTGGGGGCTGGGCTGCGCCCGGGACGCGTACCCCGGGGTCTACACCCAGATCTCCAAGTTCCGCCCGGCGATCCTCGAGGCCATCCGCACCCTGTCCTGACGGCTCGCGCACTGGCCGGGGGTGCGCGCACCTGGGACCATCGAGGGATGAGCTGGGCCCCCGAGACCCGAGCCGACGCGGCGACGCAGTTCGGCACCGACGCCTTTTACGCTGCCCTGGGTCGCGCGTTCGTCACGATGTGCGCGGTGATCCCGGTCCTCTTCCTGGTCGAGGCGCTGGACGTCGCCGTCGGCGCCGGCACCCTGGACGTGGCCGGCGGCATCATCCCGCGTCGCATCGACGGCCTGGACGGCGTGCTGTTCAGCCCGTTCCTGCACTCCGGCTGGGACCATCTCTACGGCAACGCGGTGCCGCTGATCCTGGTCGGCACGTTCGCGCTGGCCGGTGGCGCCCGCCGGTTCCTCTGGTCGACGTTCGTCATCATGCTGGTCAGCGGCCTGGGCGTGTGGTTCGTCGGCGACCCGGGCACGGTCGTGGTCGGCGCCAGCGGGGTGGTCTTCGGTTATCTCGGCCTGCTCTTCGCCCGCGGCTTCGTCGAGCGCAGCTGGTGGAACCTGGGCGTGGCCGCGTTCATCGGCTTGCTCTACTGGTACCAGATCTACAACATCCTGCCGACCGACCGCGCGGTGTCCTGGCAGGGCCACCTGTGCGGCCTGATCGGCGGCTTCCTCGCCGCGTTCCTGTTCCGCCGCCGCCGCTGACCCCATTTTTCCGGTACGACGGGGAGCCCGCGACGTTCACGGGTCCCCGGCGGCCGTGCCGCGCGTCCCGGCAGCCGGAACGCACGGCACGGCCGGGCGGGCTCACATCCGCGGTTCGTCGCCGCTCGGTACGGTCGGCAGGTGCCCGTCGAAGTCCACGGCCGAGTAGAGCGCCAGCTTCTCCAGCCGGTGATACGAGTCGATCACCCGGATCGTCCCGCTCTTCGACCGCATCACGATCGACTGGGTGTGCGCGCCACCGGACCGGTACCGCACCCCCTTGAGCAGGTCGCCCGAGGTGACCCCGGTGGCAACGAAGAAGCAGTTGTCGCCGGTGACCAGGTCGTCGGTGGTGAGCACCCGGTCCAGGTCGTGCCCGCCGTCGATCGCCTTCTGCCGTTCCGAGTCGTCGAGCGGCCAGAGCTTCGCCTGGATCATGCCGCCCAGGCACTTGATCGCGCAGGCCGCGGTGATCCCCTCGGGTGTGCCGCCGATGCCCATCAGCACGTCCACGTCGGACTCACCGCGCGCCGCCGAGATGGCGCCGGCGATGTCGCCGTCCGAGATGAACTTGATGTTCGCGCCGGCCTGCCGGACCTCCGCGACCAGCGCGGCGTGCCGCGGCCGGTCCAGGATGCACACGGTCACGTCGGAGATGCTGCTCCGCTTGGCCCGGGCGATGCGGCGCAGGTTCTCGGTCGCGCCGGCGTTGATGTCGATCACGTCGGCGCAGTCCGGCCCGACCGCGATCTTGTCCATGTAGAAGACCGCGCTGGGGTCGAACATCGCCCCCCGCTCGGCCACTGCCAGCACCGCCACGGCGCCGGGCATGCCCTTGCTCATCAGGGTGGTGCCGTCGACCGGGTCGACCGCGACGTCCACCTCCGGCCCGGTGCCGTCGCCGACCCGTTCGCCGTTGTAGAGCATCGGGGCTTCGTCCTTCTCGCCCTCGCCGATCACGACGACGCCCTGCATCTGAATCGAGTTGATCAGCTTGCGCATCGCGTCGACGGCGGCGCCGTCGCCGCCGTTCTTGTCGCCACGTCCGACCCATCGGCCGGCCGCCATGGCGGCCGCCTCGGTCACGCGGACCAGGTCGAGGGCGATGTTGCGGTCGAGATCCTGGGGAATCCGTGCAGGCATGTCGGCCTCCTCGCGTCGTTGCGGGGTTGGTGAGTCCCTCGATCCTGGCATCCGAGGACGTGCCAAGTCCCGGTTCAGCGACATGGTTAACAATGAGCACGTGGAACCCGCTGCTACCGAGACCGCGCCGGCCCCGATGCGCCTGACCAAGCGCGAGGGCCGGTCGACGCGTGACATGGCCCTGTCGCTGCTGGTGCTGATCGTGCCGATCGCGCTGCTGCTCGTCTTCTACCGGGTGGTGCTCAGCGGCGACGAGCCGATCACCGTCGACCCGGCTCCCTCGATCCAGCAGGCCTCGAAGGAGTTCACCGTCCTGCAGCCGGCCGGGCTGGACGCGGACTGGCGGGTCACCACGGCGACCGTCAAACGCACGGCCGGCGGCGTGACCCTGCGGATCGGGTACGTCGACCCGGACGACGGCTCGGCGCAGCTGGTGGAGAGCACCACGCCGGCCGAGACCCTGGTGCCGGCCGAGGTCGGCAAGGACGGGAAGCGCACCGGCGCCTATCGCACCGAGCAGCGGACCTGGCTGGTCTACAGCGGCCGGCCGGGCGAGACCGCGCTGATCTTCACCGAGGGCAAGCGGACCGTGCTGATCGTCGGCACGTCCAGCCAGAAGACCCTGGAGCAGCTGGCCGCGTCCCTGCGCTGAGCCGATGAGCGGCACGGCCCGGAGCGGCACGGCCGCGAGCCGCGCGGGTCAGGAGCGGCACGGCCCAGGGGCAGTGCCGCCCGGTCACTCCGAGTCGCGGGCCGCCCGGGCGGCGTCGATCCGCGCGCGGGCGCCGTCGAGCCAGCGCTGGCAGACGTCGGCCAGTTTCTCGCCGCGCTCCCACAGCGCGAGCGACTCCTCCAGGCTGCCGCCGCCCTGCTCCAGCCGGTCGACCACCCCGGCCAGCTCGGTCCGCGCCTGTTCGTAGCTGAGACTCTCGTCGCTCATGCGTCCTTTTCCCCCGAACCTGAAGCCGAAGCCGAAGCCGAACCTGAAACCGAACCCGAAGCTGACACCGACGTGACCACCGTGCCCAGCTCACCCTCGGCCAGCCGGACCCGCAGCGGGTCGCCCGTGCCCACGTCGCCGGCCGCCCGCACCACGTGCCCGTCGTCGCGCTGCACGATCGCATAACCCCGCTGCAGGGTGGCCAGCGGCGACAGCCCGCGCAGCCGGGCCAGGGTGTGCCGCAGCTCGTCGTCGGCCCGGCGCACCCGGTGCTCCAGGCTGCGCCCGGCCCGGTCGCGCAGCGCGGTCACCTCGGTGGAGCGCTGGTCGATCAGCGACTCCGGCCGGGCCAGCACCGGCCGGGACCGCCACCCCTCGATCCGTTGCTGCTCCCGGCCGATCAGGGTGAGCACCGCGCGGTCCAGCCGGCGCTGGGCCAGCTCGATCATCCGCAGCTCGTCGCCGAGGTCGGGGACGATCCGTTTGGCCGCGTCGGTCGGCGTGGAGGCGCGCAGGTCGGCGACGTAGTCCAGCAGCGGGGTGTCCGGGTCGTGGCCGATCGCGCTGACCACCGGCGTGCGCGCGGCGAACACCGCCCGGCACAGCGCCTCGTCGGAGAACGGCAGCAGGTCCTCCACGCTGCCGCCGCCGCGGGCGATCACGATCACGTCGACCGTCTCGTCGTCGTCGAGCACCTTGAGCGCGTTGAGGATCTGCGGCACCGCGTTCGGCCCCTGCACGGCGACGTGCGCGACCCGGAAGTCGGCGGCCGGCCAGCGACGCTTGACGTTCATCAGCACGTCGCGCTCGGCGGCGGTGTTCTGCCCGGTGATCAGGCCGATCCGGGTGGGCAGGAACGGCAGCCGGCGCTTGCGCTCCCGGGCGAACAGGCCCTCCGCGGCGAGCAGCTTCTTCAGCCGCTCCAGCCGGGCCAGCAGCTCGCCGAGGCCGACCTGGCGGATCTCGTCGGCGCGCAGGCTCAGCGTGCCGCGCGCCGGATAGAACTCCGGCTTGGCGTGCAGCGTCACCCGGGCGCCCTCGGCCAGGTCGGGCGCGCCCATCTCCAGCACGTCGCGGTGCATGGTGACGGTCAGGCTCAGGTCGGCGGCCGGGTCGCGCAGGGTCAGGAAGACCACCCCGGAGCCGGCCCGGCGGCTGATCTGGGCGACCTGCCCGTCGACCCAGACCCAGCCGAGCTTGGCGATCCAGGCGCCGACCTTCTGACTGACCACCCGCACCGGCCACGGCTCGTCGGCGGTGCTCTTCGGGGGGCCGCCCGTCGTGGTGGCCTGCGGATCGTTCACCCGGCCAGACTAGGTCAGCCCACCGACATTCTCGTCGGCGCGATGCCGCGGCACGTGCGCGTGATCCTCGGCCTCGTGCGCGTGCGGCTCGGCGTGCCGGCCCACGTAGCCGGCCAGGTCGACCGGGGTGCGCCGCTCCGGCAGCAGCCGCTCCACGAACCGCGCACCGACCAGGGTGACCAGCCCGGCACAGACCCAGAACACCAGGTCAGCGGCGAGGTACCGGCCGTCCAGGTGCAGGCCGCCGCCGCTGCCCAGGAACGGGAACGGGTAGCCGCGGCGCTGCGGGTAGAAGGCCAGGCAGCACCGGGTGGTGGTGGGCAGCAACCCGAGGCCGAGGCCGGCCAGGCCGGTGAGCGCCGCGATCTGGTAGCCGGTCCGGCTCGGCCGGATCCGGTGCAGGCTCAGCAGAACCGTCCCGCCGAGTGTCACCGCCACGTGGAAGATCGCATAGGCCGGCCCGTCCCCGCCGGTGGCCAGGTCGAGCAGGCCGATCCCGAACAGGAACCAGCCGGTCATCACCCGCAGAACGGTCGGGATCGAGGGCCAGCCGTCGTCCCGCTCGGCGCTCATGTCCCCGAGTATCGGCTCTAAAGCGCTGTTATGGGGTCAAACCGATCAGGACCCGCTGGGCCGGCCGCCGCGCCGCTCACGACCGATGCGCCACCCCAGGCCGATCACCGCGAAGAGCACAAATCCGGTGTACGCCCACAGCACCACGTCCGCGGCCAGATGCTCCGGGTAGACGTCCCACCCGTCCGCGATCGCCAGCTGCCGGGCGGTGTCCGGCTCGTCGGCCACCCCGCCCCGGGTCAGCCAGGAGTACGGCCAGCCCCGGCCCTCCGACCAGCCGAACATGCAGCAGAGCTCTTCCGTCCGTACCAGAAGGGTCCCGAACGTGCCCGCCACCGCACCGGCCACCGCGCCCACCGCGGCGAACGCGGCCGAAGGGCGCAGCCGATGCCAGCACAGCAGGAGCGCGCCCGCGGCCAGCACCACCAGCGCTGCCGGGGCGAACAGCACCGCGAGAGCGCCGAGCGCGCAGGTGCCCGCGCCGATCATCACCCGGACCGGATGGCCGGTGATCGGGTCCGTCGTCATGGGGAGATCTCTACCACCCGGACGCCAGGGCTGTGGCCCTGATCGCAGGAGGGCGGCCGGGGGATCGGGGCACGTACCATGGCCGGGTGACTGAACCTCGTAAGCGGGTGTTGCTCGCCAAGCCGCGTGGCTACTGCGCCGGCGTCGACCGCGCCGTGCAGACCGTCGAGGAGGCGCTGAAGCTCTACGGCGCCCCGGTCTACGTGCGCAAGCAGATCGTGCACAACAAACACGTGGTCGGCACGCTCGAGGCCCGCGGCGCCATCTTCGTCGAGGAGAACGACGAGGTGCCCGAGGGCGCGACAGTGGTCTTCTCCGCGCACGGCGTCGCGCCCGAGGTGCACGACCAGGCCCGCGAGCGCAACCTCAAGGCGATCGACGCGACCTGCCCGCTGGTGACGAAGGTCCACCACGAGGCGAAGCGGTTCGCCGCCGAGGACTACGACATCCTGCTGATCGGGCACGAGGGGCACGAGGAGGTCATCGGCACCGCCGGTGAGGCGCCCGCGCACATCCAGCTGGTCGACGGGCCCGACGACGTGGCCAACGTGGTGATCCGCGACCCGGCCAAGGTCGTCTGGCTGTCGCAGACCACGCTCTCGGTCGACGAGACCATGGAGACCGTGGCCCGGCTCAAGACCCGGCTGCCGCTGCTGCAGTCGCCGCCCAGCGACGACATCTGCTACGCCACCTCGAACCGGCAGCACGTGATCAAAGAGATCGCGCCGGAGTGCGACGTGGTGATCGTGGTCGGCTCGACCAACTCGTCGAACTCGGTGCGGCTGGTCGAGGTCGCGCTCGGCGCCGGCGCCCGCGCCGGTCACCTGGTCGACTACGCCAGCGAGATCCAGGACGAGTGGCTCGACGGCGCGACCACGGTCGGCGTCTCGTCCGGCGCCAGCGTGCCGGACGAGCTGGTCATGGAGGTGCTCGCGCGCCTCGCCGACCACGGCTTCGGCGAGGTCACCGAGTTCACCACGGCCGAGGAGCGCCTGACGTTCTCCCTGCCGCAGGAGCTGCGCCGCGACATGAAGCTGGCCGCGGCGGCTCGGGCAGCGGCCAGTTGAGCGCCGGCCGCGGCCCGGCCGCGGCTAGCTGAATTCCGGCGCCTGGGGCTGCCGCGGGGCCACCTCCACCTGAGGTGGCTGCGGCAGCTCCTCGTCCGAGACCCCCATCTCGGCGAGTTTGCGTGCGCTGACCAGCACCCGGGACTCCAGCGAGCCGACCGCCTTGTTGTACGCGCTGACCGCCCCGTTCAGCGACACCCCGAGCCGGCTCACGTGGTCACCGAGCGTCGCCAGCCGGGCGTAGAGCTCCCGGCCCAGGGTGTGCACGGCGACCGCGTTACCGGTCAGTTTCTCCTGCCGCCAGGCGAACGCCACGGTGCGCAGCATCGCCACCAGCGTCGCCGGGGTGGCCAGCACCACGTTGCGGCGGAACGCATACTCCATCAGCACCGGGTCCCGCTGCAACGCCGCGTCCAGGAACGGGTCGGCCGGCACGAACAGCACCACGAAGTCCGGTGTCGACGCGAACGCCGTCCAGTACTCCTTCGCCGACAGCGCGTCCACGTGCGCCCGCAGGTGCCGGGCGTGCTGGTCCAGGTGCAGATCCCGGTCCCGCTCGTCGCGGGCCTCCATCGCGGACAGATAACCCTCCAGCGGCGCCTTCGCGTCCACCACCACGGTGCGCCCGCCGTGCAGCCGGACCACCATGTCGGGCCGGACGCCCTGGTTGTCGGTCTCGCCGGTGACCTGCTCGCCGAAGTCGCAGTGCTCCAGCAGCCCGGCCGCCTCCACGATCCGGCGCAGCTGGTGCTCACCCCAGCGGCCACGCACCTGCGGGGTACGCAGCGCGGACACCAGCTGCCGGGTCTCGCCGCGCAGCTCGGTGGAGACCACACCCATCGCCCGGACCTGCTCGCGCAGCTCGGCGTACGCGTCGATCCGCTCGTGCTCCAGGTCGGCGACCCGCTGCTCGTACCGTCGCAGGGTGTCCTGCAGCGGCGCGACGGCCCGGGCCACCGCCTCCTGCGACTGGGCGGTCGACTCGTAGGCCAGCGCCCGCATCGACTGTTCCAGCCGGTGCTCGCCGTCGCGGGTCGCGGCCACCGTCGCCTCCAGCCGGGCGATGTCGGCGGCGGCACGGGCCCTCGCGGCCAACCAGCCGAGGGCGGCGCCGGCCGCGAGGCAGACCAGGATCACAGCGAGCGTCGAGTACGTCACCATCGCAGATTGCCAGAACAACGCCACAAGACCACCGGGAGTACCTTGGGAAACATGAACGGCGTGTTGCTCATCCTGGCCATCGTCGCGATCGTCGCCCTGATCGTCGCCGGCGTTCAACGTGGCGGCGGCAAACTGAAGCAGACCCAGCTCGAGGACGCCCGCGCCGACGCGCAGCGGTGGTACGAGCGACTCGGCGGCCAGGTGCTGAACCTGCACGCCGAGGACCCGGCCGCGCGGCAGGCGCTGGCCGACGCGAGCGAGCGGTACAACGCCGCCGGCGGCCAGTTGCAGCAGGCCACCACGGTGCGGCAGTTCGAGCTGGCCCGGGAGTCGGCCCTGGAGGGCCTGGCGTACGTGCGGGCCGGCCGGGTGGCGATGGGCCTCGACCCGGGCCCGGACGTGCCGCCGCTGGCCGCGTCCCGTGGCTCCGGCCAGCTCACCCAGGAACGTGAGGTCAGTGTGCAGGGCCACGCGTACCGGGCCGGTCCGCAGCCCGGACCGGACACTCCGTACTACTACCCCGGCGGCCGGGTGCAGGGCCGTCCGGTGCCGTCCGGCTGGTATTCGACGCCGGTCTGGAAGACCGCGCTCGGCACCGGCGCCGGTGTGCTCGGCGGCATGCTGATCTTCGACGCGCTGTTCTCGCCGTCCTTCGGTGACGTCGGCGCGTTCGCCGACGGTTCCTACGCCGACGGTTACCAGGACGGGATCGCCGACGGCGGCGACGTCGGCGGTGACGGCGGTGGCGACGTGAACAGCCTCGGCGACGTCGGCGGCGGTGGCGGCGACTGGGGCGGTGGCGACTTCGGCGGCGGGGACTTCGGTGGCGGCGATTTCGGCGGCGGCGACTTCTAGTTCGTTCTCACCAGGGAAAAGGCGGGCCCTCGGGCCCGCCTTCGGTCTTTCACCAGGGTTGCGGTGGGTGGGCGTCGACGGTCGGTCTCGGGTACGGGTGGAGGCGCCGGACGAGTTCCCGCCGCAGCGCCCGGGCACCCGGCCAGATCTGCGACAGGTCGGCCACGAACGCCGGCCCGCGCGCCGTCTCGGTCAGCGGCGGCCAGCCCTCGGCCGGCCCCTGCACCGGGTGCACGGTGTCCATGTCCACCGGGGTCACCTCGAGCACGGTGCGCAGGCCGCTGCGCCGCACCGTCACGGCGGCCACGTCGTCCCAGGCCAGCAGCACCGGGTCGCTGCCCTGGGCGGCGAGTTCCAGGCCACCGGCCGAGATCCGTACCCAGGTGCTGAGCGCGGCCCGCGCGGACAGCGCGTAGAACGCGGCGACCGCGGTCCCGACGACGACCGCCTGCAGCGCGGTCACCCACCACGGGTCCCCGGTGTCCCGCGCGATCCACCCCACGATCGGGGAGACCGCCAGGTACGACAGCATCAGCACGGCGAACACCGCGACGAACGTCCGGCCCGGCGACGACCGGAACAACGTGCTGTCCCCGGCCGGCGCCTCGACCTCCTCTGGGGCGATCGGCATGCCTCCTATGGTGGACCGAAACCCGGCCCCGGCTCCCCGGATCCCGGCTTTTGCCGCCCCGGACCCGCGCAGCCGGTAGGGCCCGCCCCGGACCCCGGCCGCCGTCCGGAACCGGCCCGGGGTGGCCGCGCCCGGCTAGCCTCGGAGCGCGGAGGTTCCGGTGACCGACGACTCCGCGGGTCTGACCATCCAGCCGCTGTACGTGCTCTGCGACGTCTCCGGTGCGCTGTCCGATCGGGGCCGGGCCACCGTCGACCTGCTGCTCGCGCACCTGGCCGAGCAGCTCACCGCGGATCCCGGCCTGGCCGACGCGGTCCGCTGGAGCGTCGAGTTGCACACCGGCGACGGCGACCTGGTCCCGCTGATGCAGCTCCAGCAGGCCGACGCCGCGCTCCGTCCGCCCCGCCTCGCCACCCTGCCCGCCGGCCGGTCCACCGCCGCGCCCCGGCTCGCCGCCGCACTGCTCGCCCTGCGCCGGCTGATCCGCAGCGACATCACCATGCTGGAGGACGACGCCGCGGACGTGCGCACCCCGTGCCTCGTGGTGATCACAACCGGCCATGCGGCCGACGAGCCGCACGAGCGGGCCGCCGCCCTCGACGCCCTGCTCACCGGCACCCTGCACGCCGACGAGACCCGGGACTGGGCGCCGCGGGTGCTGCTGGTCCCGCTGCCCGGCGCGGACTTCGGCCTGCTCGCCGAGCTCGGCGCGGGGCGCGGCGTCGAGGTCGCGATGGCGGGCGCCGACGACACCCTGACGGGCGTCGCTCGCCGGGTGGTCGCCACGGTCCGCCGGTCACTGGGGTCCGGCGCTCCGCGGATCTCCTACGACCGATGGGTGGTCCGGGAGGATCAACTGCTTCTCGGGTACGGCCAGCGCCACGCCCCGCTCACCGACCTGCTGCAGGCCGGCGACCCCGGCACGGGGCATCCCGGGCCGCTCGTCTACCGCCGGTTCCTCGACCCGGGGCAGCCGTTCGCCCCGCTGCTGCGGATGGTCGCGCTGCGCGGGCACGCCGGCGAGCTCACCGCCCGGATGCTCTGGCCGGTCCGGCTCGTGGTCGGCGCCGGCGCGACCGCGGTCACCGGCCTGCTCGCCCCGGACGTGCCGGCCCGCCGCTACGACGGTGAGCTCGGGCAGGCCCCGCCCGGCGACCGGCTCCGGCTGCGTGCCGCCGTCCGCGACCTGATCGAGCTGGCGCACCGGCACGACGTGCGGCTCGGTGCGCACGCGCTGGACTCGGCGCCCTACACGCTCGCTCCGCGCGTCGACGTGCTGGTGACCGATTGCGACGCGGTACGCGTACGGGAAAGCGGTGATCCGGCCTGGCGCGACGCGGACCTGAACTGGCTCGCGGCCTGGACCCCGGCGGCCCCGCCACTCCCGCAGCCCTGGCACCCACCCGGTCCCGGCACGGCCTGACCCCGCGCCCGGCCCGCAGGTGCGGCAGCCACCCGGTCACCCGCGGACCCAGCCCCGCCCGTCGGTCCGTGGACATGGCAGTCACCCGGTCACCCGCGGACCCAGCCCTGCCCGTCGGTCCATTCCCAGGTGCCGCTCACCGGTCGCTCGCTGTTCCGGCTGGTTCGCAGGGGTGCCTCCGGCTCGGGGAGGCACCCCTGCGAACCAGCCGGGTGCAGCGCCTCATACCAGTCGCGCATCGCCGGGCGGTCCCGTCCTGCCGGTGACAGGCTCGCGTCGAGCAGTGCCGCGGCCTGCGCACCCGCTCGCTCCCGGAGGATCCGGTGCGCGCCGGCCGGGTCCCGGCGGACCGCGGCACCCCGCCCGTTGGCGAGGATCCGCGCCGCCATCAGGGCGAACTTGTACACGTCGGTCGTCGTGCTCTGGATCGCCCAGCGGGCCCGCAGCCGGTCGTGGGCGTCGGTGTCGGCCGGGTCCAGCCGGGCCAGCTCGGCGCTCGCGGCCAGGGCTTCCGGCGGCTGCCAGTTCGGCGTGTGCGGCTGCATCCCGAACACCGCGCGCGTGCCCCGCACCCGGGCACTGTCCACATCGACCACCAGCACCGACGGCCGGGCCGGATCCGGGTCGTAGATGATGTTGCGGCCGGAGACGTCGCCGACCACCACGTTCTGCCGGTGCATCATCGCGTAGGCCCCGGCGACCGCCCGGATCAGCCGCAGCCGGTCACCGACGTCGACGGGTGGCAGGCCGGTGCGCCGCGTGGTCGCGTCGTCGCCGAACAGGGTCTCGATCTCCCGGGGTTTGCGGTGCAGACCGCCGGACCGCTTGCGGAAATCCTGGAAGTAGCGGTCCGGGATGAGCCGCATGAGAACGCCGTCGGCCGCGCCGTCCTCGTCGACGACGACGCGCAGCGGCCAGATGATCCGGGCGTCCCAGGCGGCCCGTTGCGCGTCCGGCAGCCGGTCCCGGAACCTGACGAACCCCGACAGCCCACCGGCCAGCGACGGCCCGGCGCGGCGCTTCGTCGCGCCGGTGTATCGCTTGTAGACGAACCGGCTGCCGGGCAGGTCGGGGAGCCGCAGGTCGGGGGCGAGGAAGACGGTGGCGGTGCCACCCCGGGCGAGCTGCTCCAGCCGCCCGAGACGCCGCAGCGGCAGCTCACTCATCGGCGTCCGGCCCGGGTTGCCGGGCGGTGTCCCGGACGTCGGCGTCCGGTCCGGTGTCCTGGTCGTCGGGGTGTGGTCCGGGTTTTCGGGCGGTGTCCCGGTCGGCGGGGGGTGCCGGCCAGAGGACGACGGCGGTGCGGTCGTCGGTGAACGACTTGCGGAGGAACGCGACCTGCTGCGCGAACGCCAGCGGATCCGGCGGCGCCGCCCACCGGGTGCGCAGGAAGTCGGCGACCGAACCCGCGCCGGAGCCGAACGGGTCGCCGAGCCCGTCCGTCATCACCAGCAGCACCTGGCCCGGGAACAGGTAGAACGCGTTCGGCGCGACCCGGACGTCGGCCGGCAGCGAGCGCACCCCGCTCGAGAAGATCGCCGCGCCGTCGTTCTTCACCGCGGTCAGCGGCAGCCACGCGCCGCCGGTGAGCAGGAACGCGGCGGAGTCACCGGACAGATTGGCCAGCATGGCGCGGTGGCCGCCGTTCGGGGCGGGCTCGGTCTCGACGGCGAACGCCAGCGCGGTCGCCGACATGACCGCCCGCACCTGCTCGAACGTCAGCGTCGTCGCCGTCGTGGCCTTCGTCAGGAATGGGCGGGCCAGGTCGGTCACCGCGTCGTTGGCCGCCGTGACCGTTGGTGACCAGGGCAGTTCGGCCGCCCAGCCGGATGCGCCGGGTGGCGGTGGGTACGCCACCAGGTGGTCGATCAGGGACTGGGCGACGATCTCGCAGATCACGGCGGCGGCCTCGTGCGACCGCTTCGCGGCCGACACCCCGTCCGCGACGCAGCCGGCCAGCCAGCGCTGATCCCGGGTGAACCGGACCGCGTACGCGTCCTGTCGCGGTTCGCCGCGCTCCTGGTGACCAGCCCCGCGTACCGACGTGGCGCGGAACGTCAGGCGGCCCGCCTCCGCGCCGTCGATGACGATGTCGGGTGGGGGAGTGCGGAACATCCGGGGTACGCGGGCACGTATCGCGGGCTGCCGGCCGGGGTCACCGACCACCCAGCGCCGGTTGTCGTGCCGGGTCCAGGGCGGTGGACGGCCCTGCTCGTCGTACCCGAGGGTCGGCTCGTCGGTCGTCTCCAGCAGCGGTCGTTTCCGGTCAGCGGTGGTCTCCGGCAGCGGTCGTTTCCGGTCAGCGGTGGTCTCCGGCAGCGGTCGTTTCCGGTCAGCGGGCGGCTCCGTCGGGGGTGGTCGTCCCTGCTCGTCGGTCACGGCGGGCGGCCGTCAGATCCAGTCGCCCAGGTCGTCGTCGTCCGGTGGCACGAAGCCGCCCGCGGCGCCGGCGTCGTTCACCGAGTTCGCCGACGCGACGATGCTGCTGATCAGGACGTCGGCGATCTGCCGGATCGCGGTCGCGGCGTCACCCGCGCCGCCGTAGACATAACTGCGCATCGGCTTGCCGCCGGTGCCGGGCTTCGGGTGGACCCACGGCTCCAGCGAGTCCCCCGGCAGCTCCGGCGTCACCCCGAACGGGATGATGTTCGGACGCCCGCGGAAACCCGGATCGGTCAGCTCAGCGAACGCGGCCCGCACCTCCGGCACGGCGTCGGTCGGCGCCCCGTCCGTGACGAAGAAGACCGCCGGCCGGTAGACCTGGAACCCCTCGCCCCGCAACCGCGCCAGGTCGTGCTCGATGTCGTGCCGCAGCCGCCGGAACGCCGCCGCGTACGACGTGCCGCCCCTCGCGGTGAACTGCGGAATGGCCCGCACGTCCCGCAGGTCACCGAGCGGCAGCACGGTCCGCGCGTCATCCGCGAAATCCAGCGCGCCGAACCGCACCACGTCACCGAGCGTCGGGCTCTCCTCGATGGTGTCGATCACCTCGGGCAGGATCCGGTTCACCGCGTCCAGCGGCGCGCCGTCCATCGAATACGACACGTCGACCAGCAGATAGAAGGCCAGAGCGAGAGTACGGTCGTCGGGCACCTGCGGGACATCGGACATGGTTCCTCCTGCGCCGGGCGGGCGGGAACGGTCGCCGTTCAGCCTAGAAAGCGCGTGCACGCGGCTTGCGTTTTGTTGCGGGCCGGGCGTTCGTGGTGGGCGGGGCGTTTCATGCCGGGCTTTCGTGGTGGGCCGGGCGTTTCATGCCGGGCTTTTCGTGGTGGGCCGGGCGTTTCATGGCGGGCCGGGCAGGGTGCCGTGGCGGCGGACGTGGTCGAGCATGCGGCGCACGCCGCCGATCCGGATCGCGGCGTCGCGGGCGGCCCGGAAGCCGTCGCCGTACACCGGATCCGGGTTGTGCGTGATCCGGCGGCGTTCCCACTCCGCCGGATCGCCCGGCTGATCCTTCAGCCAGGCGTGTGCCAGCAGTTCGCACAACCCCTCCTCGACCTGTGGCGACAGGTCACCGAACCCCTGCTGGGCCAGGTAGGCGTGCATCACCTCGTGCGCCACCACCACCCCGAACCGCACCAGCGGCAGATCCCGGGCCACCATCAGGTCCATCACGTCGAGACCCGCGACAACGGTCAGCCCGTGCACCTCGCCGGGGCCGGTCAGCCGGTTCTGCAACTCGTCGCGGGGTACGAGGCGTACCCGTACCGGTGTCGTCGTCCGGATCGACAACGACCGGATCCGTGCCGCGATCGGCGGCAGCACCCGCTTCACGTCCTGCTGGGTCCGCACCGCGGTGGCTCCGCACCGCGGGCACAACGGCCAGTCCGTCCGCAATGCGAGATCCGCCGGGAGTCCACAGCAGACGGCGGGCCGCTCGTGCGCGTGCCGCCGGCAGACCAGCTCACCGTTCGCCGTGACGAAACCGGTGAGCGTCATCAGCCGTCCGCAGGCGGCACAGCGCGGCAGGATCACGCCCGCCACCCACGAACCGTCATGTCGCCTCACGTCACCGTCGGGCACCCCGCCGCCCGCCAGTGTGCCGCCCACCCGCCACCGGCAAGCGGCCCCGGCCGGCGCTGGCGGCAGCCTGCTGCACCCCTCGCCGCGTCCTACCTGGACAAATAACGGCCACCAGAACCAGCCGGGTGTGTCGGGCTGGTTCTGGTGGCCGTTTTGGCGGGCTGATTCGGGCAGTGGTGTCCAGCCGGGTGTGGCGGGCTGGTTCTGGGGGCCGTTATGGGGGCTGATTCGGGCCGTGGTGTCCAGCTGGGTGTGTCGGGCTGGTTCTGGGGGCCGTTATGGGGGCTGATTCGGGCTGTGGTGCCCAGCCGGGTGTGTCGCAATGCCGCTCAGCTTAAGTTGATCTTGATGGGGCGGTGGTGGCCGGAACCGTCTGGCACGCGAGGGCATCCCGGTCGGGGCGGTGGCGCGGGTGCCGGCGAGTGTGCGGCCGTGCGCTCGCGGGCAGGGTGTAGCCGATCCCGGCCGGGGTGAGCATGGTGTCTGCCTGGGGAGCGTCGAGCACGTTGATCGTCGGCTGGTCGCCCCTCGATCACCTTTGTGGGAGGGGCGGGGTGTACATGCCCGCTCGGATGTACCTGTGGCTGCTGGGTAGGGCGGTGCGAGTCCGCGTTGCCGGATTAGGGCGGTGCGAGTCCGCGTTGCCGGATTGCGTGCGCTCGCCGCCCACCTGGGGGCGATAGCCGCACGCACAACCCGACCGCGGACCGCTACCGCCCCCGAACCCGACCGAGCGCGGACCCCGGCCGCCCCACAGGCGCCGAGCGCGGGCTTCCGCCGCCCCTTCAGCGCCGAGCGCGGACCGCTGCCGCCCCGCCGGGATCAAAATAGGCTGAGTGGCATGGGGGTGTGCCGGGCTGGTGCTGGTCGCTGTCAGGGCGGGTTCGAGATGACCGCGCGTGCCGGCCGAGGGGTGCGGTGCGCGCTGTTACCGCACCGGGGCGGGGGCCGTCGCGGGTCTCACGTCGTACCGTGAAAGGGGTCGGCCCCGGGTGAGCCGGAGCGGACCGGCTGCCGGGACCGGACGACCGCCTGCCGGGACCGTGCGGCGGACAGTGACCGCGGCGCGTGCGGATCAGCCGGCTGACTCGTGCTCCAGCAGCCAGGACTTCACCGGCAGGCCCCACCGGTAGCCGCCCAGCCCGCCGTCCGTGCGGAACACCCGGTGGCACGGCACGATCAGCGCCACCGGATTGCGCGCGCACGCCGCGGCCGCCGCCCGGATCGCCGCCGGGCGGCCGGCGAGCTCGGCATACCGCGAATACGTCACCGGGTCGCCCGGCTTGATGTCGCGCATCACGAGCCACGCGTGCGCCATGAACTCGCCGCCGGTGCGCTGCTCGACCGCGATCGAGTCCAGCGCGGTCAGGTCACCCTGGAAATACGCCCGGACCGCGGCCTGTGCCGGGCCTACGTCGTCGGCCGGCTCCGCGGGCTCTGCCAGCGACGGGTGGATCAGCCGGATCAGCTCCGGCACGTCGGCGGTGAAACCGGCCGCGCGGACCGCGCCCGAGTCGCCGGCCACCAGGGTGAACGGGCCGGCCGGGGTGTCCATCGTGGAATGACGCAACATGCTCCTCAACTCCTTGCTTCGGGGGTTCAGCGTGGCCGATCCGCGTCGGCCGCGAGCGAAAATCTTCGCCGCCTGTGGACAACGGGAAGGCCTGTGGACAACGGCTTCGCGGGTGGCGGCGCGAGGTATGTTCGGGCTGCGGTCAGGCCGATCGCCAGAGACGGACCAGTGCGTAGGAACGCCAGGGGCGCCAGCGTTCCGCGTGCGCGGCGAGCGCCTTCGCCGAGTCCGGCAGGTCGAGCGCGGCCGCGCCACGGCGGGCGGCCAGATCGGTGGCGAGGAAGACGTCCGGGTCGCCGATCGCGCGCATCGCGACGTAACCGGCGGTCCACGGGCCGATGCCGGGCAGTTCCAGCAGGCGGGCGGTGGTCTCGGCGCGGTCGGCGGTGGGCTCCAGGTCGATGCGGTGGTCGGCTACGGCGGTGGCCAGGGCGCGGATGGTGGCGCGGCGGGCCGCGGGCATGCCGAACGCGGAGTCGGGGAGTTCCGCGATGCTCTCGGCGGACGGGAATCCGGTGAGCTGGTGGTTGGAGGCGGGGGCGGGGGCGGGGCCCGAAGGGCCTGAAGACCCCGAAGACCCCGAAGACCCCGAAGATCCCGAAGACCCTGAAGACCCACCCCCAAG